>JBDLQQ010000029.1:0-6015 GCA_039800465.1 Verrucomicrobiota bacterium
ACAGTGGAGGATCTGGAGCGGGGCCAGGAGATCCTCCGGGCGTTCCTCGAGTTCCCAGTGACCCGGACCAGCCTCGGATTCCATGCCAGACGGGCGGGTCGGCCGGATCGACCTCGCCAGCAGGTGATGGTGGGCTATTCCGACTCGAACAAGGATGCTGGGATCGTGGCCAGCCAATGGGCACTGCAGCGGGCGCAGGCCCGGCTGGCCCGGGTCGGGGAACAGGCCGGGGTGGAGGTCCAGTTCTTCCATGGTCGGGGTGGCACGATCAGTCGTGGAGCGGGACCCACCCACCGGTTCCTCGAGGCACTGCCTCCGGGATCCCTCGGCGGCGCCATCCGTCTCACGGAACAGGGGGAATCGATCGCCCAGAAATACGGGAATCCGGGAACGGCCCGCTACAACCTCGAACTGCTGCTCGCCGGGGTGACGGCGACGAGTTGGCGCCACCGGAGGCGCCCGGCCTTTCCCGAGACGCTCATCCCCCTGATGGACAAGCTGGCTGCGGCCTCCAGTCACGAATACCGATCGTTGTTGGAGACCGACGGGTTCCTCACCTTCCACCGGCAGGCCACCCCGCTCGATGTCCTGGAGAACACGCGGATCGGATCCCGACCCTCGCGTCGGACCGGCAAGGCCAGCCTGACCGATCTCCGGGCCATCCCCTGGGTGTTCTCCTGGACCCAGTCCCGGTTCTACCTGACGGGCTGGTATGGCTCGGGCAGCGCGTTGTCGGTGTTGTCGGACGCCGAGTGGAGCCTGCTGAGGGAACAGCTCCCGAAGGTGCCCTTCCTCCGATACCTGGTCACCAACATCGAGACCTCCCTGGCCAGCAGCGATCTCGAGGTGATGCGCGAGTACGCCGGACTGGTCGGGGATGCGGAGCTGAGGGGACGGGTGTGGAGCCGGATCGAGGCCGAGTGGCAGCGCACGCAGCAGGGCCTGAACCGTCTGTTGGGAACGGATTTCGCGCGGCATCGCCCGCGTCTGGGTCGGACCCTTGCCCTGCGGGCGGCTCCATTGAAGGTCCTCCATCGGCAGCAGATCACCCTGTTGCGCCGGTGGAGGTCCCTGCTGGAGTCGGGTGACACGGAGGGGGCGTCGGCGTGTCTGCCGGAACTCCTGCTCACGGTGAACGCGATCGCGAGCGGTCTCCGGACGACCGGGTGAGGGGTGCTCTTCGAGGCAGGGGGCACGCGGAGACGCGGAGGAAGACAAAGGCGAGTGAAGACGGAGACTGTGCTCCCGCAGAGACCCCGTGCCCGCGCCTGTGCATGGAGACGTAAACGCGGGGTGGAGATCTGCGCCGTCGATCGGCATTCTTGGGCGTCGTCCACTCATGCCCCAACCCACCACTCGCCTTCCGTGGCTCTGCGTCCTCCTTGGGACGCTGGTGGGTGCGTTGTGCCCTCGTCCCGCTGGAGCGACGTCCGGTGAACAGATCGACTTCTTCGAGCGCCGCATCCGGCCTGTCCTGATCGAGCGGTGTGAGGAATGTCATGGCGGCCAGAGCCGGGTGCTGAAGGGGGGGCTCCGGGTGGATTCAAGGGCTGGCCTCCTTCGTGGCGGCGACACTGGGCCTGCCGTGGTCCCGGGCGATCCGGACAGGAGCCTCCTGATCAAGGCGTTGAGCCATTCGGATCCAGCCCTGCAGATGCCCCCCAAGGGCCGCTTGCCCGAGTCTGTCATCGCGGACTTCCGTCGCTGGATCCTGGAGGGTGCTGAGGATCCGCGGGACGGTGCCCCGATGGTCCCGGAAAAAGGCACCGTCCCGGGTTCCAGCCATTGGGCCTTCCGTCCGCTCCAGGAGGTTCCCCTCCCGAGTACCTCAGCCTGGGGGGATGCCTACCATCCCATCGACCGCTTCATCGACGCGAAGCTTCAGCCGTTGGGTCTCCGCCGGGCACCGCGGGCCGATGCCCGGACCCTGGTCCGCCGGGTGTACTACGATCTCATTGGATTGCCGCCGTCCCGGGAGGAGGTGGAACGCTTCGTGGCCGACACCGGATCCGATGCGGTAGAACGGCTGGTCGAACGGCTCCTGGCATCACCCCGGTATGGCGAGCGCTGGGCGCGGTGGTGGTTGGATCTGGCGCGCTATGCCGACACCAATGGTCAGGACGAGAACAAGGTCATGGCCAACGCCTGGCGCTATCGCGACTGGGTAATCCGATCGTTCAACGGGAATCTCCCCTTCGATGCCTTCACAACCTGCCAGCTCGCGGGAGATCTCCTCCCGACGCCGGGTGTCTCCGAGCCGGAGAGGTTCGATCGGTGGACGGCGACCGGATTCCTGATGCTGGGGCCCAAGATGTTGGCGGAACAGGACAAGCCAAAGCTGGTCATGGACCTGGTGGACGAGCAGATCGACATCGTCAGTCGGGCCTTCCTCGGACTCACCGTGGGGTGTGCTCGATGCCATGACCACAAGTACGATCCCATACCGACCCGCGACTACTACGCCCTGGCGGGGATCTTCCGGAGCACCCGGACCATGGAGAACCTGAACTTCGTCTCGAAGTTCCACGAACGCCGCATCGCCAGCGCCTCCGACCTCGCCGCCCTCGAATCCCATGCCCAGGCCCTCACGATCGCCAGCAACGCGGTGGTGCAGTGGGTCCAGGCCGAGAACGTCGCCCTCACGAACTCCTGGTGGAACAACCTGGGTTTCTTCCTGAGGCTGGCGGCGGGATCGGATACCCCGGAGATCCCGGAGACCAACCAGGTGGCCCGACTGCGGGCGTTCCTGGTGGATCGATCGGAGACCAACGTCATCGGACGCGAGCTCCGGGAGTTGGCCGGGCAGCCCGACTCGATCCCCGGATTCCTCGCAAGGACGAACCCCACCCCGGCCCACGCTGCCCTCTTCGGTACCGGGGGCGTCTTCGAATTGCCGAAGAACCCCAGACCGTTCTACCCCGCCCACGTCCGGGAGCGGCTCCTGGTGTTGGAACGGGAACGGGACGAGGTGAAGTCCCGGGCGCCTGCCCCGGCAGCCTTCGCCCTGGCGGTGGAGGACGACAAGGCGGTCGATCTCCCGGTCTACGTCCGTGGCAGTCACCTGAACCCGGGAAAGGATCCGGTCCCAAGGGGGTTCGTCCGCGTGGCCCACACCGGGGTGATGCCGACGATCGGCGCCGATCGGAGTGGACGTCTGGAACTGGCCCAGTGGCTGACGCGCCCCGAGAATCCTCTCACCGCCCGGGTGATCGTGAATCGGGTCTGGCAGGCCCACTTCGGCGAAGGATTGGTCCGGACGCCAGACAACTTCGGTCTCCGTGGAGAACCCCCGACGCATCCGGAGCTCCTCGACTGGTTGGCGGGCGAGTTCATCCGTTCCGGCTGGGACCTGAAACGTCTCCATCGACTCCTCCTCGGAAGTGCAACCTGGCAGCAGGCGGGGGATCGGAGCGGTGGGAACCGCGGGACGGGTGTGGAGGCCAGCGACCCGGAGAACCGGCTCCTATCGCATTTCCCGAGGCAGCGACTGGAGGCCGAGATGATCCGGGATGCCCTGCTTGCGGTGGCGGGCCGACTGGACCTGCGGGCGGGTGGGAGCCTCGTGGACTGGAAGAACGATGAGTATGCCCCGGCGGATGAGGTGTCGGCGGCGTCCGAGCGTCGCTCCGTGTATCTCCCCGTCGTCCGGGACCGCGTCTACGAGGTGTTCACTCTCTTTGACTTCGCGAACCCGAGCGTGGGTGTCTCGAAACGGATCCCCACGGTGGTGTCCCACCAGGCGCTGTTCTTCCTCAACAGCCCCCTGGTGAAGCACGCGGCGCGGGCGATGGCCCGTCACCTTGTCGAGGATCACCCGGCGGATTCCGAGGCGAGGATCCGAGCGGCCTATGAGGGTGCGCTGGCGCGTCTTCCCTCGGATCCCGAGATCCGACGTGCCCTGGCGTTCCTGACGGGCGCGAGGCGGGGCGACTCCCCGGCGGCGGAGATGGAGTCCTGGGCGGCGTGGTGTCAGACCCTGTTCGCCTCCAACGAATTCCTGTATCGGGAGTGACTGCCATGGCCGACGTCGTCCCCATCCTGTCCCGCCGTCAGATGCTCCTGCGTTCCGGGGTGGGCTTCGGACACCTGGCCTTGCTGGGGATGCTGGCGTCGCCGGGCCGGGTCCGGGCCAACCCATTGCAGAGTCCCTTGGCGCCGCAACCGCCTCCGTTCCCGGGGCGCGCGAAGCGGGTCATCTTCCTGTTCATGCACGGAGGGCCCTCCCATGTGGATACCTTCGACTACAAACCGTTGCTGATCCGCGATTCCGGGAAGCCCCTGCCCTTCGAGAAACCCCGGATCCAGTTCGCGAAGACCTCCAACCTCCGTCGGTCGCCATGGGAGTTCCGTCCGTACGGCCAGTCCGGCGCGATGGTGAGCGACCTGTTCCCGCTCGTCGGCTCATGTGCCGACGACCTCTGCTTCCTCAAGTGTGTCCACGGGACCAACGAGGCGCACGGAGGGGCATTGCTGAAGCTCCACACGGGATCCGACAACGCGGTCCGCCCCAGCATGGGATCCTGGATCTCCTATGGGCTGGGCTCGGAGAGCCGGAACCTGCCGAGCTTCATCACCATCAACCCGACCACGGGCCATGGGGGTGTCGGGAACTGGTCGAGCGCCTTCCTGCCTGCGGTGCACCAGGGGACACCGATCGGAGGCGGGGTGCCGGTGGAGCGGGCGACGATCAACTACCTCCAGGATCCCACCGGCAACCCGGCGTTGCAGCGGGCGCAGCTCGATCTGATCGGCGCGATGAACCGTGATCACCTGGCGCAGGCCGGTCCGGATGCGGCGCTCGAGGCCCGGATCGAGTCGTTCGAGCTGGCGTTCCGGATGCAGAGCGAGGCGCCGGAGGCGATGGATGTGGGACGCGAGAGTGCGGCGACCCGGCGGCTGTATGGGTTGGACGATCCGAGGACGTCGTCGTTCGCCCGGCAATGCCTGCTGGCCCGACGCTTCAGCGAGCGGGGGGTCCGGTTCGTCCAGGTCACCCATGGCTACTGGGACCAGCATTCGGATCTGACCAAGGAGCACGGACGTCTCGCTACCGAGGTGGACCGTCCCATCGCCGGGCTGCTCCGCGACCTGAAGTCGAGGGGACTCCTTGATGAGACGCTGGTGATCTGGGGAGGCGAGTTTGGTCGGACGCCGACGCTGCAGGGGGAGGACGGACGGGATCATCATCCCCATGCCTTCACGATGTGGCTGGCCGGAGGCGGGGTGAAGGCGGGGTCGAGCTATGGTGTGACCGACGACTACGGGTTCTACGGGGTAGACGAGAAGGTGCATGTCCATGACCTCCACGCGACTTTGTTGGCGCTGTTGGGGCTGGACCACGAACGCCTGACGTATCGCCATGCGGGCCGTGATTTCAGGCTGACGGATGTCCATGGCCGGGTGGTGCGGCAGATCTTCGGGTAGAGCGCAGCCTGAGACCCTGAGGCTTCGGAGGCGATGGGAGTTCTGCCTCCCACGGGTAGCTGGTCTTGGTGCGGGCGAGAGGACTTGAACCTCCACTCCTTGCGGAACCAGATCCTAAGTCTGGCGCGTCTGCCATTCCGCCACGCCCGCGCTGAATCCTAGATCAGGTTGCCGAACCTTCCGGCGAACCGTCAGCAACAACGCGTTGGAGGGAAGCAGGCCCAATAGCGGTTGTCCACATCGGGCGGCTCACCTCCACATTGGGCGGAAGTTTTGCGACACGGTGAATGAATCTGCAGGACACGGCAGTGCAGGGTTTCCCAGAGCCTGGGCTTGCGCCGCCGTTTCCGGATTCGGTTAAGTCGGCATCATGATGTTCCGACATGGTCTGGCCTGGTCCCGTAGCATCGGCCTGATCCCCGCGATGGGGTTCCTTCTGTTGGCGACGCTCCACGCCGCCGACTGGCCACAGTGGCTTGGGCCGAAGCGGGACGCCGTGTGGCGGGAGACGGGCATTGTTGAGAATTTTGGGTAGTGTTGACCGATGATGTTCTGTCTGGTCGATATATGGGGTTTTTATTCTGGTGCTTG
>JBDLQQ010000030.1:0-7157 GCA_039800465.1 Verrucomicrobiota bacterium
TTTGTTCGCCACGCAGCGGTTCAGGCCCTGGTCAGCATCGGTGACTTCGATGCGCTCTTGGCCTCTGCGAAGCATCCGAACGCGTCCGTCCGGATGGGTGTCCTGCTGGCGATGCGTCGCCTGGAACGCCATGAGATCGCCCTTTTCCTCCGCGACTCCGATCCGCGGCTTGTCCTCGAGGCAGCCCGGGCCATCAACGACCTGCCGATCTCTGGGGCGATGGTCGATCTGGCGGAGCTGATCGGGACCCTCGGGCCGGACTCCAATCCGGCTCTGGCTCGTCGTGTGATCAATGCCAACCAGCGGTTTGGAACGGCAAAGACGGCCCAGGCGCTGGCGAAGTTCTCAGCCGAAGGGCGTGGTGCCGAGCCGATCCGGGCCGAGGCGCTCGATTGTCTGTCAATCTGGGCGAAGAACTCGGGTCGTGACCGAGTGACCGGTCTGTGGCGTCCCACCGCTTTCGTGAGGGACACGGCAGTTCCCTTGGAGGCGTTGAAGCCCTTCATGGATGAGTTGCTGTCCACGGCCCCTAACCCCGTACGTGCTGCGGCTGCGGCAGCAGCGGGCTCCCTGGGAATCAAGGAGGCCGCGCCTCTGCTGGCATCCATCGTCCGGGAACGTCAGGGTGATGCATCTCTCCGTGTAGCCGCCATCCAGGCCTTGGCTCGGATCCAGACCGGCCAGTATGTCCTCGCGCTCGAAGCGGCTCAGAAGGACCCCGAGGAGTCCGTTCGCAAGGCGGCACTCAAGATGAGTGTCGAGTTTCCGCCCCAGGCACAGGTGGAGGGAGGGGCTCCCGCTGCGGATCCGACGGCAAAGCTGATCGAGGCGATCCGCATGGGCACTTTGGCTGAGAAGCAGAGCGCAATGGCCTCGCTCGGGAAGCTGAAGAGTCAACCGGCCGTGGAACAGCTCCGGACCTGGCTCAACAATCTGCTCGTTGGCAAGGTACAGCCAGAGCTCCAGCTGGATGTCCTCGATGCCGCGTCCCAGCAACCGTCGCTCCAGTCCCTGGTGGATCGGTGGAAGGCCGATCACGCCGCCAGCAAACCCTTTGGGGTGGAGCCGTGGAAGGTGTGCCTGATTGGTGGAAACGCCGAGGAAGGCAGGAAGGTGTTCGTGGAGCGCGCCGAGGTTGCTTGCGTTCGCTGTCACAAAGTCAATGGCGAGGGAGGGGAGGTCGGACCTGAACTCACCGGCCTGGTGGAGAAAAAGGGGCGGGACTACGTGCTCCAGTCCATCGTCCATCCGAACGCTGCCGTTGCCGTGGGATTTGAAAGCGTCCTCGTGACTCTCAAGAACGGCAACGCGTATGCCGGGATCATCAAGTCCGAAACGTCGGATGCCTTGGAAATCAATTCCCCAGAGGAGGGTCTCGTCACCGTCAAGAAGGCGGACATCCAGTCCCGGGAGAAAGGCCTCAGCGGAATGCCCGAGGGCCTCGGGGATCTGCTCTCACGCCAGGACCTGCGCAACCTCATCGAGTATCTAGCGACGGCCAAGTGAGGTCCTGGCGGGCAGGATCAGAGGGATGACGTTCCAACGGCCCAACGGGACCGCCCCGTTCCGTGGCCCGAAGAGACCTCTTGGAGGAGCAATCAGCCTCCTGGTGCAGACCCAAAGCGGGAAACACCTTGTCTCCACCGGCTTCGTCCTTATTTTGCAATAGGTTTGCAGGTCGACCCAGCCATCCATTCTTGCCGCTGCCTCGCAGGGCTCCGCTCTGCTACAGCAGCGTTAGTGGTGCTCATGGTGGTTGTTGTGGGCGTGCTGGCTGCCCACCCCGGATGGCATGCGGCGCTCCATGGTCACCTGGACGCGTCGGCCGCGCAGGAGCAGCACCCTGATGACGAAGGGGCAGGAGACTCCGATGGATGCGCGGTTTGTGGGTGGGTTCAGCAGCAGATCCTGCCCGGTTTGACCTCCGAGTCCTCTGAGGTCTTTGCTGAGTGGGTCACAGTGGTGCGCATCGAGCCTGAGGTGGGGTTGGAAACTCGAGAGGTCGAGGCGCCGGGCGACCCCCGGGGACCGCCACATTGGGCTTAGCCCTGTTCCGTGTCGATCCCCTGCGATCCCCTCTGGATCGCGATCCGAGGACGTTCTTGTCGTCGGATGGAAACCATCGCCCATTCGCCCATGATTCAACGCTTTTCGTCCTGCTCCCGCCGGGCCTTCACCCTGATCGAACTCCTGGTCGTGATCGCCATCATCGCGATCTTGGCAGGTCTGCTTCTCCCAGGACTTGCCTCGGCTCGGTCCTCAGCGCAGCGGACTGCCTGCGCCAACAACCTCCGCCAACTGGGCCTGGCCATCCAAATGTATGCGGACGACAACCGCGGATTCTTCCCGGAGACCACGCATGAGACGGGTCAGACGAATCGGTCGTGGATCTACAGCATGGCCTCGTACTTGGGAAACACGGACAAGGTTAGGATCTGTGCCACGGACCCGAGGAGGCAGGCGCGGCTGACCAAAAACGCCAGCAGTTATATCCCGAACGAATACGTCGCGGTCGACCTCCGGTCTGGGTTCGGCCAGGTGATCGAATCATTCCGGAACCTGAATTCCCTCAAGAATCCCACGGAGACGATCACCACGTTCGAGGTTACCGATTCCATGGACAGTGTCAGTGGGTTCAACGACCACACCCACTCGCGCAATTGGTCCAAGGGCTGGACCGCAGTCATCGATGACATCCAGCCCGACCGGCATCGGACGGGTCAGGTCTCTCCCGACCACTCGCGTGGCACGGCCAACTATCTGTACGCCTGCGGTCATGTGCTCCCGCTGCAGGCGAAGGGATTGAAGGAACGAGTGGATCGCGGGGAGAACATTGCCCGTCCTCCCGAATAATCCTCCAACAACAATCCATGCGCGGGTCAGTGGCGTCCGTTTTTGTCGAGATACGAAGAACATCCTGAACCGGAATTCCGAAACCCAGGCGCCATTCCATGAGAGCCGCTTTTTCTCATCTCCTCGCCGCAACCGTTGTCTCCATCCTTTCGCTCCTGTCAGTTCAGGGCGCCGCCGGATTGGAGCGTGTTTGGTTGTCCCGGGAGCATGTGGATCTCCGAATACAGTATCACCCCGGCGAGACGAACGAGCTTGAAGTTGTGGTCCGTGACCGGGATCGGGCCACCAATTATGCCTCCACGAATGTGGTGCTCGTCGTCCGCGAGGCCGCCCAGACGCCGATTCCTTCCGGGTTTGAACAGTTCGGCGAGCCGGGTTCGCCGTTGTGGATCCTACCGGCTTCCCAAGACCCGGGACTGCTGTTCATTGGTTTCTCAGGGGAGGGGATTCCATCCGGGGTGTTCGCCGAGCCACCTGCGATCCGACTCCGGGAGGTCCGCGCACCAGGGTGGTTTTTCCTGTGGCAGTTCGACCCCTCGGGCGGATTGAACATGATCCTCGATACCCGGACTGGAATCGGTCCGGACTCGTTGGTGCGTCCCGCTCTGGGGGGGCATGGACACTACAACTGGGGATTCTCCAGCAATGGCTGGTACGAGGTGACGTTTCAGGTCGAAGGGCGTCTAGCAGGGGCAGCCACCAACCTGGTGGCATCACCCAACACGTTCCTATTCGCCGTTGAGCCCCTCCCTACTGAGCCCCCAACACCAGCATCCCTGGGGGTGGTCGATGCCTCAGGCGGAATGCTCCGATGCCAACTCTCCGGAGCGTTGGGTCTGACCTACGGTGTTGAGCATTCCGAGGATCTCATTCATTGGGTCCAAGGCCCCGTTGTTGTGGCGCAGACGGGGCCGGTTCCCTTTTCGGTACAGATTCCAACCGGTGGTGGACCGATCTTCGTCAGGGCGGTCAACCAGTAGTCCCGTATCCAAGACGCCTGCCTGGCCCTCGGGGATGCAGCTCGAAGACATTCCTTAGATGCTGGATCTGGGAGACCTTCTCCTCCTTCAGAAGGACTTCCACGACATCGAATCGCCAGACTGCTCTCGCGGCATCGATCCGACGCAGGTAGGCCTCCGCTGCCCGTGAAATCCGCTGCCGTTTCCGGAGGTTCACTGCGAGTGCAGGACGTGTCCAGGTGCCCTCTGACCGGGTTTTTACTTCGACAAACACGAGGCAGTCCCGATCCCGGAAAACCAGGTCGATTTCTCCCCGTGGTGTCCGATAGTTCGCGGTCAGGAATCGCATGCCTCCCGCTGAGAGGTGTTTCCGTGCTGCCTCTTCTCCGAGACGACCTAGCCTGATGTTCGAGGATTCCTTGGGGTTAGCCCTCCAACAGTTGAGCAGTCTTGCCAGGAGGTTCCTCACAGGGAAAACAGGTCTGCTTGTGTGGGGCGGAGCGGCGCAAAACTCCGTCGGTGGATGGGGCAGGGACCGTATCGGCGGAGAGCTTCGATATGCTCTGCAGTAGGATACCCCTTGTGCTGTGCAAATCCGTACTCTGGCCATTGTCGATCCGCCTCATCCATCCACCGGTCCCTCGTGACCTTCGCCAGAACACTGGCTGCAGCTATGGAATAGCTCCTCGAGTCTCCTTTCACGAGGGCGGTCTGGGCAATGATCAGCGAGGGAACCCGGTTCCCATCCACGAGGGCATGGTCTGGAATGGGAGCGAGGCACTGCAGGGACTGATTCATGGCGCGGTGTGTTGCCTGCAGGATGTTGATGGCATCAACGGTTGCTGCATCGATCATCGCTATCCCGTATTCGACTTCAGGTGTTTCCCGGAGACCCTGAAAGAAGCCTTCCCGTTGGGCCCCGCTCAGTTTTTTCGAGTCGTTCAGCGATTGGAATGGTCGGGGAAGTCCATCGCGGATCCATGCAATGGGGAGTATGACGGCGGCAGCAACCACAGGGCCGGCGAGCGGGCCGCGTCCCGCTTCGTCCACGCCTGCGAATCTGAGGTGTCCGGCCAGGACAAGATCCCGCTCATGCAGAAGGAGGTTTTCGTTTCTGGAATGGTGGCGGTCTCGAGGGGTCATGGAAATTGATCTAGGACCAACCATCCTGCCGTTGGTGTGGTCGGTTCACGTCCGGATTTGATTCTAAAATGATTTAAAAGTGCTGATATAGGTGATTCCCCTAGGGCTCTTTCTTAGAGGTTCGGGGTATTGTTCTTGGTCATCCCTAGGTCTGGGTCCGATTCCAAACGGCCGTTCTCAGGAATAATAATATTTCGAGGTTGAGAAAGGCTCACTTCGCAAATCTGAACAGTCCCGGCATGAGAAATATTCTTCTTTGGATCGGAAGGTTCCTGGTCGCTGTGGTTTTAACCACAGCGGCTAATGCTGGGTCGATTAAACTGAAATGGGACCACTCGGTTGGGGGTGAAGGTGCGTTCTACAGGGTCTACCTCGGAGATCAGCCTGGCACCTATAAAGTCGCGGTGAACACACCGATGGCTCACGCAAGGATCGACGGGCTTCTAGGTGGACGCGCTTACTATGTTACGGTTCGGTCGGTGAATAGCGTCGGGCTTGAGAGCGAAAACTCTCCAGAAATACGAGTCGAGCTACCGGAAGAGAAACTTAGCGTCGCTGTCTGGGCGACGTCTTCCTATTGGACTCCATGGGGGGTATCGAGCGAACCGATCGCACCGGCTACGCTGAACTTCAGGGCTAGGGTGGGAGTTCCACTGGATGAACTCGACAAGATTGAGATCTGGGTTGCGTATCGAAAACCAGACGGATCACGTGGCGCATTTTATCAGGAGCTCAAGGAGCCTCCATTCGAGGTCGAGGTGTCTGAGATTGGAGGGGCTTCTCAGTTTGCCGTCATCCCATTCCTGGTTTTGAAGACGGGTTTGAAGATTCAGGGGTCGGTCAATGACGGTTGGGGTTTCGAAAAACGCATTCAGCCGCGAATGCCTCGGCATCTCCTGAGGGTGACCTCCACCGCATACCCAATCTACCCGGGGATACCTGTTGATATCGATCTCCTCGTGGACGACACGGGCATGCCCGTGAGGACCGTTGTCTTCAAGCGAGGGAACACTGTGATCGGTGAAGACTCAGTTCCTCCTTATTCGATCCGTTGGATCAACTCCTCCTCAGGGTATTCTGAAGTGCATGCTGAGGTTTACTATCACGGCGTTGAATCCCACATCTCCGTCGCCTCCGAAATCATCGGAATCAACCATGTGCCACACCCGGCGCGAGTGGCGGTAGAGGCTCAGGGCATCTCTGCTGGACGCGTTTTGCTTCGGGGACAGCTCTCGAATTGTGAAGGGCTGCCCATATCCAAGATGGAGTTCCTCGAGGGGGCCACGGTCATAGCGGAGGA
Organism: Verrucomicrobiota bacterium; assembly: GCA_039800465.1. Taxonomy (GTDB): domain Bacteria; phylum Verrucomicrobiota; class Verrucomicrobiia; order Limisphaerales; family UBA9464; genus UBA9464. The sequence goes on from JBDLQQ010000030.1 coordinate 6,256, forward strand.
TGTCAATCCACCTTATGAATTTCCTTGGCAGACAACGCCGGGCAGATCCTGCGAAATCACTTGTCGTGCCAGCTTCGGCACTGGCCATGTCCTAGAATCTGTTCCAATCGCGGTCACGATACCGGAACGCAATCCAGACCCGACCATCGTGCTGCGACTGCCGTCTGCACCCGGCCCTTGGACTGCTCCAGCAACCGTTGAGATGGAGGCGCTGGTAGACGCGAATGGGAACACTGTCCAGAGAGTGCAGTTCTTGGAGGGGTCGGTCGTTTTGGGCGAGGACACGGCAGCACCCTATGTATTCAGTTGGAGTGGAGTTTCCGCCCGGAGCACCACCGTGTCGGCTCGTCTCTTCTATGAGGATAGCGCGACCATCGATTCATCCCCAATTCCAGTTGTTGTTGTGAATCCGAGGCCGACGGCGGTGCTGAATGTGTCTGTGCCGAATGGTGGCTGGATCGCTCCAGCCACTGTTTCGATGGAGGTGGCTGTGAGTGCGAATGGGAACGGGATCCAGAGAGTGCAGTTCCTGGAGGGTGGGGCTGTGATTGGGGAGGCCACCGCCTCGCCGTATCGGTTCGACTGGGTGGGGGTGTCTGCACGGAGCACATCGGTGTCCGCACGGGTGTTCTACGGGGAGGGATTGACGGTCGACGCGGCACCGACCGCGGTGGTGGTGGGGAATCCGAAGCCGACGGCGGTGCTGAATGTGTCTGTGCCGAATGGCGGCTGGATCGCTCCGGCCACCGTTGCGATGGAGGTGGCTGTGAATGCGAACGGCAACGGGATCCAGAGGGTGCAGTTCCTGGAGGGTGGGGCTGTGATTGGGGAGGCCACCGCCTCGCCGTATCGGTTCGACTGGGTGGGTGTGTCTGCACGGAGCACATCGGTGTCCGCACGGG
>JBDLQQ010000031.1:0-3494 GCA_039800465.1 Verrucomicrobiota bacterium
ATCCCCATTTTTAGGCTCTGTCGAGAGGTCGACGGCGTCGGCTACAACGCAGGGATGGCCGACTCGACATCCCCTCAGGACCCCGCCCCGATGGAGGCGCCCCGGGAGCGCCTCTGGACTCTCGGGGTCGAATCCCTCGGGACCGGCGAGATCCTGTCCGCCCTGTTGGGATCCGCGTGCCGGGGATCGGGTGCCGTGGCCGATCTCGGGCACGAACTCCTGAGGAGTTTTGGCTCCCTCGAGGCGATCGCCCGTTGTCCCCACGAACAGCTCCTCAGGATTCCGGGGATGGGGCGAAACAAGGCCGCTGCCCTCAAGGCGGCCTTCGAGATCGCCCGCCGCCTCTCCGTCGAGGCCAGGGCAAACTCACCGATCCTGGATTCCCCGGAGTCCGTGGCGCGGCTGCTCCGAGGAGACTGGGCCACCCTAGAGGCGGAACGGTTTGTCGTCCTCATCCTGACCACCCGTCGACGACTCATCCGGATCGAACCGGTGAGCCAGGGACTCCTCGACAGCGTCTTGGTCCATCCCCGGGAGGTGTTCCGTCCAGCAATCGCCTGGAACGCCCATGCCGTGATTCTCGCCCACAACCATCCCGGCGGGGATCCTAACCCGAGCGAGGCCGACATCCGGGCAACCCGGGATCTGGTCCGAGCCGGACAGCTGCTGCGGATCGAGATCCTGGACCATGTCATCCTGGGCCGATCGATCGAGGGACGTCCCAAGGATTACTGCTCGCTTCGGGAACTGGGGTACTTTTATTCCTAGCCGGACATGGCGCTCGGCTTGGCCCTTTCCTTTCTCACCTTCTCCTTCGCGCTCCTGTTCCTCATGCGCCAGTGGTTGCGACGCCAGGAGGCCGCACCCCGGATCCAGGCCGCGTTCAGCCTTGTCGTGATCCTGGGCTCGTTTCTCGGCGTCTGGCTGTCCCTGAGGTTCGAATACCCGGTAGGTCCACAGCTGCGATTTGCCGGGGCGCCGCTCCCCCTGGTCGTCTTCCGGAACGAAGGGGGCCAATGGATCGACTACGTCCATCCCCGCCCAGTCATGGCCTTCCTGCTGATGGCCAATGCCGCCCTCTGTGCCACCACCCTTGCCGGACCCCTGGTGCTCTGGCAGGCCCTCGGTCGCCGCCCGACACAAACAGCCCAATGATCCATCCCACCGCCATCATCCATCCCGGGGCCCGGCTCGGACCGGGCTGTTCGGTCGGCGCCTACGCGCTCATCGACGAGCACGTGGTTCTCGGGGCCGACTGCATCGTCGGCCCCCACGTCCACCTCACCGGGCACACCTCGATCGGCGCCCGGAACCGCTTCCACACCGGTTGCGTCATCGGGGATGCCCCGCAGGACATGAAATATGCCGGGACACCCACCCGGTTGCGGATTGGCGACGACAACACGTTCCGGGAGCATGTGACCGTCCACCGGTCGAACCGCCTCGATGAGGCCACCGAGATCGGCAACCAGAACCTTCTGATGGCCTCGAGCCACGTGGGTCACAACTGCTCGCTGGGCAACGGCAACACCCTCGCCAACGGCGCCCTGCTCGCGGGACATGTCACCCTCGCGGATCGGGTGTTCCTCTCCGGAAACTGCCTCGTCCACCAGTTCTGCAGGGTGGGACGCCTGGCGATGATGCAGGGCGGGGCCGCGATCTCTCAGGACCTGCCTCCCTTCTGCATGGCTCGCGGTGACAACGGCATCGCCGGACTCAATGTCGTTGGCCTGCGTCGGGCCGGGTTCACGGCGGAACAACGTCTCGAGTTGAAGCGGACCTACCTCGGATTGTTCCGATCGGATCTGCCCCGTGCCACCGCCTTGGAGACCCTTTCAGAGCAATTCCAGGCCGGTTCGCCCGCGCTCGAACTCCTGGAGTTCATCCGAGGATCCAAGCGGGGGATCTGCGCCGATACGGGACGTCGCGGACGCCTGGATCCATCCGAGACTTGATGCCCTCGCCGACGCCGCGCAGCGTCGGGCCATGCCCACTCGTCGAACCTTCCTCGGCACCGCCATCGCCACGCCACTGCTTGCCACGTCCATCACCCGGTCCGCCGAGGCCAAGGGACGGGAGGGTGAGCTGGCGGTCATGACGTACAACCTGCGCTACGCGAGCGAGAAGCCCCCGAACGATTGGCCGACCCGGCGGCCCATCATGGGCGAGCTGATCCGGAAATACCGGCCCGATGTCATCGGCACCCAGGAGGGACTCTACGGCCAACTGCAATCCCTGTCGGCGGAACTGCCCGGATACGACTCCATCGGCCTTGGACGGGATGGCGGCAGCCGCGGGGAGTTCATGCAGGTGTTCTACCGGGGCGACCGCCTGGAACCACTCGAGTACGACCACTTCTGGCTGAGCGACACACCGGAGGTCATGGGATCCTCCACCTGGGGCAACACCAATCGCCGGATGGTCACCTGGGTCCGATTCCTCGACCGCACCACCCGGCGCCAGTTCCATTTCTGGAACACCCACCTCGACCACGCCCTCCAGGGAGCCCGGGAAAAGGCCGCCGATCTGATCCTGCAACGCATCGCCAAGCAGGCCGATCCGAAGCTTCCCCTGCTGCTCGTCGGGGATTTCAACGCCGAGGCCCGCGCGAACCCGGTCTACGACAAGCTCGTGAATCCGGCAGCGCTCCAGGACACCTGGTACCTCACGACGGAACGCCGCAACGAGAGGGCGAATTCCTTCAATGGATTCAACCCCCTCCAGGAAAACGGCCAACGAATCGACTGGATCCTCGCCCGGGGCCCCCTGTCGGTCCGGGCCACCGAGGTCGTGACGTTCCGCAAGGGTGAACAATGGCCGAGTGACCACTGTCCGGTGATGTCCTGGCTCGAGTGGCTCTGAGCCCCGGGGTCACCCTCCAGGGTTGGCGGGCTCATCACCCGACAACGCCCCGAACCCTCAGTTCGCCTTCAGGATCTCCTCCTCGATCTTGTGCATCGACATCCCGCAGAGCTCCAGGAGGAGGGCCTTGAACTAGACAAGCAGCTCGGGGCGCCGGCGGACGTAGGCCAGTCGGAGCTTCGACAGGTATCCCAGCCGGACCGGATAGGCCTCAATCTCCACCCTCTCCAGCTCGTCCTGGAACTTCTCGAAGAGGCGGAGGTTCTCGACGTCATTGAAGAGGCACGGTTTCCGCTTCGCCAGATCGATGGTGAACCCGTGTCGGATCCTTTGGTGTCCCGTAACAGGGTGATCTTGATCTCCCAGCCGTTTCACTTGGCCTCCTCCTCGATCTGCGCCGCAAGACGGAACGGGGCGTTGATCAGGGAGTTGAACTTCGTCGCATCCCGATGGAGGTGGCAGTGGTTCGAGGAGAACGGGAGCGATCGAGACTCATCCCAGAATTGAACAGATTCCCTGCCGCCAATCCCTCACGGACAGCATCGATCATTTTCCAGGAGTCCAAACTGACGAAAGAATCGGTCCAGATTGCGGCGCCGAACCTGATCTTGGCAGACCTTACACCCTTTTGG
>JBDLQQ010000032.1:0-6301 GCA_039800465.1 Verrucomicrobiota bacterium
TGGAGGACGAGTCGAGCGCCTCGACCCCTGCGAGACGATCCTTCCCGAGGAACCCACCGCCACCTATCAGCAACGCCAGCGGAGGAATCTAGAAACCCTGGTCCGTGTTCTCCGGACACCCTGAAATGCAACGCTCCAACCGCGTCGTCCTCAGGGTCACAGGTCTCACCGTGAACCTGTCTCACAGGGAGGTCCTCTCAGGGATCCATCTGACTGTCCGCTCCGGGGAGTTCCTGGGCCTGATCGGACCCAATGGTGGAGGCAAGACAACCCTGCTGAAGACACTGCTGGGCCTGATCCCGTCGCAAGTCGGTCAGGTGGACTGGATTCCTAGCGGATGCCGCCCACCTACGATCGGCTATGTGCCGCAGCGGACGAGCGCCGACCAGACCTATCCTCTGTCGGCACGCGCGGTCCTGCTCCAAGGCGCATCTCATCGAGGTCGCCCTCTAGATGAAGGACATCGTCGCCTGCAGGACCGCGCCGACGGATTGCTCGAGCGGGTCGGTCTCACACAACAGTCGAGTCAGCCGTTCGTCCATCTCTCGGGTGGACAACAAAGGCGACTGCTCCTCGCACGGGCGCTCTTCCGGGATCCGGATGCGCTGCTGCTCGACGAACCGACCACCGGGGTGGACACCGAGGGACAGGCCCAGTTCAGCTCCTTGCTGCAGCAGCTGGTGTCGGAAGGAATCACAGTAATCCTCGTGAGCCATGATCTGCCGCTGATCACCACCTTGGCTGAGCGGATTGCCTGCCTGAACCGCACCCTTCACTGGCACGGCCGGGCGCAGGATCTCGACCCTGTCGCCATCCGACATGCCTACGCCTGCGAGTTGAGGCGGTATGAGATCGCGCAATCGGTTGGGACACCCCGAGAGGGCATCGGATGAGCTTCGACGGATTCACTGGATATGGGTTTCTCGCACGGGCACTGGCTGCAGGGACCCTCTTGGCCATCATCTGCGGCCTCCTATCCCCGTGGGTCGTCCTACGCCGACTCTCCTTCGCTGCTGACGGTCTTGCCCACGCCAGCATCGGTGGACTTGCCGTGGGCCTGATCCTTCCCCAACCCGGCATGTCCCCAACCCCGTCGAGCTACCTCATCGCCTATCTCTTCACCTGTCTCGTCGCCCTCGGCATCTCGAAACTGTCACAGCGCCTCCAGTCTGATGCCGCAGTCGGCGTCTGCTACGTCTCGGCCTTCGCCCTCGGCATCGCAATCCTGGCCCTGAGGAACCGTGGGTTGGGGCATCTCGAGCATATCCTGTTCGGCAGCCTCCTCACCACCCGTCCCCTCGAGATCGTGTTGCTCGGCATCCTCGCCGGTCTCGTGATGTTCTGCCTATTCCTCACTTGGGAAGGACTGGGCGCCTGGACCTTCGACGAGGAACTCGCCAAAGCGGAGGGGATCCCTACCCATCGCCTCCAGATTGGTCTCCTGCTGCTCATTGCAGCGACGGTCATCGTGGCCACCCGAATCGTAGGCGTGCTCCTCGTCGCTGCCCTTCTGGTGCTGCCGGGAAGCATCGGATGCCTCCTGGCCGGGCGTCTCTGGAGCCTCGTCCTTGTTTCAACCGGCGTCTCGGTCGTTGCCGCCCTCATCGGAATTGCGGTCTCGAACCAGACCAACATTCCACCCGGGCCCGCCATCGTATTGTGCGCATTTGTCGCCCTCCTGGTCGCACTGGGATGGAGACGGATCCCTCGTCGGAATTCACATCATTCCTAGTCCCTTTCCCAGCAACTCCACAACGACCCCAATACCTGCACGACCATGCCCACCGACACCCGCATCCCCGTGACGGTCCTCACTGGATTCCTCGGATCCGGAAAGACGACCCTCCTCAACCACATCCTCACCTCCCAGCACGGGCGCCGCATCGCCGTCATCGAGAACGAGTTCGGTGAAGTCGGCATCGACAACGCCCTCGTCATCAATGCCGACGAAGAGGTCTTCGAAATGAACAATGGCTGCATCTGCTGCACCGTCCGGGGAGACCTGATCCGCATCCTGAACCAACTCCTGCGCCGAAGGGACCGATTTGACTACATCCTGGTCGAGACGACGGGGATGGCCGATCCGGGGCCCGTGGCCCAGACCTTCTTCGTCGACGAGGAGATCAAGACCCAGTTCCGGCTCGACGGCATCGTCACGCTGGTCGACGCACGACATGTGGTCCACCACCTGGACGACAGTGACGAGTGCAAGGCTCAGATCGCTTTCGCCGACAGGATCCTCCTCAACAAGATCGACCTCGTTGGGGAATCCGAATTGGAGGTGCTCGAATCTCGGATCCACGCGATGAATTCGGTGGCGACGATCCACAGGACCCGCAATGCCCAGATCGACGTCGGCCTCGTCCTCGAGATCCGCGCCTTCGATCTCGACCAGAAACTGCTGGTTGATGCGGACTTCCTCCGCGAGGAACTCCCTTTCGAGTGGGGTGGCGTGTTCTGTCTCGATGCAGGCACCTGCCAGATCGATATGGAACCCGGTCCGGATCCCATGATGGGCCTCGTGGTCCTCCCGGTTCCCAAGGCGAGTCTCGAGATCGTCCATGCGAACCGGATCCCAGCCCTCAAGCTCTTCAGCCAGCCCCCGGTGGGGGTCCATACCGGCGGAGCGATCCTGCCAGGACACTGTCTCCACAAGCTCATCCTCAACCAGGACGTCCCCAGTGCATTCACACTCCAAATCCCCCAGAGCGGCGCCTATGCCGCCTTCACCGAGCACGGACCGGAGGAGTTCAGCATGACCCTCTCCGCCCACGGCCAACGGGTGGAGCCCTCCGTCTCGAAGAGCTTCCAGGCTCCGGGGCATGAGCACGACGAGACCGTCACCAGCGTCGGGATCGAGGACAGCCGTGCACTCGACCCGAAACGCCTCAACGAGTGGCTGTCGATGCTGCTCCAGACACGCGGGGCGGACATCTTCCGGATGAAGGGAATCCTCAACCTCCAAGGCAGCCCGAAGCGCTTCGTCTTCCAAGGGGTACACATGCTGTTTGAGGGGCATCCCGACCGGGCATGGGGATCCAACGAAACCCCCAAGAGCCAACTGGTGTTCATCGGTCGCCACCTCGACCGGGAAGCCCTCAAGGCGGGCTTCCTCCGGTGCATCGCCTGAATCGAGCCCGTCGCCCGAGACGCTGATCCCGCTCAGGACACGATCTCGGGGATCAGGCGTCCGGCGATGCCGGTCAGGCGGACGTCGAGTCCCTGGAACTTCACCGTCAGCTGGGTGTGGTCGATGCCCAGCTGCCGCAACATGGTCGCGTGCAGGTCATGGACGTCGATCGGGTTGTCCACCGCCGCATAGCCCAGTTCGTCCGTCGCCCCGTACTGCAATCCACCCCTCAGTCCACCACCAGCCGCCCAGATGCTGAACCCGGCATTGTGATGGTCGCGCCCATCGCCGCCCTGGCTCATCGGGGTGCGACCGAACTCACCGGCCCAGACGAGGATGGTGTCCTTGAGCATGTCGCGCTGGCGCAGGTCCGTGATCAGAGCCATGCACGCGCGGTCGATCTCCTTGGCCTTGAGCTGGACCCCGTCCTTCACCCCACCGTGATGGTCCCAGTCCTTGTGGTAGAGCTGGATGAACCGCACACCCCGCTCCGCAAGACGTCGGGCCAAGAGGCAGTTCGAGGCGAAGGAACCGTCGCCGGGTGCACATCCGTACAGCTCCCGGATGGAGGCCGGTTCCTTCGATGTATCCATCAACTCCGGGACACTCGCCTGCATCTGGAACGCCATCTCGTACTGGGCGATGCGCGTTGCGATCTCCGGGTCATCCACCATGGCGTCGTGACGGGCATTCAGCGCGTTGATCGTCTCGACGACCTTCCCCTGGCGTTCCCGGGTGACCCCCGGCGGATTGCCGAGGTACATGACCGGATCGCCCTTGCCCCTGAGGTGCACGCCCTGGAAGCGGGTCGGCAACAAGCCGGCCGCCCATTGCCGGGCTGCAATCGGCTGGTTCTGTCCCCCCTGCCCCAGCGAGGTCAGGACGACGAACCCCGGCAGGTTCTCAGCCTCGGAGCCGAGCCCGTACACCACCCATGCTCCCATGCTCGGGCGCCCGGCGATCTGGGATCCGGTGTTCATGAACATGTGGGCCGGGTCATGGTTGATCGCCTCGCTGGTCATCGACCGGATCCAGCAGATCTCGTCGGCCACCGAACCGATCTGCGGGAACAGCTCGCAGATCTCGACGCCGCATTTCCCGAACCGCTGGAACTTCAGCTGGGGACCGAAGCACACGAGCTTCTGCCCCTGAAGCTGGGCAATCTGCTTCCCCTTGGTGAAGGACTCCGGCATGGGCTTGCCATGCATCTCGGCCAGCTTGGGCTTGTGGTCCCACGTCTCCAGATGCGACGGCCCACCGGCCATCGACATCCAGATCACGCGCTTGGCCTTGGGCGGGTAGTGGGTTGGGTTGACGACGCCGGTCCAGCGGTCCGACGCCGCCCCGCCCAGCACGGGAAGGCGGGGCGACATCAGGGAGGCGAGGGCGACGGATCCCAGCCCCTGGGAGGCGCGACCGAGGAAGACACGACGGGTCTGCTGCTGACGCAGCGCCTGGAGGAATTCGGAGGCGGGATTCATGATCAGGAACGGGTGACGGTTTCGTGGAGGTTCAACAGGGCCCGGGCGAGGTCGGTCCAGGCCGCCAGCTCGGCGGGATCCAATCCCTCCGGCGCGGTCCAGAGACCCACCTTCAGGAAGTCGGCCGCCGCCTTGGGATCGTCGCGATAGTCGCGGAGGTGATTCTCCAGGAGACTCCGCAGCGTCTGGAGTTCGTCCGGAAGCGGTGACCGGGCCACGGTCTGCCGGAACGCCCAGCGGACCCGGGCGTCGAGATCCTTCGGCGCCTCGCGGAGCACCCGGGCCGCCAACGCACGGGCCGATTCCACGTAGGTCGGATCGTTCAACAGCACCAGCGCCTGCTGCGGGATGTTGGAACGCGTCCGCTCCGCGGCGCATTCCTCCCGCGTCGCCGCGTCGAAGGCCAGCATGCTCGGATGCACATACGAGCGCTGCCACCAGGTGTAGAGCCCACGCCGATACTGGTCCGCACCCCGGCTCGCATCATAGGACCGCTGCGGGAAGTTCAGGTTCTCCCAGTAGCCGTCGGGCTGGTACGGCCGCACGCTCGGCCCACCCACCACCGGCACGAGAAGCCCGGCGACCGAGAGGGCATTGTCGCGGACGACCTCCGCCTCCACACGCCAGCGACCCTGTCGCGCCAGCTCCCGGTTGTCGGGATCCTTCGCCAGCAGCTCTGGCGAGGCGGTCGACACCTGACGGTAGGTGCGGCTCGTGACCATGAGGCGGACCATGTGCTTGAGGTCCCATCCACTGCCCTGGAACTCGGACGCCAGCCAGTCCAGGAGCGCCGGGTTCCGCGGCGGTTCCCCCTGGGCGCCGAGGTCGTCGAGGACCTTCGACAATCCCGCGCCGAAGAACTGGCGCCACGTCCGGTTCATCACCACGCGCGAGGTCAGCGGGTTCTCCGGGGCGACCAACCAGTTGGCGAGGTCGAGACGGTCCAGTCGACGATCCTTGGGACGCTGCGAGGCATCGGTCAGGAAGGCCGGGAGCGCGGGTTCCACGACGTCCCCGGTCTCCACCAGGAAGTTCCCCCGCGGCAGGATCCTCACTGTCCGGGGCTTGTCGCTGCGCTCGGTCACCATCGACCGCGGGATCGTGGACTCGAAGTCCGACTTCGCCTTCCGGGCATCCGCCAGACGCTGTCGCAGATCCGCGAGTTCCGGGGCCTTGTCACGCCAGATCACGAAGAGCTTCTCGCGCTGGGCCGGATCCCGCTTGTCCTCGGGAATCGTGACGAGGTCGGCGATCTCCTTGGGCGGCGGGAAGGCCACCTTGGACCGCAGCGCCTCGGGATCCGTGGTGCCGCCGATCCGGAAACAGCCCAGGGTGTGGTTGCCGTGACCATGGTTCTGCTGGAGCTCGACGACGAGGGTCTCGCCCGACCCCAACGTCACGGGATCCCGGAAGGCCAATTGGAGCCCCTGCGGACGTCCCGCCTCCGGCAGGATCGCCCAGCCGTAGCCATCACCCTTGACATCCCCATCGATCGTCGAGGCCGCAGTCCAAGCGCCGTAGGGGTTGCTCTCGACACTGGCGACCTGCTCGATGGAGGCCCGGGCCGACGCGAAGGGAATCACACGCGATTCCTTACCCGGTGACTCGATCCGGGCCACCACCTCGGTCAGGACGAAGTTCCCATTGCCAGCCCGACCGGGCCCCTTGCTCGGCAGTGAATCATCCGGCA
>JBDLQQ010000033.1:0-6174 GCA_039800465.1 Verrucomicrobiota bacterium
TGGCTGTTGCAGTCCGCCCCGATCTGGTGGCAGTCAACCGGTGGTCCGTCATCCGGACCGGTTCAAGTCCCGAAGGAGAATTGGCTCGAGGAAGGATCGAGGCTCCTTTGGAATCCGACGCCCGTGCCGTCGTTGATCAAGTTTCCCAAGGTGCCGGGGAGCAGTTGGATTTCGCCGAGAGGCTGAGGGAGCTTTCGGTGCCCTCGATAGACCCTGAGAAAGACGAATTGGGTCGGATTATGCTTCTGCGGGAGTGGGCGGAGACAGATCCAGTCTCGATGACAGAGTGGGTTGCAGAGCACCTTGAGGGGCATGCGAGGATCCAAGCCCTGAGGCAGGTGGCTGTGATCTGGGCGGCGAACGATCTTGAGTCTGCAATTCGATGGGCAGAGGCCCTCGAGGATGAAGGGCAGAGGGAGAAGATCCTCCTTGAGGTGGGTTTCGAGGCAGCGCGTCTGGATCCCAGACGTGCCGTTGATCTGGCGGCCCGCATGCCTCCCTCCAGGTTGCGTGATGAACTTCTCGTCCATGCCGTGAGGCAGTGGGCGTCCAATGATGCTGCTGCAGCTGGAGATTGGGCTTCCAGATTGCCGGAATCCGGGTTGAAACAGGAGGTGCTATCAGCATTGGCCCTCTCGCTCTCATCCGAGAATGGTAGAGTTGCTGCTGGGCTGGTCGCCCAGGCGATGGCCGCGGGTAAGGGACAGTTGGATGCCTCCGTTCTCGTGGCAAGGAATTGGGGAGCGCGACATCCCGAGGAGGCTGCTGACTGGATCGTCCTGTTTCCCGATGACGCAGCACGTGAGCAAGCGCTGCGGGTTTTGGTTGTGGGCTGGTCTGGGCGTTCTTCCGCAGCGATGCAGGCGTGGGTCGACTCGCTTCCAAATTCACCACTACGTCAGGAGGTTCTGGATGTGATGGGTTCCCTTCCAAGACCTTCCTGGCAGTCAACGGGAGTCGCTTCAGAAAACCCGTTTCCGTGAGCTGCCACTAGTCCTTTGAGAGGAGAGAGTTTGGGCAGGAGTATTTCTCCTCACCGTGACAGGGCGATGAGATAGCGGAGAAAGCGTTCCACCGTTGCAGTCTCGCGGCGTTCCTTGTGGATCAGGTGGAGGTTGGCGACCACACGTGTGAGTGTGCGACGGTGGCTCAGTGGGGCGAGGTGGCGGTCGTCGTATTCGATCGCCAGGTCCTGGAGTCGTTTTCGGCATTCACCACGTGTCAGGAGCCTGCCCAAGTGGAACGGGTCGATGAATACCTCCTCGGTGGCTGTCTGCCACCTGCAGATGAAGTGGCCTGGCATGCCGATCCCGACCAGCGGTAATCCCAATCGCTTGCCGATAAGCAGATACACGAGGCAGAGCGAAATGGGGATGCCTCGACGTAGATCCATCACACGGTTGAGATAGCTGTTTTCTGGGTTGAAGTAGTCTGCCTCGTTGCCGACAAAGCCGAGTTGCCGGAACAGCACCTCATTGAAAGCGTCGATGGCAACACCCGGACCTGCGGAGTTGCCCATGGCGTGACGTATCCTATCGGACCAGTCATCGAGCTGAGCCTTGAATCCCTCGATGTTGAGGCGGGGGTAGCTGGTGAGGGTGAATCTCCAGATTCCCTCCTCGAGATCGAAGTGTTCTCCTTGGGAAAGGACGAATGCCAGGAATTCGGAGTCCCTCTGATGAGCGGCGCACTTGTCGAGTATCTCGAGAACCCTGCGACGGATGAGTGGGACTGGATGTAGGGTATTCTGTTCCAGGAAATCTAGTCCTACATGCCCTGCAGATAGGATGTGTTCCCGGATTCTCTCCACCACAGAAGGATCTTCATCCCCGAGGAGGGTTAGCATCGCCTGAAGTTGCGATCTCGAAAAACCCTTCGGTTGTGGTGCCTGGGGATTCACGAACTGTTCGCAACCTATTCCGGATGGATTCCATTTGCGAGCGATGGATTCCGCTCCTTGTGATGCCCTTTTGGTGCATGAAAAAGGCGGACCAAAGGGTCCGCCTTGCAGATTTATTGGATCAGCTTCGATCAGGCTTCGCTGGAAGGTGATGGAGATTGCTGGGATCCCTCCGAAGAGGAATCAAGGGGAGCCGATGGCTCACAAGAATCGGTGTTGGCCCCTTCAGGCTGTTGCTCCCGTTCCTCCATGGCCGCTTTTCGGCTGAGACGGACGCGACCTTTTTCGTCGATTCCGAGGCACTTCACGGTGACTTCATCGCCCATCTGCACGATGTCCTCGACCTTCTTAACCCGGAAGTTGGCCAGCTCGCTCACGTGGACAAGTCCTTCGGCTCCAGGTGCGAATTCGACGAAGGCACCGAAGTCCTTGATCGACACGACCTTTGCCCGGTAGATCCGGCCAGGTTCAGCCGCGGCGGCCGCGCGGGCCTTGTCCTCGGGTGACCCTTGCTTCGGTCCTCGAGTGGCCCTTGCCGGAGCCTCGGTCTCGCCATTGGCGTCTGCAGCGGGGGTCTCTCCCCGGGGGGCACGCTCGCGTCGCTCACCCCGTTCACCTCGGCCGCCCCGTTGAGGCCGCTCCGGCCGCTCCGGCCGGTCCGCCTTCTCGGCAGGCTCGGAATCCGTTGAGGGAGGGATCTCACCCCGCTCCTCCATGGCGGCCTTGCGGCTCAGCTTGACCCGGCCCTTGTCGTCGACCCCGATGCATTTCACCCAGATCTCGTCTCCGACCTTGATGACATCCTCCGGGCGATTGACGCGCTTGTTGGACAGCTCGCTGACATGCACGAGCCCATCCTGCCCAGGCAGGACTTCGACGAAGGCCCCGAATTCCTTCAGGGTGACCACACGCCCCAGATAGATCTTACCCACCTCAATCTCGGCACCGATGGCCTCGATCTCCTTCTTGGCGATCTCCATGCCTTCCGCGGACACGGAGAAGATCTTGACCGTTCCATCGTCCTCGATGTCGATCTCGCAACCCGACTCGTCGACCAGACGCTTGATGTTCTTGCCGCCAGGTCCGATGAGCATGCCGATCTTCTCGGGATTGATCCGCATGACGGTGATCCGGGGAGCGTATTTGGAGAGCTCGGTCCGCGGCTCGGAAATCGTTTCCGCCATGTGCTTGAGGATTTCCAGACGGGCCACGTAGGCCTTCTGGACGGCCTCCGCCATGATCGAGAGCGGGAGTCCTTTCAGTTTCAGGTCGAGCTGGAACCCGGTGATACCCTTCTCGGTGCCTGCGATCTTGCAGTCCATGTCGCAGAACGCGTCTTCCCAACCTATGATATCAGTCAGAAGCTGATAGCGGCTGATAGCGTCGTCTGAGCCGTACTCGGTGCATATGCCGATAGAGATGCCTGCGACGGGCCGTTTAAGGGGCACACCGGCATCCATGAGTGCCAGAGTGGCGCCGCAGATCGAGGCCATAGAGGTGGACCCGTTGGACTCCATGATCTCGGCGGTTACCCGGACCGCGTAGGGGTATTCCTCGACAGGGACCACCGGGCGCACCGAGCGCTCAGCGAGAGCTCCATGGCCGATCTCGCGGCGTCCGGGGCCTGAGATGCGGCCGGTCTCGCCGACGGAGAAATTCGGGAAGTTGTAGTGGAGCAGGAACTGCTTCTTTGTCTCTCCTCCCGTATAGGCGTCGAATTCTTGGATGTCGTCGCTGGTGCCGAGGGTGGCCAGACATACCGCCTGGGTCTCACCGCGTTGGAACATTGCGGATCCATGGGCCCGCGGTAGGAACCCTACAGTGCTGTTGAGAGGGCGGACGACGTCGAATCCACGGCCATCAAGGCGCTTACCGGAATCGAGGATCAGGGCTCGGACCGCTTCCTTCTGCAGGTAGTACTGGGCGTCCTTGATGACAAATTCAGTCACCTTCTCCGTGCCGAACTTCTCGACGAGCTTCGCACCGACATCGGCGAACACCGCATTGACGGAGGCCTCGCGGGCCAGCTTCTGGGGTGTCAGCAGGGCGGGGACGACACGGTTTCCAGCCAGCGACTTGGCCGCGGAGAGGATCTCCTCTGGCACGACCTTGACGGTGATCTGCCGCTTGGGCTTACCCAACTTGGCCGCAAGCTCCTTCTGAGCCTGAATCATGGGCTGAATGGCCTCCTGGCCGAAGCGGAGGGCTTCGATGAAGTCCGCCTCGCTGATCTCTTTGGCGGACCCTTCGTACATCACGACGTCGTGCTCATTGCCGACGTAGATGAGGTCAAGGTCGGAGTCGATCTGCTGGTCATGAGTCGGGTTGGCGATGAACTTCCCGTCCACTCGGCCCACCCGGACCGCCCCGATTGGGCCGGCCCAAGGGATGTCGGACACCATGAGGGCCGCCGAGGCGGCCAGAATGCTGAGGATGTCCGGATCATTCTGCCCGTCTGCGGAAAGCAGCACTGTCTGGACCTGAACCTCGTTGTACCAGCCCTTCGGGAAGAGGGGACGGATCGGCCGATCTGTCAGCCGGCAGGTCAGGATCTCCTTCTCGGTCGGGCGGCCTTCCCGTTTGAAATAGCCCCCCGGGAATTTACCGGCGGCGGAGGCCTTCTCTCGGTAGTCAACGGTCAAGGGGAAGAAATCCTGCCCCTCCTTGGCCTTGCTGGCGGCCACTGCGGCCGTGAGGATGACGGTTTCTCCCAACTGGACGGTCACGGAACCGTCGGCTTGTCGAGCGTAGCGGCCGGATTCAATAGTAATTTCCTGGCCACCAACGTTAGCGATAACTTTTTCTGGCATATGCGGATGCGCTGGGCCATCCGCGAGAAATTTCAGTCAACCGCCCCGACCCGTGATGGAACCAAGGGTTCCCGAATCGGGGTCGCTGAGTGAAATCGCCCGTGGAGGCGGACGCGCTGAGTTGCGCGCGACCTATTGGGTTTCACGTACTGGCACTTCGGGGCGACCGGATCACGCTGGCTGCGGTGCCGACCTCTTTGACGAGGCTGAAGAGCCAAAAGCCGAAGCCGGGCAAACGCCCGGCTCTTCGAATCACTTCCTCAACTTCAACTTCTTGGTGAGTGCCTGATAGCGGCGCTCGTCCTTCGTCTGCAGGTAGTTCAGCAAGCGGCGACGCTGGCTGACCAGGATCAGCAGACCGCGGCGAGAGCCGTGATCGCGCTGATTCTTCTGCAGATGTTCGGTAAGGTTGTTGATGCGGCTCGTCAACAGGGCGACTTGGACTTCGGGCGACCCCGTATCCTTGTCGTGTGTGCGATGCTCGCTGATGGTTTTTGACTTGGCTTCCATGATGATTTCGGTGTTGGGCAGCAAACCACCGCCCGGTAAACGTCCGTCAATCGAAGTTGGGAAGGTGCCAGACTCTGGTGTCGAGTGTCGAGGCTTTGTTTTTTGTCGGAGTGACGCCCTCACCTTTCATGGGTTCAAATGCTGTCTCGGGCCGACCTCAATGCCCGCGGGATATGGGCTTTTGCTGAACTCGAGACGTCCCTGATGACACCCAACTCCGACGTAGGGGTCGTTGTCGACCAGAAGGTTGCCGTCTAGATCCAGATGGTCTGCAAGGCTGGCAAGGTGGGCAGCTGCTGAGATGAGGACAGAGCTCTCGATCATGCATCCGATCATGGTCTTCAAACCATGAGCCCGGGCGATTTCGAGGGCTTTTCTTGCCGCGGAGACTCCCCCTGTTTTCACCAGCTTGACGTTGACCCCATGAAATCCCATGGCCACATGGGTGACATCGCTCGCGTTCTGGTAGGATTCATCGGCGAAGATCGGGAGTGGGGATCGGTCCTTCAGCCAACGCATGTCGGCTTCGGAGGCGTTTGGCGGCATGGGTTGTTCCACGAATTCCACACGACCATCGGCAGCCAGCCATTGGATGTTTTCCAGAGCTTGTTCTCGCATGGTCCATGCGGAATTGGCATCGACGCGGATTATCTTCTTCGGAGCCGCTTCGCGCACTGCCTGAAAGCTCAACCTATCGTTTGGTCCTCCCAGTTTGATCTTCAGGATGGGCATGGACTCCGCCTCTCGGGCTTTTGCGGCCATGAGCTCGGGTTGATCGATGCCGATGCTGAAAGACGTGATGGGGCCGGGATCGGGGAAATTCAGTCCCAGAAAGGTATGGAGCGGTTTTCCCAGTGCTTTGGATGCCCCATCGAGCAGTGCGATGTTCACCGCACACTTGGCTGGGAAGTTTCCCGGGCCGACAGAATCCAAGTATTCCATGCTCCCGGAAAT
>JBDLQQ010000034.1:0-7839 GCA_039800465.1 Verrucomicrobiota bacterium
GTCGCAGGAGGGGTTCCAGGACGGGCCAGGCGTTGCTGGCGATCATCCGGTGGCCCTGGGGGGTCGGATGGATCTGGTCGGGAAGGTTGAGGTCCGGGACGCCTCCGACGCCTTCCAGCAGGAAGGGGACGAGCGTGGCCTTCTCATCGCGGGCGACCTCCGGGAACAGGGCCCGGAAGCGGTCGGCATAGTCCTGTCCGACATTCGGGGGCATCTGCATCCCGGCGACCACGATCTCGGCCTTCGGATGGCGCGAGCGGGTCTTCTGGATGATCGCGGTGAGGTTGCTTCGGGTGGATTCGATGGGCAGCCCTCGCAGGCCGTCGTTGCCGCCCAGTTCCAGGAAGAGGACATCCACGGGGGACCTCAGCATCCAGTCCAGCCTTCGGAGTCCTCCCGCAGTGGTGTCGCCGCTCACCCCGCCGTTGATGACACGGACAGTGATCCCCGACGCCTCTGCGCGCCGTTGTAGAACCGAGGGAAAAGCCTCCGAGGGATCGACACCGAAGCCTGCAGCGAGGGAATCACCGAGCACCAGCACCGTGGGGGACTTCAGGGGACGCCGGGGCTCTTCGGACTTTGCAGTCTGCGTCAAGATCAAAAAGACCAGGGCAAACCACAGGAGTACCAAGGCAGACGGATAGAGTCGCTTTACCTCGGGGATCAACACAGGAAAAGATGCGAAACTTTTTCATGATGTCAATGTAACGGGGCGCGGACCGTGAAGTTTTTTTGGGGATCGCCGGGTTTTCGGGGTGGGACCGCGGTCTCTGGAGGCTGGAATGCCCGGGTTGCGGTTCAGCGCGGGGGAGGTGTTCCCAGCGGAGTCCACCCGGAACGGAGGCCGATCTCGAGGGCCAGGGGCACCAGCTGGAGCACGGAGGTGACATCCTCGAGGGTGCGGTTCGTCACGGCGAGGTCGAACGACCGGTTCCGCGCCGGATCCCGGGCATCCCGGAAGGTGACGCGGCCGAGCGACAGCGTCAGGCGGTCGATTCCGGCGAACTGCCAGCCGTCGCCCATCAGATTGGTCCTGGACCGTCCCGGCATCCCGGCCTGTCCAAGCGCCATCAGGTTGGTCCGGCCCTTGTCATCGACGTCCAGATGCAGCCCGGAGAGATGGAACCGGAACTCGGCGAGGCGTACGGAGTTTGATCGCGAGGCGGTGGTGTCGTAGCGGACGTAGACCTCCGGGATCTCGACCATCGGCCCCGGGCTGAACCCCGGTGGATTGCTCAGGACGAGGTTCCGGAGGCGCCAGGAGGCGTCGGAGAGCCCGAGTTCGGTCTGGTCGAGTCGAACCCCGATCCCAAGCGTCGTGGAAAGGGCCCTGCGGAGGGTCCAGGTGACGAGGTCATCGCGGGTCCACCACAGGAGCAGCACCGCCCCGGCGAGGGTCGCCGCGAGGAGGGCGGCCAGACGGAGGACGAGACGGCGGGTTCCCGGACGGATCACGGATGGATGTCCTCGGGGCGCACCTCCAGGCATTCGTCCTGATCCTCCCAGACCAGGGCCGGATAGGATTCGAGGAGGTGGCCGACGTGTTGGGTGGCCAGTTCCGCGAGGAGATCCTCGGCCTTCTGGGCTGCCTCCTCGAAGGCGGCATCGTAGTCCGGGGCGGCCTTCCGTTGGGTATCGTCCCAGTGCGCGACCTCGTGGACGGGAACGTATTTCCCGGACCAGTCGGCGAGTGTCCTCTGGGACTCCGGAGGGAGCTGGTCGGGCGGGACCGCGGTCTCGTTGCAGTGGAGGCAGACGAGGCCGGAGGTCCCGACGTCACGGGTCAGCAGGGGCAGGAGGGGAGCCCGGCAGCAGGGGGACTGGTGGTATCCGGCAGGGATGTTGACGAGCCGCTGCTGCCAGACCTGGCGGTCGTGGGCCTGTTGGGCGGCGAGACGGAGGGCGCCGACGAGCGGGTGGGACAGTCGCCATGCGCGGCCCCGGAGCTGTCCCAGGGTCTGGGAGCACCACCGGGCCAGCGTGAGGTCGTCGAACTCGCGGAAACTCCGCCCGTATTCCTTCCACAGGCAGTCCAGAGCCGTCTCTTCCCTTCCTTCAGGCACGTGCGGAGCGTAGCGGGGGAGGGTGGGCTTGGACAACGCGAAGAACGGCGGCCGCGGGCCCGGGTCAGACCGTCGGATGCGTCCACTCCCGTCCGTCGGCCCCGAGGAGGTCGTCCGAAGCCGTAGGGCCCCAGGTGCCGGCGAGGTAGAACTCCCGGTTGGTCAGCGGCTTGTCGGTCCATGCCGAACGGATCGAGTCGACGATCGCCCACGCGGTCTCCACCTCGTCGCGTCGGATGAACAGCGTGGCATCCGCCGCGATCGCCTCGAGCAGGAGCCGCTCATAGGCCTCGGGGGTGTAGGCGCCGAACTCGGTGTCGTAGCTGAACTGCATCCGGACCGGCTGCAGCTTCGTGGCGGCACCCGGGACCTTGCCGTTGAACCGGAGGGCGATGCCCTCGTCGGGCTGCAGCCGCAGGGTGAGCGAGTTCGGGTCGAGGCGCACGCCGCTCTTGGCCCCGTACAGGATGTTGGGGGCGGGCTTGAACTGGACCCGCACCTCGCTGGCGCTGACCGGCAGGTTCTTGCCGGTGCGGACATAGAACGGGACGCCGCTCCAACGCCAGTTGTCGATCCAGAGCTTGAGGGCGACGAAGGTCTCGACGTTGGACTTCGGGTTGACCTTGGGCTCGCTCCGGTATGCGGGACGCGCCTCGCCGTCGATCTCTCCGGCGAAGTACTGGCCACGGACCACGTTCCGGGCGATGTCGGCCGGGGTCATCGGACGCACCGACTTCAGCAGCTTCACCTTCTCGTCGCGGACCGCCTCGGCCTCGAGCGAGACGGGCGGCTCCATCGCGACCAGCGACAGCACCTGCAGGACGTGGTTCTGGATCATGTCCCGCATCGCGCCGGACTCCTCGTAGTAGCCACCCCGGGATCCCACACCGAGCTTCTCGGCGACGGTGATCTGGACGTGGTCGACCGAGTCACGCGTCCACAGGTTCTCGAAGATCCCGTTGGAGAAGCGGAAGGTGAGGATGTTCTGGACCGTCTCCTTCCCGAGGTAGTGGTCGATGCGGAAGATCTGGTTCTCGTGGGCGTGCCGGATGAGCTCGGCGTTCAGCTGCTGGGCGCTGGGCAGGTCGTGTCCGAACGGCTTCTCGACCACCAGCCGCTGCAGGCAGCCGCCGTTCTCGCACTTGGTCAGCAGTCCGACCTGGCTGAGATGTTCCGCGATCTCGCCGAACTGGCTGGGGTTGGTGGCGAGGTAGAAGAGGAGGTTGTTCCGCAGCTTCTCGTCGGGTGCCGACTGGATCATCTGCTTCAGCCGCTCGTAGCCCGCCGCCTCGGAGATGTCGGCCTGGCAGTACTCGATGTTCTTGGAGAAGGCGTTCCAGACGGATTCGTCGACGGTCCGGGTGCGGGAGTACTTGCGGAGGGCCTCCAGCAGTTCGGACCTGAAGGAGTCCTGCGTCTTCTCGCGTCGAGCGAATCCGATGATGCGGTACGGCGTCGGCAGGGCCCGTTCCAGCGCGAGGTGGTAGAGGGCCGGGATGAGCTTCCGGGCGGTCAGGTCGCCCGACGCGCCGAAGATTACGACCGTGCAGGGATCGATGGCGCGGCGGGTCGAGCTGGCCCGGGAGGCCAGCAGTTCGTCGAGGTGGGAGGATTCGTTCATTCGGGGGATTGCATGGATGCGGGTGGGGCATCCGATGTCCGGGACTGGTCAGCGCTGGTGCGGATCAATCGAGGCGGGTTCGATCGTATATGGAGACTTGGGCTGGATGAAGGGAATTGGTTGGGAGCGGAAGAAGACCAGCCGATAGGCGACGAAGGCCACGAGGAGGGTGGCCAGGCCGATGCCCGCCAAACGCCCGAGGCGTCGTGTCGTGTCCGATGAGAGGGTGGAGGCAAGGCGCAGCCGCGGTCCGGACACCCCGCGGACCAGGTCTCGGGTCCTTCCCAGGACCCACTCCCGGTCGAACTGCCCCGGCGCGGTGAGTTCAACCCGGAAGAAGCGCGACTCGCATCCCTGACGGGGGCAGTATCCGAGTCGGATCCTCTCCAGCCGTTCCGGCAGACGCCGATCCGTCTCCTCCGCATCGTGGAGCGAGAGGTCCCCAAGGTCGCTGCCGGTCACCGAAAGACCACAGGCCACGCAGCCCGCGGTCACTCCGGAGGCGAACAACCTCTCGAGCTCCGCCCCACCGACCCCCGCCTCGCCCAGCGCCTGGGCGAGGGCGGCGTGGGCCTTGGGCAGGTCGGGGATCAGGACGCGCAGGTCTGACACCGGCTCGGCATGCGGCCTTTCGGGCACCTTGTCCGGGCCGGGTGCAGATCCTGAGGGTGAGGATTCCATTCGATCGGGGGCCGGGTCTTATCCCGGTCGGGTCCCGATCGCAATGACGGTTGCTGGATCTTTCGGGTTCTGGACAGGACCGTCGGTCCAGAGGCTGTCGGGATCCTGCAGGTCTGAGGGTTTCCTCCTCCCCGGGAGGTCACTCCAGCATCCAGCGGACAATGGCATCCTGGTCTGGCTCCTGCCCGTCCACCTTCAGGTTCTGGGGGGCGCCGCCGGCGGCATATTGTCGGCGGGCCTGGTCCAGCGAGGCGGGTGATTCCCCGATGACCCACGTCGGGGCCGGTGCCGCCAGGGCCAGCATTCCAGGCAGATCCCCGTACTTGGCGCCTCCCGGCAGGAAGTCCGGGTCGCGGAGATCCAGCAGGTTCCCGAAACGGAACCCTCGCGTGTCGATCACGGCCTTGGTGACCTGGTCCCGGCACAGGGCCCGGGCCGCGGCGACGACGGGGCCCGCGCCATCGAGGCCCACGAGGACGATCTGTGACGATTTCCGCTCATTGGAGCCGATGAACGTCACGAGGGTCAGGACGTCGTGGACCCGCTGGGCGAACACGCTCGGGTTGTAGCCCAAGGTGTAGGCCGCCGATTCCCGGGTCTCGGCAACCTTGGGTGTCTGGTTCAGGATCTGGCCCTCCGCGAGGAACTCACCCTGATGGAGGAGGTCGGCCCCGATGACCGTGGCGCCCGCCTCGACCAGGCGTCGGACGGCCGGATGAGGGGCTCCATCCGCATCGAAGAGCGGAGCCTTGCCCCGGCCGGTGAGACAGATCACCGAGGTGCCCGACCAGTTCCTGGGATGGAGGAAGACGATCGGGAGCTCCTCCTTGCGGGACGGGTTCCGGAGGGTCCCTGCCAATTCCAGCCAGTCACTGCGGTCCAGCTTCCCGTGGAGGTTCCAGTCGACCTGACCGGTCTCCTCGGGCGTGCGACCGATCAGGATCTCAAGGGCACCGCCGGCCTTGGATCGGAACTCCTTCGGATCGGTCCAGGAGGCCAGCTGCGCCTGGGAATCGTCATGCCACATCCTCAGCAGCTGGCGCTCCAGATCCGCGTCCGCCGCCTTGGGCGCGGGGTGTTCGGCGTTCCAGACGGTCAGGTCCGAGGCGGGCAGCAGCCGGTAGTTCTTCTCGATGACGGGCGCGGCCTGCCCCAGCTTGAAGTGCTGGTTGATCCAGGTGTGGAACGCGGAGCGGGCGACGGCGTTGTAGTTGTGGGGGAAGTGCTCGCCCCGATGCAGCATCACGGCGTCGGGCGCCCCGAGGAGCTGGTAGGTCTGTCTCAGCTGTGGGAACCCCTTCGTGGCGAACTCCCGGGTCCAGTCGTCGGCCGTGGTGAGACCCTGGGGTCGGGGTGCGGTGAGGGCGGCGAACTCGACGTTGCCGGTGCCGACGCGGAGCAGGCAGGCGTTCTCGCAGGTGCAGCCGCCCTGCATCGCGGTGCTGACCATCACGGCCGGGAATGAGAGACGGATGCGCGGGTCGATCGCGGCCAGGATCATCGACTGGGTGCCGCCCCCGCTGGCCCCGGTGACCGCGATCCGATCCGGGTCGACCTCCGGCAGGTCGAGGAGGAAGTCGAGCGACCGGATCGAGTTCCAGGTCTGCAGGCCCATCACCCCCTGCAGGTGTGCCTCTGCCTGGGGACTGAACAGGCCCCAGTCCTCGATCGTGTTCATCTCGGGGCGTTGCTTGGCGAATCCGTGGGCGAGCCCACGGGAGATCTGGACGCTGTCCGAATCCCCGAGCATGTCCCATTGCCAGACGACGCAGCCCATGCGGGCGAGCTGGACGCACATCGACTGGAAGCGGCTCCGTCCGCCCTCCTCGAAGCGTTCGGCTCCCGACGCGATCTCTCGACGGGTCTCCTCGGGGGTTGACGGGGCGAGCCGGGCGTCCTTCCAGTGGCCGTGGGCGAAGAGGACCCCGGGGACCTTCCCCGTGCGGTTCTTCGGCCGATACAGGTTGCCGGTCACGAAGAACCCGGGCGCGCTCTGGAAGTAGACCCTCTCGACCGTGTAGTCCCCGAGTTCGATGCGACCGTGGATCACCGGCTCGGGCGGCGTCCGGGTGGGCAGTGGCCAGAGGCCCTGGGACACGAGGATCTGTCGACGGACCCGTTCAGCGCGGCGCGTCCAGGCCGAGGGATCCGTGGGGGGGATGAACGGGAAGTCGCCGTTCAGGTCCTTCGGAGGTGCCAGTCGGATGTCATCGGGGCGTTGTCCGGCGGGCAGGGCCCTGGGCGGGGCGGCCAGGCCCCCGGGCGCGGCGAACAGAAGCGTGAGGGCGAGGAGGATACCGGGATGGGTGTCGGGGCGTGTCATGGCAGGCGGACCGGGGAGGAGGAAACCCAAGCGGATCCGGCAGGTCCCGTCCATACCCGAGACCCGGTCACGCGGGGTTTCTCCGGGCCGGGTCCGATCCCGGCCCGTGGCGGGTCACGGCCTCGTGCCTTGTCACCGCCTTGTAACCCTCCCGTCAATTGTTAGCCTTGCCGCATGCTTACCAAGGCTCGCGTTATGGCGAAGATCCTCGTCGTCGACGACGAACCCGATGCGCTGGAACTGGTGAGCTTCAACCTGAAGGCGGCGGGGCATGACGTGGTCACGGCTCAGGATGGCCAGGAGGCGTTGAAGAAGGCGCGGCAGACGGTCCCGGATCTCATCCTCCTCGATGTGATGCTCCCGGAGGTGGATGGGATGGAGGTGTGCAAGCTGCTCCGCCGGGACGCCGCGACGTCGAGCATCCCCATCATCATGCTCACCGCTAAGGCGGGGGAGATCGACCGGGTCCTCGGGCTCGAGCTGGGGGCGGACGACTACATCACCAAGCCGTTCAGTCCCCGGGAGCTGATGCTCCGGGTGAAGAACATCCTGCGCCGCCGTCAGGGGCCCGAGGAGAAGCTGGAGCAGTTCACCATCGGGGACCTCATGATCGATGTGCCGCGTCACCTCGTGACGGTCGCCCGCAAGCGGGTGGATCTGACGGCGACCGAGTTCAAGCTCCTGACGACGCTGGCCTCACGCCGCGGCCGGGTGCAGTCGCGCGAGCAGCTGCTGAAGGATGTCTGGGAGTACGACAACCTGATCGACACCCGCACGGTCGACACCCACATGCGTCGGCTGCGGGAGAAGCTCGGGGCGGCCTGCCGGTATCTCGACACGGTCCGGGGCGTCGGATACCGCTTCGTGGAGGCGTAGGCCGGCTTGTCTTCCTCGGTCCCCTGGTCCCTCATCGGCGCCGGATGACGCTCCTCGCCCAACTGGCCTTCCTCGCTGCCATCGCCGGCGTGGGCTGGGGTGTGTGGGAGAGCCGTCGTCGTCGTGAGATCGAACGGCGTCTCGAGCGCGAGCGCGAGGCGCTCCGCAATGCCGAGGGGCTTCGACTGGCGGAAGCGGAGATCCGACAGCAGGCGGTCTTCAACAGCATGGTCGAGGGCCTGCTGGTCCTCGATCAACAGAGCAGGGTCCTCTAC
>JBDLQQ010000035.1:0-3412 GCA_039800465.1 Verrucomicrobiota bacterium
GAGTCCAGCGGACAGCGCGTCATCACGCTGCGAGGGGTCGACTTCGCGTATGGCGACCATGTCGTCTACCGTGGACTCGACTACCAGGCGGAGAAGGGGGAGCGGACCGTGCTCGTGGGTCCCAACGGCGCCGGCAAGTCGACACTCCTGAAGCTCCTCGCGGGCGTCGTGAAGCCCCAGGGGGGTGAACGGGACCTCGGACTGCGGGTCAAGATCGGCTACTTCTCCCAGTACCGTGGCGAGATGCTCGACGCGAGCCGGACAGTCCTGGAGGAAGCGTTCGACACGCCGAAGCTGATCCGGGAGACCGATGTCCGGGCACTGCTCGGGTGTTTCCTGTTCCGCGATGACGACGTCAAGAAGAAGGTCAAGGTCCTGAGCGGTGGCGAAAAGAGCCGGCTGGCGCTGGTGAAGCTGCTCCTGGATCCACCGAACTTCCTGCTGATGGACGAGCCGACGACCCATCTCGACATGGGGAGCATCGACGCCGTCATCGGCGCCCTCAAGGAGTTCACCGGCACGCTCGTCTTCATCAGCCACGACGTCTATTTCATCCGTGCCCTCGCGACGAAGGTCATCCACGTGAATGCCGGTCGCCTGACGCCCTATGCAGGCGGCTACGACTACTACCTGGAGAAGTCCAAGGCGGGGTCAGCCCGGGAGGCTCTGACCGCAGGGCTCACCAACGCACGCCCTGCTGCCCCGACTCCGGTCGCCGCAGCACCCACAGCGTCCGCCCCGGGGCCCCGCGACACGCGGAACCAGAAGGAGCGCAAGGCCGAGGCCTCGGAGCTCCGGAAGCGCATCGGGAACCTGAAGCGCGAAGTGGAGGGGATCGAGACCGACATCACACGCCTCGAGGAACGCCAGTCCGTGCTCACTCAGGAGCTGCAGCGTCCGGAGACCTACACCACCCCGGGACGCGCGGTGGAGATCAACACCGAGCTCTCACGGATCCAGTCCGAGATGAGCGCCAAGGTCACGGCATGGGAGTCCACATCGGCACAGCTGGAACGCCTCGAGAAGAGCGAGGCCTGAGTGCGCGGGTTTGCAATCGAAGTCGGGTAACGCCTCGGGGGACCCAATTCTTGTCCATCCTGCGGGCCTAGGATCGCGTAAATACCGGTGGACTGAATGGGCGGGGGTGGCACGATTTTGAGGTGAAAGCGCTGTTCATAGTCGTTCTTGTCATCACTGGATCGATCACGGGTTGGGCTGGGCCAAAGGCGTTGGTCGTTCCTGTGGAGGTGGGTGGACGCTCCGGAACCCAGACGACGCCCCCCAACAGCAATCCGGGAACCTTGACCCCGCGCAAGAGGCCGCGTGTTCCCGGCGATCAACAGCAGTGGCGGACGAACCACCCGGGTCCTGGAGTGCGGTCCTACACCCAGCCATCGGGCCCCCGGAACGGCACCGGATCCGTGTGGATGCGGGTCGAGTTCAGTCAGCCGGTCCTGGTGGGCCGGATGCCCGTGATCCCGTTCCTCTTCGGCGGTGAACCCCGGTACCTGCTGTACCGGACCGGCGCAGGAACCTCGATCCTCGAATTCGAGTACCGCCCGACCGATGCAGATGCACAGGGCGCGGTGGCCCAGCTGGATCCGGTGATGGGGCAGGTCATCCGGCTCACCGGCGGTGCCGCCATCACCGACATGTCCGGCAACCTGGTCCAATCCATCGTGGACGGTGCCGACCGGTTGGTCGTCATGGGTTCCTATTTCCGGCACCAACGGTCGATCACCGCGGAGGAGCTCGACCAGGTCTTGGACATCAACAACCCGAACGAACTGGGTGGGTTCATGTTCGATTTCGCATCCAAGACTCCCTACTATCAGAATTCGGCAAAGCCGTACTTCACCAACTACAGCCTCCCGACCTTCAAGCGTTCGGCCAACGGGGTCGAGGTCTACAAGGTCCACTACAATTCCTCGATCCCAAGTCTTGGGGGCAGGCCGGCTCTCGCCTCGGGTCTCCTCGCGCTGCCCAACTCGGGGGCGGCCAGAATGGACCTCGTCTCGTACCAGCATGGCACGGACTACTCCAAACAGGTTGTTCCATCGAGGTGCTTCGATCAGCAGCTTCCCTGGGACTACTACTGGACCTATGAGCCCCGGCTCGTTGTAGCCGCCTTGGGTGGTCAAGGATCGGTGGTGATCGCCTCGGACTATTTTGGGTTGGGGGATTCGACGGAGCCCCACGCCTTCACCCCGAAGAGTCCCCACCAGCAGGTGTGTTTGGACCTGCTGCTGGCAGCCGAGGGCTTCCTGGCAGCGAAGGGCGTCGAGAGGGGCGGTCTCTACCTGTCGGGTTGGTCCCACGGCGCGCTCGTGGCCATGCAGTTTCTGGAAAAGCTCGAATCCATCGGCAGGAAGGTGGACGGCACCGGGACTGCCGCATCGCCGGCCGCACTCCTGGTGACGGCACAGCGTGCTCTGTTCAACCCCAGATCCGGGTCCAGCACCCAGACTCCGGACCTGAACATGAACTTCCTCTTCATACTCTCGACCTTTGCGTACGAGTACTACTATGACCGGCCGGGTTTCGCGCGGTCGGTGATCGATCCTGAGTACTATGACATCGCCCGCCGCATCTATGAGTGGAACGGCGACGTCAACGAATCCCTCGGATTGTTCGACCAGATTCCCCCAGGACAGGCCTCCAAGAAGACCGACATCCTCCAGATGCTGCGGCCTGAGTACCGTGATCCCTCCTATTTCTCCGGGTCGGAATTGGCTGGTTTCTTCCGGATGGTCTCGGCGTACGACTTCATCGCCAGATCCCCGACGCGGACCTGGGCGGGTGCCCAGGATGAGGCTCTCCCTCCATTGGTTCCTTTCGTTCCCACGCAGGTGCAGAACATCTGGAGTCCCGGTTCCAGTACCTACATCGAGGTCCCCGGAGGTTCTCACCGTGGCACGTTCGTCAGGGCTGTCGCCGATCAGGTCGATTGGTTCAGATCCATCTCGAACAACCCCTGAGTTCCGCTTCGGGGCTGGCTCGCCCTGAAGGTGAAGCGTTCTGCAGCGGAGTGGATCTCCACCGTGTTTCAGGGCGGGGACGTGTTGGAGGAAGTTCGATTCAAGACGCCAGCAGGCATGGTCCAGGTCCGGCTTTCCCGACAAAGCGATGGACACAGGAGGGGGGGGTGTCAGCCTTTTTGGATGAAAGTTTTGTTGATCGCGATCCTGATCGGCGTTGGGACTATCACGGGCTGGGCCGGGCCCAAAGCGGAGATATTTCCAGTGGTTGCCGGTGGCCGCTCTGAAGTCCGGACGTCAGGCCCCGCCAACAATCCAGGAACCTTGACCCTGCGGAAGAGGCCCCGGGTTCCTGGCGATCACCTGCAGTGGCAGACGAACCACCCGGGTCCTGGGGTGCGGTCCTACACCCAGCCATCGGGTCCCCGGAACGG
>JBDLQQ010000036.1:0-4729 GCA_039800465.1 Verrucomicrobiota bacterium
CGTCGGCCATCCGACTTGAACCCGCCGGCCATGAACGGCAGGAGCGTCAGCACGGCGAGGAGCAGCGAGAGCCCAGCGGTGATCTTGGCGAATGCGATCCATGCCAAGTTCACTGAACCAGAAACAGGACCTATCCACTGGAGCGCAGAAACGATCCCAGCCGACAAAGCCAGGCTGGCCACAGGTCCGCCAAGAATCATCACGATGAGCTGACCAGCGGTCATCCGTCTGCAGTCGTGCGGCAGACAGGCACCCATGCCACCGGCGATGTTGACGCTCCGATTCCAGCCCCACTGGATGCCTTTCGGGGTGCGTTGAACCTTGATGGGCCCCACGACCCACAGCAGGAAGCGACCGCCGATCAGCCAGCCGCCGATGAGATGTCCGAGTTCGTGGAAACCGACCGCGATGAGCCAAGACAACGGCAACGACAAAAGGACTGCCAGTCGCCATCCGGGTTCCATGGAGGAGCTCCACTGGATGCCATCGATGCCGAGACGGACTCCTAGAAACCCGATCACAGCGCCCGCAAGGCCTCCCACGACCACGCCCAACCACTGCCGGGACGACGCCTTCCGGGTGGGCTTCCCGGGTGGTTGCATCCAGTCCATGTCCCCTGCCCCTCCGAGAGATCCCCTGCCCTAGTCCTGACCCCAGCCGAAGTTCACCCGGCCAGTGCGCAGGAACGGCCAGAACACCATCCAGTGTCGCCCGATGACCCGTTCCTGCGGGAAATCCGGCACGGGCCAATCCCGGGAATCCGCACTGTTCATGGTGTTGTCGCCGAACGTCACGTAGTGGTTCGGACGGATCTGCACCTCGGTCTTGCCATCCGGGAAGTTCCGGGTCGGCCCCGGATTGCCCCACGCCTCCTGCCAGACCGTGCCGTTCACGTGGCCCGAGTAGTGGTCGGCCACCGGCGGCTGCTTCGGGTCGAACGCGAATACCTTGTGGAACCCAGGGTCGTTCGTCGTGAGCTCGCGTCCATTGATGTAGGTGTGCCGATTGTCATCGATCCGCACCGTCTCGCCGCCGAGGCCGACGAGCCGCTTGATGTAGTGGGTGTTCGCGGTCATTCCTGGGTGCTTCTCGGAGCGGAACACGATGATGTCCCCACGCTCGGGCCGCCTGAAGTTGTACGACACCCGCTCGACGAACAGGTGGTCGCCGGTGGTCACCCGGGCCCGGGCAATCTCCTCGCCCTTGCGGAACTTGCGCTTCTTCATGGTCCGACGCGCCTCGTCGAAGAAGCCCAGCTGCCTCGGGAAGCTCTCGGGCGGGAACCAGACCGTGATGGGCCCCGCCGTCGTCTGGATGTTCTGCTTCTTCACAAACGGCATCACCATTGTGGGATTCTCATCCCAGTTGGTGATCTCGAGATCCTCGGGAGCCGTGATCTGGTAGTAGCTGACCCCGTAGGCGACCTTCTCCCAGATCCGCATCGGCCACGACGGCACCGGCGTGTTGGTGTCCCGGAGATCCTCGTAGGTGACGCCCCAGAGAGTCGGCTGCGCGGAACCGGTCGGGATCACCATCGGCTGTATCAGGAAGGCGCGACTCCCAACGATCAGCACGGCGATCTCCAGGAGCATCAGGATGTTCTCCCGGATGCCGGGGTTCGGATAGGGCCTCAACCACTTGCCCGCGGTGCTCTCGAGGTTGTCCATCGCATCGAGGATGGACGAGTGCGGGGCGCCACCGCGGGTGATCTTCCGGTATTCGGCCAGGGCCTCCTCCATGGCCTGGACGGCTTGGGGTGCGAGGATGTCCCGCTGATGGTTCAGGAGCTTCCGGACGGTATCCTCCAGTTCCGAGGCCTTTCGGAGGGTCCGTGAGAACAGCCAGCGCAGGTAGTACATGGCGTAAGACGAGGCGGTCAGACTGCCGACCGCCGACCCCCAGCGCCAGAGTGGATTCGCGAAGGCTGTGGTCCGTCATGCCACCGGCAGGAGCCGACTCGCCCGGGACACCTCACTCCTCGGCATGCGACGGTAAGGCTGTCTCAAGGACTCCAGCCCGAGTCGAAGGAGCGTAGCGGAGTTTGAGCACGTGGAAGACATGGACGCATAGCTCACCGATGCTCAGGGCAAAGGGGATCCAAAGCAGGTCCAACGCGCGTTGACGTACCACCTCCGAAAGCAGGCCCCGGGTGTAGTCCGATCCCAAACCAATCAGACTCTCCATCACAAGCCCGAGGGAGATGAGGCCCAGGCCAAAACGGGAACAGGTGACATTCAATGCCCGATCCAAGCCCTCGTGCGGACAGACGTAGTTCCGACAGCGCAGCACCGCCACCTCTCGGGCTTCCAGGAGGACACCCCAGCCCACGAGCATGGTGGCGTAGGCATCGACCTCGAGACCGGGACGCACCGTGTCCGACACCGGCACCCACCACGCGTGGAAGACCAATCCGGCGAGACACAGGAAGATCAGGTCCACCATCACCATGAACGGCCACGCGAGCAGCCAGGCGATCAGATTGCGTGTCAGGTACATGAAGCCAGTCCAATCCCGGTGTTGCCCGCTGTCGAGATCTACCACGCAACCATCCCGACGGATCCCTTCGGGGCGCCTACGAACTCCCCGACCCGCTTGAGCGCACCGTTGGCTCCAATACCCAATCCGATCACGGAGTTCCGGGTGTCGCAGAGGACATACAGCCAGCGGTTGTCGCGGCTGACGGCGAGGTCTGTCGGACTTCCATTCTCGCCCAGCTCGGCCGCGCGCGCCTCGACGAGGGTCAACACCCCATCGCTTCCTACTCCGAACGTGCTCAGGTTGAAGTCCTCGTAGTTGGCGAAGTAGGCATAGGATCCGGTCCTATCCACCGCCACCCAACATGTGGCCGTCTGGGTGGTGGCAAGGCTGCGGCTGATGGGACGAAACCCGCTCGGCAGCAGCTCGAACGACGAGACGGTCCCTTCCCCGACCCGATCCCCCGCCGCCTCGGCGACAATCAGGAAACGGTCCTTGGCGAAGGCGATGCCTGTTGGGGTCGTGCCGGGCACGGAGAACACGGTGGCCTCCGACGGCTTGCCGTCCGCCGCGATGGAAAAGAGTGAGAGCGCATCCCCATCCGCCTCGGCCACGACCAGGCGTGTACCGTCGGGGGTGAACTGGACAGTGGCCGGGGTCGTCGAGGTCCCCTGCCCTCCGTTGCTCAAGGACCGTACCGAATCCGGGATCGGCGTGAGCGTCCAATCCAGTCTGAGTCGGAACCCGGCGATGCTTCCGGAACCACCACAATGGGCCACGAACACCCGGTTGTGGGAGACGGCGACGGAAACCGGCAGGGAGCCACCCGAGGGGAATCTACCGAGGAGACGGGGGCCATCCGCATCGACCCGCAACACGGAGATCTCGTCGGATCCGGCATTCACCGCGAACAACCACCGGCCGTTGGCACTGAGGAACAGGGCATTCGAGGCGGGAATGGTGTCGCTCAGGACCTGGATGCCCCGCCCTCCGAGGGACAGCGTCCGCTCGAGGGTGAGCTCCCCTGTGGCACTCCTCCGGAACACCTTCAGCTCGTTGCCGATCGTCGGGTCGGTCCCGTTCGTCGCCACACACACCCAGCCGGTCCCATCGTCCGGGAGGGCCGCCGCCTCGGAATCCGTCAGGTCATCCCCTTCGATGAAGTCTGCCACCCTGAGCGCAGGTTCCAAGGCCAGGCGTCCCGGGGAGAACCGTGCGGAGCCGCTGAAGCGGACGGACAGCGGGAAGGAACCCTCACGCGTCATCGTGGCATCGACCTGGCAGACCCCGTTGGTCACGAGGCCGACACCCAGCCGTTCCGTGCCGGCCCAGAAGGAGACGGTTCCAGCTCCCGCTGGCTCGCCGGTCGGCGAGACCACCCGGACTCCCAGTCGAAATGGTTGACGGGTGCGGACCGTCCGTGGATCCGGAAGACTGGAGAGGACCGTGACGAGGGGCTCCACCGGTTCCGCACGGGCCCGGAAGAACCGACGGGACGCGGTGCTGTCCAGAGGTGTCGGCACGGGGACGGGCCGATCCCAGCCCTGCGCCCACTGGAGTGGGACACCTTCCAAGGGACTCCAGACCACCGCGTCGTCCGAACCCTCCATGCGGTGACCCGTCGCCGATTCCCCCCAGAGGCTGAGCGTGGTGGCCTGGAGGGTGAGGAGGCTGGAACCATCGGACGACGACCCGATCCGCAACGCCTGCTGGAAGGTCGGGAGCGGCTCCGAGAGACCGTCGAGGCGTCGCAGGACAACCGCCTCCAGGCCGACCGATGCGGTCGAGAGATCGGACAACTCCGGGGCCAACTGCCACGCGAGCTCCAACAGGACTTGCCCCCGCGAGATGGAGGTTCCCGAGGCACCGAGGGCGAGATGCGGCATCCCCTGGGAGTCCGTCTCGGTCACCTCGATGCCTGGCGGCAGGCTGCGCGCCCGTGAAGCGGACATCGGGCCCAGTCCTGCCGGGGAACCCACGGCGAACTCGAGGCCCGCCCAACGGGTCGCCGGACCGTCCCACACGACACGGGTTCTCCAGGATCGTCCGGGGCGGACCTCGGTTCCATCCGGGAACTCCATCCGGACCTGCGCCATGAGGAGGGCGGCTGGATTTGAAATCCATACTGTGAACACCAACGCCATCCACGCCCTGTGGAAGGCCGACTGCCTGGACCGCACATTCAACATGCCGTGATTTTTGCCGAGGAGGTCCGACAAGTCCGGCAGAATCTGCCGGGACACCCGGTTGAAAA
>JBDLQQ010000037.1:0-8016 GCA_039800465.1 Verrucomicrobiota bacterium
GGGTGAAGGCATGGATGAAGCCCTCCCAGGTCCGGGGATAGCCCCAGTTCATGGGCGGGTTCGTCATCGAGGCCACCGGCATGTAGAAGTAGAAGGCCGCCCCGATGCCGAAGATCAATCCGGACAGCAGAACGATGTGGAGCCGGTTGCCGAGCCCCCGGGTGTGGTAGGCCAGATAGCCCGTGCCGATGGCAGAACCGATGCCGACCAGGTTGAAGATGGTCAGGAGGGCCTCATTGGATCGGAACGTCCCCAGCAATCCGGTGAAGTGGCCCAGGAGCCCCAGGAGCCACACAAGGGTGTTGGCGAGGAAGAAGTCGCGCCCCAGCTTCCGATCCCCCATGGCGATCACGACCTCGATGCCCATCGCCGCCACAATCAGGGTCTGGTGGTTGCAGAAGCAGAGACCGAAGAGGAAGAACGCTGCGTAGAGATACCGCAGCCGCCCCGGGGAATAGGTCCAGCGGAACAGGCAGACCAGCACGCCCGCGAAGGTCAAGACGGCCAGGGTGTAGACCTCGACGATCACCGACTGGCTCCAGATGAACCCGTTGAACCCGAGGAGGAGTCCAGAGACGAGGCCCGAGATCAGGCAGAGCGGGTTCTCCCATTTCCGCTCGATCGCCCGGAACTCGGCGATGCCCTCGACGATCAGGCTGCTGCCCCGCGAGACGAGCATGCCGATGATGCCCACCGACAGCGCACCGGCGAAGGCGGAGGACACGGCCACGCGCCAGGCCATGTTCGAGAACGGCAGGATCACCGTGAAGAACCACGAGTAGAGGGTCCAGACCGGATAGCCCGGGGGATGTGGGACCCCCGCGTACATCGAGCCCACAGCCAGCTCCCCGGAGTCCTCAAGGGTCAGCTGGGGGGAGATGGTGAGCAGGTATGTGGCGAACATCACGAGGGTCACCACCCCAAAGGTCAGCCAGTCCACGGGACGGAACAGGCGGATCATGGGGGTCTCGGATTCGGCCACCGAAGACGCCGGGGATGACGGACGCCCGGCCGGGATTGCCGGGATGGACTTGGACTTGGCCATAGAAAGCAGTTCGGAAAGCGGACAACGCACGGGAACCGATGTTCAGAATCGGACCACGTCGATCCCGCGGAGACTGCCAGCGGCCGAAAGTGATGTCGCGGGGGAAAAGAGCCCTTCCAGGAGGGGCCACGCTCCGCTCCGGAATACCCGCCCCACGACTGCGAATCGGCCCCAAGCCGAACCAGACCGCAGTTCCTAGCCTAGGGCACAGGACTCGACAGCAGCGTCCTCAGGATCCGCCGAAAGAAACGGGCGCCCTCCCCAGAGACCGCCTACCCGCCCCGTCCAACACCAACCTCAAGCCCGCCCGGGCTTGAACCGCATCCAGGCACCACGAACCACGAAGAACACCCCGACAAAGGCCATGAGGGCCACCTCGCTGGGTTCGGGAACCGCGATGAAGCCAGGTAGGTGGCTGGCTTCGGGCAGCCGACACAACCGGGCGGCCTCAGTCGCAACCGCCTTGTAATCAGACGAGACGAACGCGGCATTTGGATTGCCCCCGACATTCTCCCATCCGGCTCCACTCAAGAACACCTTGTCCCGGAGATAGTCGGCCCAGAAGAACTCCTGAAAGTAATAGACCGGATCAAGTGTCGTGTAGGCGTCGTAATCGTACGCGATGTCCGCGGAGAAATTCCGCAGCGCATCATCCGTCAAGCCCGGTATGAAGGGGAGATTGGAGGGCGACGAGGGCACCCCTCGGTTGTTGAGCCAGACATAGGATCCCTGGGCGTCGCCCTTCTCCATGGCCTTCCAGAAGTCGTCCATGCTGAGGGCGGAGAAATCGGCGACTTGGGTGACGTACGTGTAGCTGGGGAACGATCCGTTGGGGGAAGAACCGTCGTACTGGACGCTCAGGAGATAACTGGCTGTGGTTCGATGATGTCGATCAAGGAGGTGGAAACCATTCGGACCCAGCACCA
Organism: Verrucomicrobiota bacterium; assembly: GCA_039800465.1. Classification (GTDB taxonomy): domain Bacteria; phylum Verrucomicrobiota; class Verrucomicrobiia; order Limisphaerales; family UBA9464; genus UBA9464. Next base: position 1,972 of record JBDLQQ010000037.1, read on the forward strand.
CCGGAGCCGGGTTGTCCCGAAGGTACGCATCCGCCGCCGCGGTCCCGGCCGCATAACGCACCCCGTCGTCGGCGGTATACCCGTTCAAATAGGCGTCTCTTGGCTTGATGATGGTGATATTTGTCACCCCGGCCAGGCCAACGTTGAACTGTCCCGCCCGTAACTCGGCAAAGGGAACCCGGATGGGATCCTGACCCAGGACCGGCCCGGAAATCAGGAGCAATGCAAAGAGGACCAGGTGGAGACCACTCCGGACAGAACTGAAGATCCCAAATGGGTTCATGGCGACTGCTGGCATGAGATGAGAGGAACGATTCGTCCGAGGGTACAACCTGAACACGTCGTGGAATCAAGCCCGCCCGGGCTTGAACCGCATCCAGGCACCCCGGACGACGAAGAACATCCCGACGACGGCCATGAGAGCCATCTCGCTGGGTTCGGGAACTGCGATGAAGCCCGGAAGGTGGCTGGCTTCGGGCAGGCGACACAGCCGCACCGCCTCAGTTGCAACCGCCTTGTAATCGGACGAGATGAACGTGGCATTCGGATTACCACCAGCGTTCTCCCAACCTGCACCGCTCAGGAACACCTTGTCGCGGAGATAGTCCGCCCAATAGAACTCCTGGAAATTGAAGACCGGGTCGAGGATCTCGTAGGCCATGTAGTCGGCCGCGATGTTCGATGAGAAAGTGCGCAGTGAGTCGTCCGTCAGACCAGGAATGAACGGGAGATTGTTGACCGAGGAGGGCACCCCCCGGTTGTTCAGCCAGATGTAGGAGGAGCGCCCATCTCCCGCGAGCATGGTCTTCCAGAAGTCGTCCATGCTGAGCTTGGAAAGGTCGTCCACCTGCTTCACATAGAGGTAGTTGGGGAAATCGGAGTATTTCAGGCTAAGAAGGTAGTTTCCCGTGGTGCGATGGTGTCCGTCGACGAGATGGTATCCATCCGGCCCAAGGACGACGGGGACGGTCTTGTCCCGCATGAAGGCATCGGCGGCAGCTGTCCCGGGCGCATGGAAGACCCCACTGTTGTCGGTGTAGCCCTCGAGGTAGGCCTTTTCCGCCCTCGGAAGCGTGTAGTTCTGCACCGCCTCGAGGCCTACGTTGAACTGCCCCGCCCGAAGATCAGCAAAAGGAACCCGGATGGGATCCTGACCGAAGACCTGCCCGGTAATCAGGAGGAACGCGAAGAGGACAAGATGGAGACCCTTTTGGACAGGATTGGAGATCACAGGACGGATCATGACTCGGTGTATTTGGGGAAAGAAGTCTGTGCCCGGATCCTGACCGGAAGAGGGCTCAATTTCCTTAGTCATGTGCCGAAGTGACCTATCACCTGTCAAGGGTTGGCCCGTATTTTTCAATCCTCGGAGGAAGAACCCCGAGGGCTCGGGCGGGAGGACGCCCCCCTCTTCCCGACATCGAAGACCGCCAAGATCCCTTGAACCCTCGTCGGGTCGTTGAGGCACACCAGTCCCGACTGGATCCTGGGAATCGGATCCCCCGCAAACCGGAGAGGATGGGATTCGGACATGGCCTGAGCCCAAGACTGGAAATCGGAGAACCCTTCCCGCTCCACCTGCCGACGGGACATCAAGCGGAGCCGGCCATGGGTTCCGGAATGCGTGTATCGCATGAGCTCCAGGGCCAACCGACCAAAGGTCATTCGGGGATTGATTTCCACGATGGGCTTCAACCGGAGAGCTCCGGCCCGATCGCAGTAGAGGAAGGCGTCGATTCCAAGTGGGCCCACGAACCGCTCAGCCCGCAGCCAGGTTTCCAGACGGATCCGGAGCCGTTCGATCCAGAGGGACAGGTCACGACCCGCTCCAGACGGGAGGCTGTGGAGGACCGCAGCGGGAGGACGCCCCGGGTGGGGCTCCACCCAATTGCCCTGATACTGTCCCCGGCCATCCGCGAGCAGGCCGGTGAAGCCCATCAACCGGAGCCCATCCGACCGCATCTCCCACTGCATGGAGAAGTCCACCCTCCGGTCCAGCCATGGCTCGACGACCAGAGGCATTCCCCGTCCCAGAGTCGACGTCAGCCAACGGTGCTGCTGGGGAAGGAGCTCGGGTTCCCAGAGCCGCAGGGCATTGGATCCCGCAACGCCCCAGGCTTCCTTCGCCACCAACCGCACGTACCCGAGCTGGCGAAAATGTCGAATCACCTCGAGCGCATCCGGGAGAGAATCCACCGCACGCCCCACCACCTCCCGGGTGCAGAGCCACGGGGCTTCCGCGCCACCCACCTCCGCCAGGAGTTCCCCCAGCAGGGCCGCACTCGTGACCTTGCTGTAGAGACTGGGGAGCCCGGGACCCGATACGAATCCCGGGATGGGCGAGCACGCCGGGAGGCTCGACTGCAGGGGCTTCAGGAGCTCCAGACTGTCAGGCCCCCAGGCCCATGGGGAAAGCCCCCCGAGCTTGCGGACCGATAGCTCCCGGACAGCCCGGGCTGGATCCGATCCCATCTCGACGAACTCGGGCAGCGGAAAACCCGCCTTCTTGAGTCCACTGAGGAACAGAGCGGAGGGACGTCGGGGGACCAGGACCAGGTCATCCTGGCGCGCCAGGAACTGCGGCAGGGTCGACAGATCCTCCGCCAGCTGGCGTTGGAGCTTTCCCGGGACAAAGGACCGGCCCTGGGCAAGATGGGCGTCGGTGAAGGGGTTGAAGACGTGCACCCGCGGAGTTCGCCCCTTCGATTGCGAGAAGACATCCAGCTCCGCGATGAACCCGGGCTCCAACCCCGCCGCACGGCGTCCCTCGACGTTCAGGACGCCGCCCTTGGCCCGCTGCGGCGAGAGCGGGAACTTCAGCTGGGATTGGAAGGCCTCCCAGTCGGACAGTCTGGGATCCTTCCATCGCCGGAACCACTTCAATCCATGGGCCACGTGGGCGATCTCGTCGCGGTAGATCCCGTCCAGCAAACCGGCAGTCCGGTCATCCCCAACCGCCTGGAACGCGGCCGCGAACTGGCGGCAGAAGTCGAGATTGGCCTGCTCGAAGGTGAGACTCAGCCCGGCCACGAAGTCCATCGGGTGCGCCATCGGGGAAACCGCCCGCCAGAAATAGCCGGAGACGGGCATCTCCCCGAAGGTGAATCCACACTCCTCCATCCGACGGCAGTACATCCGGGTGTGGTCCTGCTCCTCCTGGAGGGTCTGGACCACTCCCCGACGAAACGCCGGCGGGGCGTCTGGAAACCGGAGCAGGGCCAACGCCATCAGCTCCGTCGCCAGCAACTCATGGTTGGCGAAGAAGTGCAGCAACCGCCCCCGCTCCCGCTCCTGCTCCAGTACCCGGAGGTCGGGAAAATCCCGGCTCCGCTCACCCGGCGGCTTGAAGCGGAGCCCCGCCGGACGCCCCGGATGTTCCGGTGCGGCAAGGGATGGACCCGGCCGGTGATCGGTCAGATCCGATCCTGGCGGCCCGAGCTTCACCTCCAGCGTTGTGCCAAACAGGACCTGCTCGGCGAAATCTCGGATTTCCATGGTGAAGCCCCGCGGTGCGGCAGCCCGGCCGCTGGTCTGGTTCAGGGGCGGACTTCCCGATCCGGGAGCAACACGATGACGTCAGCGAAATCCGGTACCGACGACACAGGATCTGTCTCGACACCCATGGCGATCCGCCCGTGGCCGATCCGGAAGCCCATGAAGGGGTACAGGCGTCGGCTCCTCGGGATCTCATAGCTGGAGATCAGTTCCGGTGAAGTCCCGCCGTAGATCAGGAGCATCCCGTAACCCATCCCCGGCCTGAAGTTCGGGAGTGGGATGGTCTTCGCCTGCCCCCTCTTGGGCATCCACTCCAGAGGGATGTGGAGCTCCGCCTTCTTGGAGGCCTCGAGTGCAGCCTCCTTGTAGCCCGGGTCGCCGGGGAGGAGGGAACCGACGGCACCGGTCAACGGATCGTCCACCGGATACAGGGCCATCTCGACGTCGACGAACCCCAGTCGGATGACCTCAGCGACGATCTCGGAGGATTGGGACCGGGTGTTGGCACCCGGCGATGCCAGCGTGAGGGTAATCCGGTAGGTCTTCCCCAGATAGGGTTCGAGGACCGGGTTCTTTGTGGCCAACTCCGGATGCAGGATGAACTCGCATTCCAACGTGTTCCCGGAGTGATCCAGCCAGGACAGCGTGAGCTGAGTTCCGTCCTCCAACTCGGCCGTGACCGCCCAATCCCCAGGTTCAAGGGTCAGGTTCGCCTGCCCTCCCTGCGCCTTTCCGAAGACCTTCAATAGCGGCCCTAGATCCTGCAAGTTGGTGAGTACCGGATCGAGGACATCAGCCGAAAGGGCACCGGAGGTGGCTGACCCCATCGGTATCCCTCTGGAGGGGAAACCTGGAGGCACAGGCCCGTTCACAGACCCCTTCCTGTAATACAAGCGAAGCGTGTCCGGAAGGGAGTCCACCCGGATTGCCGACACGAGGGTTGCTGGCGAGGTCAAGGTGAGCGGCTGGTCGTAGTCGTACCGACGCTTGATGTAGACCAGGGGCGATTGCCAGCCATCCACCTCAGACGAACCCGCGAGGGTGTCGGGGCGGATCGACCCCAAGGCACTCGGGGACGGCTGGCCCTCCACGGTCTCCCCAAAACGATTGAAGGCCATCTGGAGGTACGGTGTCGCGGATTCGATCGTGTGCCCACCGGCCCCACTCAAGGCCAGTCCGAAGACCTGGCTCCCCGAGGCCGAGGAGGCAAACCGCAGCCCCTTGTTCCCATTGAAATCAATCCCGACTACAGGATCGAAGACGTTGGGTGCCTCGGGGTGGTCGCTGGCATCGATCGTGAGGGGAACCCGGATCTCCGGCAGATCCGAGAGAAGCTTGATGGCGCCGGCGGCACCGAAACGGACCCGGTGGTAGCCTCCCGAGGCATTGTGGGCCTCGATGATCGACCGGAGGGTTCCCGGCCCACTGTCGGCCAGGCTCGTCACCCGCAGCTCGACGGCCGGTGGGACGACCTGCGCCGGGGTCATGTCCTTGCCCTGGTAGAACAAGGGCATCGAACGGACATGCTCCTCGAAGTCGCGGAAGGTCCCTTCCGAAGGGGGCTCGACGTAGGTGAACATCTCGCTGTTGGCGTTCCCGAAGATGCCGAGATCCTTCAGTGTGGACGCCAACCCGGGCGTCGGAGGCTTCAGGAATATGAAGGTGTTGTGGACCACCGGGGACAGGTAGTTGAAGGCATCACATCGCTTGAAGGCCGGGACACCGTCGACCACTGGTCCCACCGAGGCCTCATCGATCATCCGGAATGCCAGACGGGAATAGTCCGAGACGATGTTCATCATCGCCGTGGCGATCGGACTCTTGCGCGGGGTGTCCACCCCGATGCCAAGGAGGTTCCCATGGGGGTCGATCATCGCGATCGCGTTGGAGGATCCCGGCGAGGCGGCATTGACCCGGCGCAGCAGCTGATGGAGCTCGTCAGTGACCCGGTAGTAGGTCTTCTGGGTCTTCTCGAAGCCGAATTCCTTGGTGTCGATCCTGTTGGTCAACCGCAGCGACAACGCCTGGGGGAACGCTTCAACCAGTGCGCGGCGCGTGGGGTTGCTGACCGGAAGCAGGGCCGGATCCAGGACCTTGTCGATCGGGATGCGGGTGTTCTTCCGGACGGCACCGACCTGCGGCAGGCTCTTGTTGAAGACGTCGGTGTTCTCCTGGAGAACCTGGCGCGAGACGACCTCGTTCCGAAAAATCACGTCACTGCCCCCCATGTACTGGGACCGGCTCTCGATGCCGGGCACCTTGTAGTAGCCAAACCGGCTGCGCAGCAGACGCTGAATGGGGGGCAGGTTGTGCTCGAAGAGAGCGGTGCTGTTCCAATTGACGCCCCCGCCGGAGTCATCTGAGGCCAACACCCCGCAGTTGAAGCCCGCCGTCAGAAGACTGCCTGCACACATGGCGCAGGGGTCCAGGGACGTGACGACAGTGAGGTCGGAGGGCTCGGGCAGATAACCCAGCCGCTTCCGGAGGGCCTCACGGTTGGCGTAGTACCAGCCCACGAGCTGGGTCTCACCATGATTCGTCGGGTCCGGG
>JBDLQQ010000038.1:0-3383 GCA_039800465.1 Verrucomicrobiota bacterium
GCTCTTGACCTCGATGGCGGTGAGTTGCCGCCCGCGATTCACGACGAAATCCACCTCCCGATTGCGGTCTCGCCAATAGCTGAGGGTGTAGCGCCCTTCCACCGCCCCATTGGCGAGATGGGCTCCCACCGCACTCTCGACCAGGCGCCCCCAGAACTCCCGGTCTTGGCGGGCTTCCTCCAACGCCCACCCCAGGCCCGCTGTCATCAGCGCTGTGTTCAACACCTGAAGCTTCGGGCTGGATCCGCGCGTCCGGGCGGTATCCCCGGCATGTTTTGGTAGACCACACACCATGCCGGCCCCAGCCAAGAGATCCAGGTAGTGCGCAAGCGTGGTCGTGTTCCCGGCATCCTGGAGTTGCCCGACCATTTTCGTGTAGGAGAGGACCTGACCCGAGTAGCGACAGGCCAGCTCGAACAGCCGTCGCATCAACGCGGGCTTGTCGACCCTCGACAGCAGCAGGACATCCCTCGAGATCGAAGTCTCAATGAGACTGTCGGAAATATACCGCGACCATCTCGCCGGCTCCCGAATCAAGGTCGCAGCACCTGGATAACCACCATGGAAAAGGTATTCCTCGAGCGTCCAACCAAAGGCCGTCCGCATCTCACCCAAGGACCAGTGCGGCACGGACAGGGTCTCGAAGCGGCCCGCAAGACTCTCGGTCAGACCCCGCGCGAGGAGGAGCGGCGCGGAACCGAGGAGCACCAACGCCAGCCTCCGCCCCGCCCGGGTGTCCTCATCCCAGAGGCGTTTCACCGCCTCGGACCAGCCGGGGAGCTTTTGGATCTCATCGAGCACGAGCACGCCGCCTTCACCCTCGCCACCGGAAGAAAGTCGGGCCACCTCCCACTGCTGGGCGATCCACTCGGCGCCGCGCAACGTCGGCTCATCCGCGCTGGCGTAGCGAACCGGCAATCTCAACCGCCCGGTCACCTGCTGGACCAGGGTGGTCTTGCCCGTCTGCCGAGGCCCGACAACCACCTGGATGAATCTCCGCGATTCCGACAGGCGTCGTTCCAACTCAGCGGCTTGGGGTCGTTCGTAGTTTTCCGTTTTACTCAATTGAGTGAGTATTTTTACGCTCCGTGTTGACTCAACGCAAGACCGACCTGTGTCTGAGCCCGAATCGGGAATTCCCCCAAGAAATTCGGGGAGACGTGAACCACCCATGACCTGAACCCACATCCGTTACCTGACCCCCATCCGTTACCCCATCGCGAACAAGGGTCTGGCCCCAAAACTAAAGCCCCAGGCTGGCACCCCTCCGGGGTGCGGGGATTCTTACGTTCCGGTATCCGGCGGTGTCGCGGGGCTCAACCGCCGGCTACAGGCTCAAATCCCTCCGGGATGGTGCGGACTTCTGGAACGGGGACAGGCCCTTGGCTTTTCCCCTTAACAGAGGACCTGACCCCTCCCCCAGGGCCGAAGGTCATGACCCCGAGGAGTTAGCCGGGTAACCCGTCCCCGGGTTGCCCCTCTCCCTCCGAAGTACCGCCGGGAAGAAGCACTTCCCATGACCTGATCCCATATCCATTCGAGCAAGGGCCTGTCCCCGTCTCCATTACGAAGGGTCATTCCCAGGTCCTGTCCCCTCATCGGTCGCCCTGATGACCCTCCCGCTCCGCCCTTCGGGATGGTGCGGGTCGAAAGTTGAATGGCAGGGCGACCCTCAAAGGAATGCCGGAGGCATCCCAGCGTGTAGCCGGTGGTCGAGCGCAGCGACACCACCGGAATCAGATTCGAAACACCCAGGCATCCCGGCAGGGATGCCTGCCCCCCCGAGAGCCTGTCCCCACATCCCAGAGGGATCAGGCGGAGCGATTCCTGAGACGTAAGGTCGCACCCTGGTCCGCCTCCAGGATTGTCACCGCCACCGTATTCGCTTTTCATATCGGCAGGTACCGATGCGTGTCTCCACTCTCCAGGATCTCGTGAAGGTCGCGAAGTGCCTTTCGGATCCGAACCGCATCCGGATTGTGGAAGCACTCCGGCCTGGCGAGCTCTGTGTGTGCGAGCTGTGCGATGCGCTTGGGCTGTCCCAATCCACACTGTCGACCCATCTGCAGGTGATCCGGCGGGCGGGGATCGTGCAGTCCCGCAAGGAGGGCAAGTGGAGCTACTACGCCCTGACCCCGAGGGCCGCCGTGGTCGTCGGCCACTGGTTCCATCCTTTCCGCGCACAGATCCGGCAGGATGGCGTCCTGTCACGGGACCGGAAACAGCTGCGACAACGGCTTGGGCTCCGACAATCGGGTGTCTGCTGCGTGGGGTTCACCTGCTCCGGGGCGACCAAGAGGAGGCGGGGGGAATGAGACGCGGACTCGCCGAGTTCTTGGGGACCTTCACCCTCGTGTTCGCCGGGACCGGGGCGATCGTCGTGAACCAGGTGCAGTCGGGTGTTGTGACGCATCCCGGGATCGCGGCCGTGTTCGGACTCGTCGTGATGGCGATGATCTACACGTTGGGCGACGTGAGCGGTGCGCATCTGAATCCGGCGGTGACGCTGGCCTTCACGGCGGCAGGACGCTTCCCGGGGCGTCAGGTCCCGGTCTATCTCACAGCACAGTTCCTCGGGGCCATCGCCGCGAGCGCCCTGCTGGCATACCTGTTCCCCGAGGCCAAGACGCTCGGGGCAACACTCCCTGCGGGATCCGCCGTCCAGAGCTTCACTTTCGAGGTGATCCTCACGCTCATCCTGATGTTGGTGATCCTCCAAGTGTCCACCGGGGCCCGGGAAAAGGGGATCACAGCCGGGCTGGCGATTGGAGCGACAGTCGGGCTTGAGGCCCTGTTCGCCGGACCCATCTGCGGTGCTTCGATGAACCCGGCCCGGTCCCTCGGCCCGGCGCTGGTCTCGGGACGGCTCGCCGAGGTCTGGATCTACCTCATCGCCCCCACACTCGGGGCCCTCTTCGCCATCCCGCTCCACCGCATCCTCCATCCCCCAACCCCGTCAACCCCACCCCAGAACATCCCATGACTGTCCGCGAACTCCGTGAGCATCTGGAGCGTCATCCCGACAAGGGCATCCAGTTCCGTCTCCCCGCAGGCGATCTCCTCGCCGCGCACGCCCACGTCTCCGAGGTGGCCCGGATCGAGAAGCGGTTCATCGACTGTGGAGGGGTGCTCCGGAACGACCGGTTCTGCCGGCTCCAGACCTGGGTTGCGGACGACGTCGACCACCGCCTCACCGCCGCCAAGCTGCTGGGCATCTTGGACAAGGCGAAGGAGATCCTAGAAACCGAAGACCTGGATGTGGATGTCGAACACGAGGTGGGCTTCGTGACCCAGATGCCGCTGAAATCGATCCAGGCGGAGAGCGACCACCTCACCCTGCAGCTCGATCACCGTCACACCGACTGCCTCGCCCAGGACCGATG
>JBDLQQ010000039.1:0-23329 GCA_039800465.1 Verrucomicrobiota bacterium
ATGAGGTCGTAGCGGCGCTTGAGCTGGACGTCGATCTGGGCGAAGGCGTTCTTGAACCGGTTCCGGAGCGTGACCAGCGAGTTGTAGGTGCCGGCGATGAAGAGGCCGACAACGAGGATGCCGAGGAAGAGGACACCAAGGACGATCAAGACGGCGACGAGCATGGAGTGGGTGCGGTTGGGTTGTGAGAGGTGCGGTGGGTGGACGTTCAGCGACTCGGAGCATGCCCAAGAAGCGGGTGAAATCCGGGTTGGTCAACGGGATTTCGGGGTCGGCTGTTCCGGCCGGGGATGCCGGAAAAGAAAATGGCGGAGAGGGAGGGATTCGAACCCTCGTTACGGCTTTTGGCCGTAAACCGGTTTAGCAAACCAGCGCCTTCAGCCACTCGGCCACCTCTCCGCGCTGCCGACAGGAAACACAGTGGTTGAAGTCGGGTCAAGAATCCTCGCCCCCGTGGCGCCTCCACCCATCCCGAATTCCCCCGTGCGCCCACCCGGACAACCTCTAGCTTCCTGGGGTGGACGCTTCCCCGGACACCCCTTGGCACTCCCACCCCGAGGAACAGGTCCTCCACCTGCTGGAGACCGATCCTCAAAGGGGACTGAGCGCATCGGAAGTCAGCAGCCGCCTCCGCAGTTCCGGTCCGAACGAGATGACCGAGAAGACCGGGACGCCAGGATGGAAGAAGTTCCTCCTGCAGTTCCACCAGGTCCTCGTCTACGTCCTCCTCGTCGCCGCCGCCAAGGCCGCCCTGCTCGGCCAGTACGTCGACTCCGGTGTGATCTTCGGGGTCGTCCTCGTCAACGCGGTGGTCGGCTATCTCCAGGAAGCCAAGGCCGAACGGGCCATCGGTGCCCTGTCCCGCATGCTCCGCACCGAGTCGACGGTCCGACGCGACGGGCGGCGGCAACGCGTTCCCTCGGCCGAACTGGTGCCCGGGGACATCGTCTTGCTGCAGTCGGGGGACCGGGTCCCAGCCGATCTCCGCCTGACCACGATCCGCAGTCTGCAGTGCGACGAGGCCGCCCTGACAGGGGAATCCGTCCCAGCCGAGAAGGCACCCGGGACGGTTCCGTCGGACACCGGACTTGGGGACCGACGCAACATGGCCTTCGCCGGCACTCTCGTGACCTACGGACAAGCCGAGGGGGTGGTCGTCGCCACAGGGGATCGGACCGAGACCGGACGGATCGCGACGCTGATCGCCGGCACGGTCGATCTCATGACGCCGCTGACCCGGAAGATCCAGCAGTTCAGCGGGATCCTGGTCCAGGTCATCCTGGCCCTCGCCGCGGCGACTTTCCTGATCGGATGGCTGCGGGGGAATCCGGCCGACGAGATGTTCATGGCGGCCATCGCCCTGGCGGTGGGCGCCATCCCGGAAGGCCTTCCCGCCGCCGTCACCATCACCCTCGCCATCGGGGTCGGACGCATGGCCCGCCGACAGGCGATCATCCGCAGGCTGCCCGCAGTCGAGACCCTCGGCAGCACCACCGTGATCTGCTCCGACAAGACCGGCACGCTCACCGAGAACCAGATGACGGTCTGCGAGATCTATGCGGGCGGCGACTGGTTCCAGGTCAGCGGCATCGGGTATGCCCCCGAGGGTCACATCCATCGGGAAGGTCGACCTGCGGATCCGAAGGACCACCAGGCGCTCGCCCAGACCCTCTGCGCCGGTGTGCTTTGCAATGACACCCTGCTGGTGGCGGATGAGGCCGGAAATCCCAAGGTCCAGGGCGATCCCACCGAGGCGGCCCTGATCGTGTCGGGACAGAAGGCCGGCTACGGACACGGCGCCAGTCAGGAGGCCCATCCGCGTCTCGATGTCATCCCGTTCGAGTCCGAATACATGTTCATGGCGACCCTCCACGACTCGGAGCCGCGTGTGATCTACAAGAAAGGGGCCTTGGACCGGCTGCTCACCCGATGTGATCGATGCCTTCGGGCCGATGGGACGGAGGGGCCTCTGGACCCGGGGGCCATCCGGGCCGCCGGGGATCGGATGGCCGCGCGCGGGCTCCGTGTCCTGGCCTTCGCGCGACGTCATGTGGCGGACGATCATGATGAGCTGGTCCACGCGCATGTGGCGGAGGGACTGACCTTCCTGGGACTGCAGGGCATGATCGATCCTCCGCGGGCCGAGGCGGCGGCAGCAGTCCGGGAATGTCTCCGGGCCGGCATCTCGGTGAAGATGATCACCGGCGACCACGCGGTCACCGCCGCCGCCATTGCAGCCCAGTTGGGTCTCCAGGGCGCCACCCGGGCCGACGGCTCCTTGCTGGCCATCACCGGTAGCGAGCTCGCCGTGCTGCCGCCCGACCGGTTGCCCCAGGTGGCGGAGGAGACCGCCGTGTTCGCCCGCGTGGCCCCGGAGCAGAAGATGCGCCTCGTCGAGGCCCTCCAGTCCCGGGGTCATGTCGTGGCGATGACGGGCGATGGCGTGAACGATGCCCCGGCGCTCCGGCAGGCCGACATCGGCATCGCCATGGGGATCACGGGCACCGATGTCGCCAAGGGTGCCGCAGCGATGGTGCTGGCCGACGACAATTTCGCCTCGATCAAGGCCGCCGTGGAGGAAGGACGGAACATCTTCGACAACCTGGTGAAGTTCATCGTCTGGACCCTGCCCACCAACGGGGGTGAAGGCCTGTTGTTGCTCACCGCCATCGTCCTGGGCGCCCAGCTGCCGGTGCTCCCCGTCCATCTGCTCTGGATCAACCTCACCACGGCGATCTTCCTCGGACTGATGCTGGTCTTCGAACCCAAGGAGCCGGGTCTCATGAATCGTCCTCCCCGGGATCCGAAGCAGCCCCTGCTGTCCAAGGCGCTGGTGATGCGGACGCTCTTCGTGTCGCTGCTGATGCAGGGGGGCGGCTACGGACTCCTGATCTGGGAGCAGCGGTTCGGTGGAGCCACCCTGGAGGAGGCCCGGACCATCGTGACGAACCTGATCATCGTCACGGAATCCTACTACCTGTTGAACTGCCGATCCCTCACCCAGCCCTTCATCCGGCTGGGTTGGTTCTCCAACCCGTGGATCTGGCCCGGCATCGGGGCCATGCTGGGGGTGCAGCTCCTGTTCAACTACGTCCCGTTCATGAACCGGCTCTTCCAGTCGGCACCCGTGCGGGCCGAGTCCTGGCTGCATGTCGCGATCGTCGGCGCCGTGGTCTTCCTCCTGATCGAGATCGAGAAGTGGATCCGATTCCATCGCCGCCAAGCCGGTTCCATGGCGTCTCAATGAAAGGAAACCCTATGTTGGTCTCTGTCTTTGATACCAAACCGTACGATCGTGAGTATCTCCTGGCTGCCGGCCAAGGCCGGATCAACTGGCGGTTCCACGAATTCCGCCTCACCGCTGAGACAATCGCTGCCGCGCACGGCGCGGAGGCGGTCTGTTTGTTCGTGAACGACCATCTCGATGCCAGCATGTGCCAACGCCTGGCACAGAGCGGTGTCCGTCATGTGGCTCTGCGCTGTGCTGGATTCAACAACGCGGATCTCGATGCCGCACGGTCGGCACCACTGACTGTCAGTCGAGTTCCTGCCTACTCCCCCAATGCCGTCGCGGAACACACGGTGGCCCTGCTCCTCACGCTCAATCGAAAGATCCATCGATCCTTCAACAGAGTGCGTGAACACAACTTCTCCCTCCATGGGCTCATCGGCTTCGATCTTCATGGCAAGACAGTGGGCATCGTCGGCACAGGAAAGATCGGTCGCATTGCTGCAGGTATATTCCGGGGATTCGGATGCTCGGTTCTGGCCCATGACCCATTCCCATCACTCGAATGGTCGGACCCTTTAGGTGTCAGCTACGTCCCCCTGCAGGTTCTTCTCGGAAGCAGCGATGTCGTGTCACTCCATCTGCCTCTGACCCCCCAGTCGCATCACCTTCTGAACCGTGAGTCCTTGGCGTTGATGAAACCGGGGGCCTATCTGGTCAACACAAGCCGTGGCAAGCTGGTAGACACCACGGCGGTCATCGAGATGCTGAAGGCGGGTCACCTCGGTGGTGTTGCCCTGGACGTCTACGAGGAGGAAGAAGGGGTCTTTTTTGAGGACCTTTCTTCAATGATGCTGCCCGATGACGAACTCAAACTGCTACTGACATTCCCCAACGTCCTCGTGACCGCCCACCAGGCATTTCTGACGAAAGAAGCGCTTCTTGAGATCGCTCGAGTAACAGTCGAAAACCTGATCCGATCCAGCCTTGGCCAACCTCTCCTCCCTGAGACACGGCTGGCCTGACGGAATGCCTCCGAAATGAGGCGGGCGCCGGGTGGTCTGCCCAGCGTAGGATTACAGGGTTCAGTCCTCGGCTAGGACCGACCTGGGGTCGACTTCGACCCGGCAGGCGTTGAACCACCGGATCACCCCCGCCAGCAGCAGGGTGTTGAGTCCAAGACAGAACAGCCCGAACACCAGTCCAATCACCGGCAGGGCCATCAGCAACAGTCCGAGGATGTTGACCAGGCAGACCACTGCGGTGCTCGCCTTCCAAAACAACCCCCAGAGACCCCGGACGCGGGCCTTGTTCAGGAGACCATAGACCGTGCCGATGGGGGACAGGAACACAGGCGCGATGCCGAGTTGGAATCCCAACGCCGCTCCCATCCCCACCGGCTCACCGGCAAACCACAGGGCCCCGGCCCCGGCGACGACCGCGATGGGAAACGCGACGGCACAGCGCAGGGCCGTATGCTTCCAGCGCACCAGAGCAATGTCCCAAAGGCCAATCGGCAAGACCGTCGCCAAGGTCACCTGGGAGAATCCCGAGAACCAGGGGATGACCCCGACCAACGCCAAGGCCGCTGGCGCGATCACGGCCAGGATCCTCGACCCATTCCAAGCCGATTGGGACTCCCATGCGATGCCGCCCCACAGGAGTGGAATCGCCCCGAGACCGAACCAGTAGAACGTCGGGCCCGAAGACCCGTTCAGGGTCAGACCCTGGGGCCAGGTCCTCGACAGGCACTCCGCCGCCAACCGCTGGGAGGGCGTCCACCATCTCCAGGCCATCCGATCCACCCATCGGGTTGGAGTCTCCAGGGGGGACTTCAGGAACTCCCGGCTGAGGATCGTATCGGTATTCGCCGTCGGACCCGGGCTGTGGGCCGTCTGGGCGGCGGTCCGGAACGCCTGGACCGATTCCGAGAATTCCTCGGGTGCGTCCTCGGGAATCTCACCCAGGGCGAGCAACAAGGATCGGTCGCGGAACCGGCCCCATTCCTGGAGTTCCCGCAGCGCCGCGGGAAGCGCGAGGAGGACGACCGGCAGGGGCAGGATGAAGGAGAACAGGATCCAGGGCCCCCCTTCGATCCAGGCGCTCCAGGGCAGGAGGATCCACCCGGCCGGATACAGCAGCGCGACGGTGTCGCCATGCACCGCGAGGAACTCCCTCAGCACAGCCTGTCCCGGCTTGAAGAAAACAAAGGCGAGAACGACGGCACCCCCCAACCAGGGGGACCAGGACAGATACTGCCCGATCCACCGCCACCGGTGCGTGACCCAGGCCCGGATGACCAGCAACGGGAGACACAGGGCCGCCAGCAGCAGCGTCCGGGTTTCGAGGGATAGATCGCGGAGGAGGCCCGGGATCAGCATGGCCCCCGTGATGAAGAGGAACGCGATCGGGAGGGTGCTGATCAGGGCACTGCGCAGGAGACGCTGGACGACCTCCTGCTCCGAGGCCGGCCAGACCGTGTAGGGCAGATGGTGGGGGTGGTCGGTGAGACGGTTCACGAGCCGCTCGGCCATCAGATACAGGACCCACTCCAGGAAGAGCGCCCCGGCGACATGCCGAACCCCAGGCTCTGCGCCTGCCCAGCTCATCGGGAGAATGGCAAGCACGCAGAAGCCCAGCACTCCCCAGGGTGAGAACCAGCCCAGCCAGCGGAAACGCCCCCGTCCCGCCGACGGACCCGCCACCTCGACCAGGCGTCGTCGGACGGCCCGCAGGAACTCCGGTGAGGGATCAATCGCGGAGCTCATGGATCACGGAGGCTCTTCAGCAAGGCGTCGATCACCGCATCCGTCGGATTCTCCGCGTGATGCCTCAGCGAGGCGATCGGCTCGTACAACCGGATCTGGCCCCGGTGCAGCACGCAGACCGTGTCGGCCAGGCGTTCCGCCGCCTCGAGGATCTGGGTCGAGAACACAATGGTCCGGCCCCGTGCCGCAGCGGCCCGGACCTCCGACCGCAGGACGGCCAGCCCCTGGGGATCCATCCCCGAGGCGAGCGGTTCGTCCAACAGCCAGAGTTCGGGGTCGATCGTCAGCAGGGCGGCCAGGACCGCCTTGTAGCTCTGCCCCCGCGAGAGCTGTTCGATCGGCTTCTCCGCCAGTTCGAGGAGATCCAGCGCCTGCATCCGCTGCACCAGTCGATCCGGCGCATCTCCCCAGTCGGCATGGTACAGACGGAGCAGCAGACCCAGATTGGAGAGGACCGACTCCCCGACGAAGACGGGGGGGAAATCCGGGAGGAAGAAGAGGCGCCGCCGCAGGGCCAGGTCGTTGATGTCGAACTCCTGACCGTCATAGCGGATCTCGCCCCGATCGGGTTTCACGAGACCCGACAGCAGCCGGAGCAGCGTCGACTTGCCCGCCCCATTCGAACCCAACAACGCGATCACCTGCCCGGCCTGGAGTTCCATCGACACCGAGTCGAGAGCCCGGGTCTTGCCATAGGTCTTGGAAACCTGGCTGAGCTCGAGGTGCATCCTCGGACCCTAGGTATCCGGCTGGATGGAAATCGAGCCCGGAATCTGAGGTGCGGCACGGGGCGGGTCGACCGGGCTTGAGTACCACCGTTTGACCCGATCAGGCAGGCAGGCCTAGGGTGCCGTCCATGGAAACGTCCCCTGGGCCTGACCAGTTCCCGATCCGTCGTCGGGTGGGACGTCCACCCACAGCGCGACAAGTCCTGTGGCAACTCGAGGAGATGCGACGGTTTGTAGGGAGGCACACCGATGGAAAACCCATCCTCACCGAGGGAGACTATTTCCCAGTTCGAAAGAGTGTTGGCCGGCCTCGCCTCGGCCGGGGTTGATTTCGCAGTGGTCGGCGGCGTGGCGGTCATCCTGAACGGCTACGCTCGGCAGACCAGCGACGCGGACATCCTCGTCCATCCCTCCGAGGACAACATCCGTTGCCTCCTGGCCCATCTGGAAACCTGGGGAGAAGGGTGGGCACGCGAGTTGAGGATCGAGGATTTCGGGGCCCAGGAGGGCTGCATCCGACTGATGGAGGAGTTCGAATTGGACCTCTTCACCCAACTCCAGGGCCGAACCCTCGATGAGTTTCGGGCAGACCTCCGGTATCTGGACTCGGGCTCCGTCCGAATCCCCTATCTGCACCCCAAACACCTGATCGAGCTCAAGTCGGGCTCTTGGCGGGACAAGGACCGACTGGATGTGGCCGCTCTTCAGGAGATCCTGCGCCAAGGGTCCTGACGGCCCCGATCATTCCGCTCTTGCCGCCGCGGTCGATGCGCCCACGCTTCGACCCTCCCCGCCGACCATGAGATCCAGACCCCTTTTCTCCCGTCGTTCGTCGGGGTTCACGCTGATCGAGCTGCTCGTGGTGATCGCCATCATCGCGATCCTTGCCGGGATGCTGTTGCCCGCGCTGGCGAAGGCGAAGGAGCAGGGACGTCGCGCGAGGTGCCTGAGCAATCTCCGTCAGATCGGCATCGGCATGACGATCTACGCCAACGACAACCGCGACGTCCTCCTCAAGGCGCGGTTCGATGGCGGACTCTGGGTCCAGATCTCGATCAATGAACCCGAGGCCGCCTCCGCCAAGCAGCTGGGACTGCCCGTGGAGACCAATGGGATCGTCGCGAAGATGTGGACGTGTCCCAACCGGCCCGACTTCCCGACCTATGAGCGGGAGTACAAGCAGTTCAACATCGGCTACCAGTACTACGGCGGCATCGATCGCTGGAGCAATCCCGCAGGGTCCTTCGCGTCGCGGAGCCCGGTGAAGACCTCCTCGGCCCAGCCCGGTTGGGTGCTGGCGGCCGACGCCACGCTGAAGGTCGATGGGAAATGGGGCGGTGGACGCGACTCCGCCTTCAAGGGGATGCCGGCCCACAAGGGGATCGGGAACAAGCCCGTGGGGGCGAATCATCTCACGACCGACGGGGCCGCCCGGTGGGTCTCGGCCCAGAAGCTCCTGTTCCTCCACAGCTGGAACACCGCAGGCGCCCGCGATGCCTACATGTACCAGGAGGACATCGGGGAGGACCTGGAGAAGAAGCTGCCCCAGCTTCGACTGAAGCTCTGACCGGGTTTGTGCGTCATCAGGAGACGACGCCCCCGCGGTCGTTCTGGTGGAGTGGGGAGCATTCCCGACGCACTCCTCTGAACTTCCCCATGGACTCACCCCGACGCCAAGGGCTCCAATGATGGGCCTCCCGAAACCCCCAGCGCCATGATCACACTCACCGGAAGCGGTTCCACGACCACCTGTGATGGGGTGACCCGACGTGACTTCCTCCAGGTCGGCACGCTGGGCGCCTTGGGGCTGTCCCTCGCCCAGTTCAACGCCCTCAAGGCCGCCGAGACCTCCAAGGCGGCTGCCGACAACGGTCGTTCCGCGATCCTCATCTTCAACCTCGGCGCTCCGTCCCAGCTCGACCTCTTCGACCTGAAACCCGATGCCCCGCGCGAGGTCCGGGGACCGTTCAAGCCGATTTCCACCAAGGGCGACTTCCAACTCTCCGAGCTGCTCCCGCTCCACGCCAAGGTTGCCGACAAGCTCAGCCTCGTCCGGACGGTCTACCACACCGCCGCCGCGGTCCACGACACCGGCCATCAGCTGCTCCAGACCGGACGCCTCTTCTCCGGAGGCATCAACACCCCGCATGCGGGCTGTGCCCTCGAGTTTCTCAAGGGCCGTCGCAATGAGCTTCCTGCCCACGTCATCCTGCCGGAACCCATGGGCAACACCGGCGGTGGCATGCCCCATGGACAGGACGCCGGATTCCTGGGCAAGGCCTACGATCCGTTCTCGATCCACGCCGATCCCTCGAGGTCCGACTTCAAGGTGCCGGATCTCCTCCCGCCCACGGAGATCGGCGAGGCCCGACTCCAACGCCGTCGGGAACTGCGCGACATCGTCGAGGGCACGATCCGCAACTTCGAGTCGACCGACAGCGCGCGGATGATGGATGCCAACTTCGCCGCCGCCTACCGGCTCATGACCAGCGAGAAGGCCCGCGAGGCGTTCGACCTCTCAAAGGAACCGACCTCGGTCCGGGAACGCTACGGCATGACCCGGTTCGGACAGAGCTGTCTCCTCGCCCGGCGACTCGTCGAACGCGGCGTGCGTTTCGTCACGATCAACACGTTCATCACGGTGTTCGACGAGATCACGTGGGACATCCACGGCTCGAAGCCCTTCACCAGCATCGCGGGCATGAAGGACATCGTCTGCCCGATGTACGACCAGGGCTATAGCGCCCTGATCGAGGACCTGCACCAGCGTGGGATGCTCGACTCCACCCTGGTGGCCAACCTCGCGGAGTTCGGTCGGACTCCAAAGATCAACCCCACCGGGGGACGCGACCATTGGCCGGCGTGTTGGACGTGCTATTTCGCCGGCGGCGGCATCCGGGGCGGCCGGGTGGTCGGCAAGTCGGACGAGATCGCCGCCTACCCTGCCGAGCGCCCCGTCACCCCGGCGGAGATCGTGGGCACCATCTATCGCAGCCTGGGATTGGATCTCGAGACCCACCTCCCGGGTCCGCAAGGACGACCATTCCCGCTGGTGGACTTCGGCACCCAGCCGATCCGTGAACTCTTCAGCTGATCCAGACGCATGAAAAAGTTGAGCGTTGAGAGTCGAGTGTTGAGAGGCTGGTACCGGTCTCTGGGCTTTCAGCTCTCAGCTCTCAGCTTCCTCCTGTCTTCCGCAGCCGCCGAGCCCGCCCCGACTCCCAGCTTCCGCAACCAGGTCCAACCCATCCTGACCAAGGCCGGCTGCAACATGGGCGCCTGTCACGGGGCCGCCGGCGGCAAGAACGGGTTCTACCTCAGCCTCCGCGGCTACAACGACGAGGCCGACTGGCAGGCCATCACGCGGAGCGGGAGTGGACGCCGCATCTCCCCCGCGGATCCGGGTCGGAGCCTCCTGCTCCTCAAGGCCACGGGTGCCGTGCCCCACAAGGGAGGAAAGCGCTTCGACACCGGTTCCCCCGAGTACCAGACGCTGGCCGACTGGATCGCCGGGGGCGCACCGGGACCCCAGCCCGGGGATGTCCGACTCCAGCACCTCGAGGTCCTGCCCGCCCAGGCGATGCGACGTCCCGGCGACACGCAACCGCTCCAGGTTAAGGCCCACTTCACCGATGGCCATGTCGAGGATGTCACCCGCTGGGTGAAGTACAGCAGCGCCAATGAGAGCGTCGCCACCGTGGACGACTCCGGTCGGGTGACCATCGTCGGCCCCGGCGAGGCCGGGCTCACGGCCTGGTACCTGAGCCAGGTGGCCGTCGGCTTCGTCACGGTGCCCTACTCGAACAACATCCCGGCCTCGGTCTTCGAGACGCTGCCGAGACACGGATTCATCGACGAACAGGTCCACGCCAAGCTGCGGAAGCTCGACCTCCCGCCGTCCCCCCGGTGCACTGATGCCGAGTTCATCCGCCGGGCGTTCCTCGACACGCTCGGCGTCCTGCCGACCCCCACGGAGGTCCGGGAGTTCCTCGAACGCCCGGGTCGAGTTCAGGACCGACGGGAAGCGCTGATCGACCAGATCCTGAAGCGTCCGGAATTCGTCGACTACTGGACCTACAAGTGGAGCGACCTGCTGCTGGTCAATTCGTCCCGACTTCGCCCGGCAGCCACCCGCGCCTATGCGGCGTGGATCCGACGGCAGGTCGAGGCCAACCGCCCCTGGGACGAGATGGTCCACGAGCTCCTCACGTCCCGCGGCAGCACCTTCGACCAGGGCGGCGGCAACTTCTTCCTCCTGCACGAGGATCCGCGGGACATGGCGGAGACGACGACCCAGGCGTTCCTCGGGATGAGCGTCGGGTGCGCGAAGTGCCACAATCATCCGAGCGAACGCTGGACGAACGACGACTACTTCGCGCTCGCCAACCTCTTCGCCCGCGTCCGGACCAAGAACGGAGCCGGCGACGGCGAACGGATCCTCACCGCGGCCTCGAGCGGGGATCTCATCCAGCCCAGGACCGGACGGCCCCAGGCACCGCGTCCCCTCTCCGGGGTCGGGGTTGGGATCGACGATCCGGGAGACCGTCGTGAAGTCCTGGCCCGCTGGCTGACGTCCCCCGAGAACCCGGATTTCGCCCGGGCGATCGTGAACCGGATCTGGGCGAACTTCTTCGCCGTCGGTCTGGTGGAGAAGGTGGACGATCTCCGCACGAGCAACCCGGCCAGCAATGGAGCCCTGCTCGACCACGCCGCCTCCTTCCTCGTGGCCCACCGGTACGACCTCAAGGCCCTGATGCGGGAGATCCTCCGCAGCGAGACCTACCAACGCAGCAGCACCCCCCTTCCCGGCAACGCCACCGAGACCCGGTTCTATTCGAGGTACTACCCCCGTCGACTCATGGCCGAGGTGATCCTCGACGCCTACTCGCAGGTGACCGGCGTGCCGACCGAGTTCCGGCGATCGACCGGCAACGGCGACAACTTCCAGTTCACCTATCCCCTCGGAACCCGGGCGCTGGAGCTGCCGGACTCCCAGATCGCGAGCTACTTCCTCAAGAGCTTCGGAAAACCCGACCGCATCCAGACCTGCGAGTGCGAGCGGACCTCCGAGCCGAGCGTCGCGCAGGTCCTGCACATGGCGAACGGCGACACGCTGAACGCGAAGCTCTCGTCGACGGCCTGCCGGCCCGTCCGTGACACACGGAACCCGAAGGCCGCCAAGGCCACCCTCGAGGAGGCCTACCTCCGGTCGTTCTCCCGTCCACCAACCCCAGAGGAGGAGCGACGTCTGGTCGCCGTGCTGGATCAGGCCCCCGCAGACCAGCGGGAGAAGGTCGTCGAGGACCTCTACTGGGCACTCCTCACCAGCAAGGAGTTCCTCTTCAACCATTGATGCCGTGCGGAAGACCTGGATCAGCCTCGCACTCGTGTCGACGCTCACCTCGGCGGTGGCTGGCGACTTCTCCACGATCGAGCCCCTCCTGCAGGAACACTGCGTGGAATGCCACACCGCCCAGGATCCGGAGGCCGGACTGGTCCTGGAATCCCATGCGGGTGTGATGAAGGGCGGCGAGTCCGGTCCCGCGGTGATTCCCGGCAAGGGCGCGGAGTCCCTCCTCGTCCGGGTCTTGGAAGGGCGTTGGGGCAAGACTGGGAAGAATGAGTTCATGCCCCCGGGGAAGCGTCCGCATCTCAAACCCGATCAGATTGCGCAGATCCGGGCCTGGATCGATGAGGGAGCCCAGCCGGCCTCGACGAATCGCTCCACCCGACCCCTGGAGGTGCCCCGGATCGCTCCGCGTGGAACCGTCCGACACCCCATCACCGCCCTCGCCTTCCACGCCGGATCGCGGCTCCTCGCAGTCGCGCGGACCGATGCGCTCGACCTCGTCTCCATCGAGACCCGGAAACCGATCCGCTCGCTCAAGGGGTTCCAGGGCGCGGTCTACGCCGTGGCCTTCTCTCCGGACGGGAAATGGATCGTCACCGGTGGGGGCGATGCCACGGGAGGTGACGTGCGGCGCTGGAACGTCTCCGAGGGAACGATCGACCGGGCCTACCCCGGTCACCGCGACGCCGTCCACGCCGTGGCCATCTCCCCCGACGGCGCCTCGATCGCAGCCGGTGGATACGACTACGGCATCGGGATCTGGAACGTGGCCGATGGCACCGAACGTCATCGGATCACCGGAAGCCAGGGGGCGATCATGGGCCTCGGCTTCCGACCGGATGGAAAGGTCCTGGCGAGTGTCGGCTACGACCGCACCGCAAAGCTGTACGATCCTGCGACAGGAACGCGGCTCGAGACCCTGGGCCAGGCCCTCCGCGAGGTGACGGCCATGGCGTTCTCCCCGGATGGCCGGGTGTTGTTGACCGGTGGCAATGACAACCGCATCCGGATCTACCGGGTCGGCGCCGACGTCCGCGAAGGATCCGTCGAACTGGTCGACACCGTCTTCGCCCACGAGGGGGGACTCCTGCAGGTGGTCTACAGTCCCGATGGACGGAGAGTGGCGAGTTCGGCCCAGGACCAGACGGTGAAGCTCTTCGAGGCGGAGGGGTTGAAGCCCGTGCTGACGCTCGAACGCCAGCCCGACTGGCCTTCCGCCCTCGTCTTCACCGGCAATGACCAATTGGTGGTCGGGCGCGCAGACGGGACGCTGGGATTCTACCAGGCGTCAGACGGCAAGGCCTCCCCGCCACCCAAACCGGAACTCTTCAGGACGTCACCCCGGGGCGCGCAGCGGGGAGTGACCAATGCCCTGGAACTCCTCGGCCGGAATCTCGAACGCGCCACGGTGCTGCTTCGGTACCAGGGCGGCACCTTGAGATCCGCCGAGTCGCTTCAGGTCGAGGGCGACTCCGCGAGAGTCACCTGGACGCCCGACCCCTTGGAGCCGCTCGGTACGTGGGAGTTCGCGGTCAGCGACGGCACCACCGAGTCGGCCCAGGTGAAGGTCTGGGTCGACGACCTGCCCCAGCAGGAGATTCCAGCCCGGGCCGCCTCGGATCGACAGACCCCGGCCACGGTGCGGCCTCCGGTCTCGGTGTGGTCGACGCTCGAGAAGCCGGGTCAGGAGCTGGAGCTGCAGGTGGAGCTGCGCCAAGGACAGCGGGTGGTGCTGGATCTCGCGGCCCAGCGGTTGGGTGCTGCCGGGGATCTGGAGATGATCGTGACCGACTCGACGGGTCGGACCGTGGCCCGTTCGGATAATCTCGGCGCGGATCTCGATCCATTGATCCGGTTCCTCGCTCCAGCGGATGCCCTGTACCGGGTCCGGGTCCGCGAGGGCACCCATGGCGGTTCCGCCAGCCACTTCCTCAGGCTCAGCCTGGGAGAACTGCCGTTCGTGTCAGGGATCTTCCCACTCACGGTGTCGACGCAGACGGCAACCCCGGTGACCCGGATGGGAGAGAACCTGGGTGACGCGG
The DNA here is from genome assembly GCA_039800465.1 of Verrucomicrobiota bacterium. Lineage (GTDB taxonomy): Bacteria > Verrucomicrobiota > Verrucomicrobiia > Limisphaerales > UBA9464 > UBA9464. The sequence continues at coordinate 14,118 of JBDLQQ010000039.1, forward strand.
CGCGGGTCGTGGTGAACCCGAGCGAGCCCGGAGAGCTGTCCCTTCCCGAGGCGTCCCGCGCTCTGCGGGCGCGGCGGGAATGGAAGGTGCGGGTGGTGGAAACCCCGGCGCCCTTGGAGGTGGAACCGAACCACGACCCGAAACTCGCCCAGGAAATCCCGGTCCCCTGCACCGTCAACGGCCAGATCTGGCCAGGCGGGGATCGTCCCAACCCGGATGTCGACCTGTTCCGGTTCCAGGCCCGGAAGGGAACCCGGTATCTCCTCGAGACCCTGGCCGAGCGGCGGGGGTCGACCGCGGACACCCGGATCGAGGTTCTCTGGCCGGACGGACGTCCGGTGGAGCGGGTCCGACTCCAGGCACTCCGCAATTCCGCGATCACGTTCCGACCGGAGACCTCGGACGACTCGGGCATCCGCTTCGAGAACTGGGAGGAGATGGAGCTGAACGATCTCCTCTGGTGCGGCGGCGAGGTGATGAAACTGATCCGGGCACCCCAGGGTCCGGATTCGGACTCGGTCTTGTATGTCTCGAATGGACGCCGCCGGGGCTTCTTCGACACCTCGCCCACGGCTCACTACGTCGATGAACCCGTCTATCTGGTCCGCCCCCTGGCTCCCGGGGAGACACCCATCGCAAACGGGTTGCCGGTCTTCACGGTTCCCCATCTGAACGACGATGCGGCGTTGCGGGATCTCGGGACCGATTCCCGTCTCGAGTTCACCGCACCGGTCGATGGCCCCTTCCTGGTGCGGATCACGGACCCCCAGGGTCCCGGCGGGCCGGACGCCTCGTACGCTCTGGTCGTGCGCGAAGCGGCTCCCGACTTCAAGGCCACCCTGACCGGAGCGAATCCAACCGTGGCGCGGGGGAACGGCCAGGGCTTCGGGGTTTCGGTGGAGCGCGTCGATGGGTTCGACGGTCCGGTCCGGGTCGAGTTCCTCCACCTTCCTCCGGGCTGGTCGATCGCGGGTCCCGTCGTGGTCGAGGCCGGGCACGACTCGGTCCAGGGAACGCTTCGGGCCACTCCCGATGCTGTGGCACCGTCGGACGCGGATTGGGATGCGGTGACGGTGATCGCGAGTGCCGAAGTCGAGGGGCGTCCCGTGGTGCAGGCGGTGAACTCGATCGGACGTCCGAGGCTGGCTCCGGAGCCACCGAAGCTGAGGGTGCATCTGGAACCGGTGGGTGCCTCGACCACGAACGCGGTGGGTCTGCGGATCCTCGACATCGCCCCGGGGGGCACGGCGACGGCGCGGTTGCGGATTGAGCGTCGTGGCTTCGACGGCGTGGTGACCTTCTCGGTCGACAACCTGCCCCACGGCGTGATCGTCGAGAATCTGGGGCTGAACGGGATCACGTTCCTCCCGGAGGAGAGCGAACGGGACATCTCCCTGGCGGCGGTGAAGTGGGTGTCGGACTTGGAGCGCCCCTTCCACGCGGTGGAGAACCAGGCCGGACGCCAGACCTCCGAACCCCTCCTCTTGCGGGTCCGAAAGACCGGACCGGCAGGAACCGCGACCCACCCGCGGTAGGCTCACGGCAGGGCTGCCGTCCCGGGCGGCCTCATCTCGATCCCGTAGGGATATGGGGCCAGGTCATGAGTCTCACAAGGGAAAGTCGGCGGCATCCCAGCGTGTCGCAGGTGACTGAGCGCGACGGCACCACCGGATGCGGATTCCAGGTCCTGGGTGGATGGGGGGATCGGGACCTGTTGGGGACAGGTCATGGCGTCGGGGACCCCTCCAATTCCTGAGGTTCGGGAGTGACGACTCGACTGCCGGCTGGAAGGGCGATGACCCGTCGGAATGCCTCACCGGTGTAGTCCCCGGGCTCGACCCCGGGCTCGATCGGATCCCATCCGAGAGTGACCTCGACCCCAGCCGGCGTGGTTCCGTTCGTCCACCGGTCCAACCATTGGGCACCACTCCAGTAGCGGAGCCTCAGGTAGCGGATCTGATCGGTCAGGGGTTCGACCGGGGCGTTGGTGACACTTTCAACGAGGCTGTTCGTCTCCGCGGAAGCGATGGGGGGTGGGATGGCGGGGTCTGTGGACAGGGGAGCGTTCGGGAGTGTGGGTTTCGGGATCGAGGCGTTCTCGAGTCGGGCGATGCCCTGGACGGCGAGGTTGGTCCCATCCGCCGCCCAGATGGGACCGAAGGCGATCCGGACCGCCCCAGCGGCTCCGCCGAGCTCGAGTCGGCTCCGGGAAAACGTCATGGAAGTCGAATCCCCCTCGAAGCCACCGCCGCCGGCAGCACCGGGTAGTGCGGACCGCAGGTCGGAGGCAACGCGATCGAACACCAGGCGCATGGCGGCGAGACGTTCGGATTCCAGGAGGACCTGACCCCTCAGGTCGGCCACCTGCCGGTAGAAGACCATGGCCACACCCAACAGGATCGCGGTGATCGACAGCGCGAGCAGGATCTCGATCAGGGTGAAGGCTGCGGTCCGACCTCCGCGTCGGTGCGACCGATTCATGGTGCCGCTCCTCCCGGAGTGCCTGGGACTGGCGGGACTCCGTTGGTGGCGGCTTGGGGTTGGGCCCGGACGACTTCTCCCAGGCGCTGGACAACGGGCGATTCGCGGTGGCGGATGACGACCTCGGCACGGACCAGACTGGAAGGTCCAGCCGCCGCGCCCTGCTCCATGGGGGTGGTGAGGACCTCCGACGTCCACGCGTCGTCGGGTGCTGGGAAGGGCTGCTGTCCCTGGCTGGCAGCGGGGCGGATGCCGAGTTGGATCTCCGCGAGGGTGCTCGCGGCCAGGTTGAGGGCTTGGAGGCCCAACCGCTGGCGTTCGAGGCTGCCCATCGAGGCATTGAGCGCACTGGTCACGATCGCGGCCGCCGCCGCAAACAATGCCACCGCCAACAGCACCTCCAGGAGTGCTGCCCCGGACACACGCCTGGATCGCGAGGACGACATCAGGGACTGGGCTTGGGGAAGGATTCCCCGGCGGCGGTTTCCGGGGTCGGTGACAGGGATTCGGCGTTGGTCATCCCGGGGACCTCGGTGCGCTCCAGCCATTGGCGGCGCGCAGAACCCGTCAGGCCGGACCACCGGATCCGGAGACGGCGACCATCCTCGGAATCCTTGGAGATCAGGACCCAGTCCGCTGAGTCGCTGGAACCGTCGGGGTAGAAGGTGATCCGCAGGCGTTGTGGGGTCTCAAGGTTGGGTCCGGACGATCCCGAGATGTCGGACAGCACCCCATTGGTCTCACCCACGGGATCAGGGGCCGGGGCACCTGAGAGAGCCATCTGGGGCTGGACTGATTCGGGCGACTGCACCTCCACCAGATCCTCGATCCGTTCCCGGAACCCCTCCGTGCCCGGCAGGGGCTCGAAGACTCCCGGTCGCTTCAAGGGATCTGGTTCCCAGAGCACCTGGAGCCCGCCTGGAGGCGCCGTCGGGATCGGACCCGCCGTGGAGTTGGTCCCGGTGGGTGTTCCGGGGAACGGTTCTGGAGAGCCGACCTGCACCCGGACCTGTCGACCCGAGGTGGCGGACTGGGCCCTGGCGAAGCGAAGGAGCATCTCGACCTGGTCGGCACCTTCCTCGAGCCGGGCTCCTCGTTGCAGGGAATCCCAGCCGAAGATCACGCCCCCGGCCAGCAGGAGGATCAGGGAGACGGTCAGGAGGAGTTCAAACAGCGTGAATCCGTTCCCGGCCGCCCTTGCTGGTCGACCCGGGACTCCCATGACTCCTCCGGAGCTTCCGCGGTTCAGTTGGAACCCGAACCGCCGGTCGACGAGGCGCCGCCGTCCGGATTGTCGCTGGCGAGCTTCACGTCGTCCTCGGTGTCCGGCTGACCATCGGGCCCGACCGAGAAGAGCTTGTAGGGCAGCGCTCCGGAGTTCTGTCCCTGGGTCGTGGCGTCCGCCAGTTCGTAACGGATCTTGTTGTTCCACGGATCGTCGAGCGTGGTGCCGGGCTTCAGGTAGGGCCCCTGCCACTTCTCACCGAGGCGCTCATTCTCGAAGGTCGGCTTCTTCAGGAGCGCATCGAGCCCGCCCTCCTGCTCGTTCGGATAGTGCCCGAGGTTGAGTCGGTAGGTGTCGAGGGCGTTGGCCACCTGCTGGAGCATCAGTCGGGTCGTGTTCCGCTCGGCACCCTTCTGCTGCGGCAGCACGAAGACGACCAGCGCGCCGGCCAGGAGCAGGATGATGACGATGACGAGGAGGATCTCGATCAGGGTGAACCCGGAGGCCTGACGGCGTCGGCGGAGCGAGTGGCGAAGTTGGGGAACGGTCATGCGGACTGGCTTTGAAAACCCAGTCTTAACCGGACGGGCTGAACCCGGACAAGATTCAACTGCGTTACGGGGAAATTTGAGGCCGGGAGTTCGAGCGTCCGGAACCCCAGAACGCGAGGGGCACCAGTGCGAGCACGGGGAGCAGTGCCGCCAAGGCCAGGCCGAGGTTGAAGGAGCCGGTCAGGTCGGCGATCTGACCGAACCCCTTCTGCACATACCCCGGCACCAGCCATCCCGCGACGCCCGCAATACCGGTCACCTTGCCCTGGTGTTCCGCCGATAGGTCCTGGGTCAGACTGTGGTAGATCGGAAAGACCCCCAGCGCCCCAGCGGCACCCAACGCGAGGACCGTCAGAAGCAGCGGTCCACGTCCGAGCCACGGCACGAGGGCCACCAGTCCGCACAATGCCGCGGAGATCCCAAACACGATCACCCGGGCCGAGTGGACGGGCACCCCACGGAGGGCGAGTCGGGTGGCGGCTGCGCCGGCGAGGAGGCAGCCAACATCGGCTGCCGCAAACCACGCGGAGTTGAAATACAGCGCCTCGGCCTCCGGATAGCCCCGTCCCTCCTGCAGGAACTTCATCAGCCAGGCCCGATACACCTGCCAGGTCGTGTTGATGCAGGCGAGGAGGCACAGGACGATGGCGAAGCGGCGACTCAGCAGGACCTCCCAGAACGGGGTGGCGCCGGATGCGCTGGGACCGGCATTCCCTCGCGGCAGATCCCCATCTCGGACGAGCCAGAGCCACGGGAGGATCCACAGGGCCCCCGCGATCCCCACGACCAGGAAGGGCAGGCGCCAGGCCCCATCCCCGTCGCCCATCAGGGCGCGCAGGATCAGGGGCGTCGTGATCGCCCCCACGGTGGCCCCACTCTGGAGCAGCCCATTCCCGAGCGACCGTCGTCGTTCGTCCAGGAGGTGCCGGGTCGTCCGGATCGCACAGGGCCAATGCCCCGCCTCGAAGAACCCGAGGACACCCCGTGCCAGCCAGAGTTCCGTGGCAGTGGTGGCCCATCCCGTCAGGAAGCCAGCGATCGACCACGCCAACAGCACGACGGGATACACCCACCGCACGGCGAACCGATCCGCCATCCACCCGAAGACCACGGACCCCGCGGCGAAGGCATAGCCAAAGATCGACTCGATCTCGCCATACTGGGTCTGGGTCAGGTGGAACTCCCGACTGATCCGGACCGACGCCCCGGCCAGGGTCTGGCGATCCATGTAGTTGATCGCTGACGCCAACAGCAGCAGGCCACAGACCGTCCAGGTCCACAGGGCGCTGCGGGACGGGTTCTGGGTCGGGATGGACGCCATCCGATCAGCCCTCCCAGGTCCGCCCATCCCAACGGATCACCCGCTGCAGGAGGGACACGACATCCTCGGAGAACGCCTGGAACAGAAACTCCCCCTTCTCGGCCGAGGCGAGATGGGGCGAGCCGATGTGTCCCGGAGTGGTCCGATCGCGGGTGATCCACGCCCGGGACGCGGGAAGGAACGGGTTGCCGGGCGGGACGGGTTCGAGCCCCTGATAGGTACCGACCAGGTGAGGCGCGAGACGGAGGATCATGGAGGTCTCCCACTCGCAGGCGTGCCCCATCTCCTTCTGGTGAAGGGCGGGCCCACCGGTCGAAGGACCTGGCCCCGAGGCCCAGTAGGTGGCGAGGAGCAGCAGCAGGTCCTCCCGATCCCGATGCCGCTGGCGGACCTCGAAGAGAGCCTGTCGTCCAGGAACATCATTGCCACCGTGGCCATTCAGGAAGACGAGGCGACGGAACCCCTGCTGCAGAAGATTCTCCGCCAAGCCTGACAGGACATCGAGGTAGGTCCGGGGCGGTGCCGAGAGGGTTCCCTGGAAGTCCAGGTGGTGGTCGGAATTGCCCAGCCACAGCAGCGGGACGAAGAGCACCTGCTGCGCGAGCCGTTCGCGGACGCGTCGGACGATCTCCCCCAGGAGCAGGCTGTCGGTGAACACCGGGAGGTGCTGGCCATGCTGTTCGAGGGCGGCGATGGGGATCACCACCGGGATATCCCGCGGGAGCGAGGCCAACGCGGGTGCTGAGAGATCGGCGAAGTCCATGGGGAAGAGGCTCCCGCATCAGGCGCCCAAGCCGGCGGTGGGGTCAAGCGTGTTGGCGGTCCGCGGGAGGACGACGAGGAGACGGACCCCATGAGGTCACGGAGACCCGAAAGACCCATGGAGAGAGGGCTGATGGACCTCCGGTGATGCAGGAGCTGGGGTCGGGCCGATCGCGACTCGTCGCTCAACCCGTTTCTTCCGCTGGCTGACCGACCTCTAAAGCGGTTTCATCACGCCATCACGATGACTGCCTCACCCCATGCCTGCGTCGCCCCGGAAGGGGCACTCGTCAGTCCCGATCAGGTCCGCTCGCTCGTGGCCGAGGCCTGTCCCGCGGCCTCCTACCGGGGACGACGTGTGCTGCTGATCATCCCCGATGGCACCCGGACGGCGCCGATCGGGATGATGTTCAAGGCGCTCCACGACGAGCTCGGCGGGGTCTGTGCGCACTTCGACATCCTGATCGCCCTCGGGACCCACCCGCCGATGCCGGAGGAGGCCATCTGTCGGCGTCTCGAGATCACCCAGGAGGAACGCAACGGGCGCTATCAGGGTGTCCGGTTCTTCAACCACGAATGGGACAACCCGGCCGCGCTCCGCTCGCTCGGATCCATCCCATCCGACGAGATCCACCGGCTCTCCGGAGGTCTCTTCGCGATGGACGTCCCGGTGAGCATCAACGCGCGGGTGTTCGACTACGACGAGCTCATCATCGTCGGTCCGGTGTTCCCCCACGAGGTGGTCGGGATGAGCGGCGGCAACAAGTACCTGTTCCCCGGGGTGAGCGGGCCCGACATCCTCAACTTCTTCCACTGGCTGGGCGCGGTCGTCACGAACATGGGGATCATCGGCAATCCCAACACCCCGGTCCGGGCGGTGGTCGACCGCGCCGGGGCGATGGTCCCGACCCCGAAGAAATGCTTCGCGCTCGTCGCCAAGGGCGAGGGAGCGGTCGGGGTCTTCGCGGGTACTCCGGAGTCGGCCTGGGCTGCCGCCTCGGAGCTGTCGGCCCGGCATCACATCGTGTGGAAGGACCGCTCCTACCACACGATCCTGTCGTGCGCGTCACCGATGTACGACGAGCTCTGGGTCGGGGCGAAGGCGATGTACAAGCTGGAGCCCGTCCTGGCCGCCGGAGGGGAACTCATCATCTACGCGCCCCACCTCCACGAGGTCAGCGTCGTCCATGGAAAGTTCATCCAGCAGGTCGGCTACCACTGTCGGGACTACTTCCTGAAGCAGTGGGACCGGTTCAAGCACCTGCCGTGGGGGACCCTGGCCCACTGCACGCACGTGTTTGGCGGCGGTACCTATGAGAATGGTGTCGAGACCCCCCGGGCTCGGGTGACCCTCGCCACCGGGATCCCGGAGTCGATCTGCCGGGAGATCAACCTGGGCTATCGCGACTGGCGCAGCATCCGGGTGGAGGACTTCATGAACCGGGAATCCGAGGGCATCCTGCACGTCCCGAAGGCGGGAGAGCAGCTGTACAAGCTCCGGACCTAGAGGCATGGGGGTCGATTTGACATCCGGGACCCGGGCGTCGGAGGTTCAAACCGGTCCATGACCACGCCCACGCCCCAGTTCGACACGCTCCGCGAGGCCTACGCGGCGGTATACGACTGCCGCCCCGAGGCGTTCGAGCGACGTGTGTTCTGGCGTTGCCTGTATCCGCACGCCGGTCTCCTGGCCTGGTGGATGTGGTGGGTGGAACGGGAGTTCTTCCGGACCGATCTTGAGGCGGTGGAGGCCCTGGGCGAGGCGCGCTGTGAGGCGGACTTCCGCAGGGCGATCGATGACCTCGAGAACCACGGGCTGGTGGAGCGGAGCCTGCGCCGGGGCAGGCTGAGGATCCGGCTGTCCCCGTCCCGGCTTGGCCGCGTCCTCAAGCCACTCCTTCCACTCCTCAAGCCGCTCCCGGATCGGGTGGAGTCCGTGCCGGCGATCGTGTCGGCCCCGAGCCCGCCCGACGGGACGCGCCGACCTTCCCGTCGGGTCGATGAGGTGAAGAGCCTGCGTCGGATCCACGCCCGCATCGTCTCCGGAACCCCGGTGACGGAGGTGCTGGCCGAGGCCGGTTGGGAGCGGGCGGAACTCCTCCGCTCGCTGACGGACCACTCGGAGGGAAACCCGGAGCTGGCATGGCTCCTCTCCTATCTCCGGGTCCTCGACGAGGTTGAGACCCTGAGGAGAGCACACCCGGGCCCCTGAAGCCTGGCGTCCATCACCCGGACGCCTCTTCCCCAGCATCCCCGGTCTGGGATAGGCTCCGCCCGTGCATTCGTTCCGATACGTCAAAGATCAGCTGCAGTGCGAGGACGTGATCCTGGCCGACCTCGTCAAGAAACACGGCACCCCGCTGTACGTGTACTCCCAGGCCACGCTGTCGGACCACTTCACCAAACTGGACCAGGCGTTGGCCCCTCTGGACCGGCTCATCTGCTTCGCGATGAAGTCGAACTCGAACCTCGCCGTGATCCGCACGCTGGCCGATCTGGGCAGCGGGTTCGACACCGTGAGCGCGGGTGAGATCCAGCGCGTGATCGCGGCAGGAGGGGACCCTCGGAAGTGTGTGTTCGCCGGTGTGGGCAAGACCGAGGAGGAGATCGCCTTCGCCCTCGACCAGGGCATCTACAGCTTCAACGTGGAATCCGAGGCGGAGCTCGGGCGCATCAGCCGCGTTGCCGTGAAGCGTCGCAAGATCGCCCCCGTCGCGGTGCGGGTGAACCCCAACGTCGATGCCGGCACGCACGCCAAGATCACGACGGGCACCTACGAGAACAAGTTCGGCATCGCATTCGAGGAGATCGAGGGCGTCTACGCCCGGGCCTCCCGACTCCCGAACATCCGACTTCGCGGTCTGCAGATGCA
>JBDLQQ010000040.1:0-8096 GCA_039800465.1 Verrucomicrobiota bacterium
TTGGCCCCCGTGGGGTCGAACGAGACGGCCCGCTTCTCGAGGGTGATGGGATTGCTCATGTCCCAGCTCAGGAGCTTGCCGGGCCAGGGGGGACGGAGGTTCGGGATGTAATCGCGCCAGAACGCATAGTCCTCCGGCTTGGCGATGGTGTGGTCGCCCTTGGGATCGTAGTCGACCGCGAAGCACCACGTGACGGCCTGCTGGTCGAGCGGGTTGGCCTCGTCGGGGGCATGGGCCTCCCCGGTGTCCCGGCGGGCTTCTGCCCCGATGACGAATTCGGTCCCCGTCATGGGCAGCAGATCCCCCAGTTCGGTCGCGTCGATGAAGTAGGGCGCCTCGAGGGTGACCTCGCCCCCGGGGCTCCGGAGCCGGACCGTCTTGACCACATCCCCGTCGGTCTCGGCCGCCACTGGGACATGTTCGAGCCAGATCTGGAGTTTCTGGCTGCGGACAAAGGGCGCCAGCATCTCGCCCAGCACAGCTCGTGAGACCTTGGGCTCGAGGCACAGTCGGGAGACCAGTCCGTTGCCGGGATTGAGATGGGCGGCGGACACGGCGGACGCGCTGAGCCGGTAGTGGTCCCGGTAGTACTGTCGGGCGCGGTTGCGGAACTCCCGATAGCTGCGGGTGCAGCCGAAGGACTCGATCCACGGATGCTCGTCCGGAGGCACCCCCTGCGACGTCAGCTGACCTCCGATCCAGGAGGTCTCCTCGGTGAGGATGACCCGGAGTCCCGCGGTGCAGGCGGCGAGCGCGGCGGCGCAGCCACCGAGACCGCCTCCGATGATCGCCACGTCGGGCCTGAAGTTCGACGAGGCCGTCTTGATGCCGATGCCCAGGGCCGTGGAAGCCCACCAGGGACTGAGGGCGGCGGTGCGCAGGAAGGAGCGTCTTCGGAGTGGCATGGTGTTGTCGGGGGCGGTTCGAGATGAAGATTCGGGACCTTCACCAGTGAGGAAAGCCTCATTTGTCCCGGGTCGGGGCTCGACTTGGCGTGCGCCGCTTTGATTGGCTGTTGGGAGTCGCCTTTCGATTCTATGTCCCAAGCCCAGCCGGAACTCGCTCGTCAGCTCACCGATGCCGCCGAACACCTCGCCCGGGTCCGGGCGGAGGTCGGCAAGGTGATCGTGGGCCAGAGGGACCTTGTCTACCGCCTCCTTGTCGGCCTTATCGCCCGTGGCCACATCCTCCTCGAGGGACTTCCCGGACTGGCCAAGACCGCCGCGGTCAGCAGCCTCGCCCGGGCCACCCATTGCCAGTTCTCCCGGATCCAGTTCACCCCCGACCTCCTCCCCGGCGACATCACCGGCACCCTGATCTACGACGCCGTCAAGGGGACCTACTCGACCCGTCAGGGCCCGATCTTCGCCAATCTCGTCCTGGCCGATGAGATCAACCGCGCACCCTCCAAGGTGCAGTCGGCCCTCCTCGAGGCGATGCAGGAGCGGCAGACCACGATCGGTGACAAGACGTGGCCGTTGCCCGACCCGTTCCTGGTGCTCGCGACCCAGAATCCCATCGAGCAGGAGGGGACCTATCCGCTGCCCGAAGCGCAGATGGACCGGTTCATGTTGAAGGTCATCGTGGGCTACCCCTCGGCCGCCGAGGAACTGCAGATCCTCGACCGGATGGCCACGACCCGTCCGGACCTCTCGCTCGACGCAGTGGTGTCCCCGCAGGAGATCGTCGGCTACCAGGCGCTGGTGAACCGGATCCACGTGGACGCCCTCGTGAAGGACTACATCGTGCGCCTGGTCATCGCGACCCGTGAGGCCACGCAGGGGCAGGGAGTTGCTCCCGAGCTCAAGCGCCTGATGCGGATCGGCGCCAGTCCGCGCGCCACCATCAACCTGACCCTCGCCGCCCGCGCCTGTGCACTGCTCGAGGGACGTGACCACGTGACGCCGGACGACGTGAAGGCGATCGCCCCTGATGTGCTCCGTCACCGGGTGTTGCTGACCTACGAGGCGGAGGCCGAGGAGATCACCTCCGAGACCATCGTCCAGACCCTTCTCAGCAAGGTGAAGGTGCCCTGAACCCTCGTCCGTCCCCGGAGCATCAACTCTCGCCGCATGCTGCCCCCAGACTACCTCAAGAGGCTGCGTCAGGTGGAGGTGCGGGCACGACTGGTGAGCGAGCAGTTGATGGGCGGACGACTGACCAGTGTGTTCAAGGGACGCGGCATGGATTTCGCCGACGTCCGGGAATACGTGCCCGGCGATGATGTTCGGCGGATCGACTGGAATGTCACGGCACGGCTCCGGAAGCCGTTCATCAAGCGCCATATCGAGGAACGGGAACTGGTGGTGATGCTCCTGGTGGACGTCTCGGCCAGCGGCCATTTCGGCACGGCGGGGGATGACGTCATCGCGTCCGGCGACGGGGTCTCGACCAAGCGTGAGCTGGCGGCGGTGATCGCGGGCGCCTTGGCCTTCAGCGCCGTGCGGGATGGCGACCGGGTCGGGATGGTCCTGTTCTCGGATCGCATCGAGCGGTACATCCCGCCCCGGAAGACGCGCTCGCATGTCACCCGGCTCCTCCACGAGCTGCTCTTCACCCCGCCACAGTCGTCGGGGACCTCCCTCACGACCGGGCTCAACTTCCTGAACAACCTGCTCCAGCGCCGGGCCCTTGTGTTCGTCCTCTCGGATTTCCACGACGCCTCCGGAACCGACTGGCAACGCACGCTGGCGGCGACCAACCAGCGTCATGAGGTCATCGCCCTGCGGACGGTCGACCAGCGGGAGCTGGTGTTGCCGGATGTGGGACTCGCACTGGTCCAGGACGCTGAGACGGGTGAGGTGATGGAGATCGACACGGGGGATCCCGAAGTCCGGGCCGCGTGGGGTGCCTTGGGTGAGCAGCGTCAGCGGGATCTCATTGCGACCTTCCGCAGGAGCCAGGTGCCGGAACTGGAAGTCCGGACGGATCAACCGTGGCCTCAACGCCTCCAGAAGTTCCTGGACTACTCGGCGAAGCGGCGCGTGGCCTGATCGACCCCGAATCCATGGCGGACAAACCCACCAGCCTTGTTGAGGACCTGACCCTGGTTCCGATGCCCCCCTGGTGGGAGTCGCCGTGGTTCTGGCTCGCCGTGGTGGCGGGGCTGCTGTGCGTGGTCGTCCTCGGGCGACGCTGGTTCCGACGCCGTCCAGCGACTCGGGTCGAGGCGCCTGTGGTGCCGGAGACGGACCGGACCCCGGAGTTCCTCGAGCGGCTGGCCCGGTTGCGGGAACGCCAGGCGACCCTCGATGCCTATGCGGTGTCGATCGAGTCGTCCGAGCTGCTGCGGGACTACGTGGAGTGGCGGTTCCGGCTGGCGATCCGGTTCCAGACCACGCGCGAGTTCCTCGATCATGCGGCGCGCGGAGCCGAGGTGAGCCAGCCCGCGGCCGGTTGGCTGGGGCGGTATCTGGGATTTTGTGACCGCATCAAGTTCGCCCAGGGCTCCGCGGATGCCGCGGCGCGGTCGGGTCTGCTCGATGCCGCCGAAGCGTTTCTCCGCCATGGCCGACTGGACTCGGCGCCCACGCAGTCGGAGCCGCCCGCGGAGGGGGGAGGGCGATGAGTTCGGGATTCTTCATCTCGGGGTTCGAGTTCGAGTACCCGATCGTCCTGCTGCTGCTCCTGGTGATCCCACCGCTGTTCTGGTGGATGGGCCGGCGGGGCCCTTTGCCGTCCATCCCGGTGCCCACGCTGCGCGGGATGGAATCCCTCGCGCGCATCCCGAAGGCCCGTCCGGGTCGCGCCGCCTGGATCTGGTGGCTGCTGCCGCTGACGCTCCTGGTCCTGGCCCTGGCCCGTCCCCGGATCCCGCGGGGCGAGGTGCCCGATCCCAGCAAGGGCATCGACATCATGCTGGCGTTGGATTTCTCACGGTCGATGGCCGAGACCGACTTCCGGCTGAAGGGGCGTCGGGTCAGCCGTCGGGATGCGCTCGTCGCGGTGACCGAGGACTTCATCCGGGGCCGCGGCAACGACCGGATTGGCATCGTCTGCTTCGCCCGGACCCCCTGGCTGGTGAGCCCGTTGACTCTCGACCATGAGTGGGCCCTCGCGTCGCTCAAGGAATCGGAACTGGCGACCGGCACCGGCATCGGCTGGGCAATCCAGGCGGCCACGACCTTCCTCAAGCAGGACAGCGATCGGAGTCGGGTCATCATCATGGTCACGGACGGCGACAACTCCGCCGGTCCCCGTCCGCTCGACACCGCCCCGCTGGCGGCGAGGGCCGGCATCAAGGTCTACACAATCCTGGTGGGGCCCGACTCGGTCAGTCCCTCGGCGGCGGCGGGACACGAGCTCAACCGTGTGGCCCGCATGACGGGGGGGCTCTTCTTCCAGGCCCAGGATGCCCGGGCGCTCCGGGACATCTACACGGCCATCGACCAGCTGGAGAAGCGCCAGATCGTTCAGAAACGCTACGTGAACTGGCAGGAACTCTACCCCTGGTTCACCGCGGCGGCGCTGGGGATCTGGCTCATGGGCCTGGTCCGGACCCGGATCTGGAACGCGCGTGTGACCTGACCCCATCCTCGCCATGCGTTTCGCCCATTCCTGGATCCTCTACCTGACCCCGCTGGTGGTCGTCGTGGTCGGCTGGCTGCTCTGGCGGTCGCGTCGGTCGGGTCAGAGCCGCCGGACCCTCTTCATCGGGGGACCCAACCGTCCGTGGGCGGCCTCGAATGCCTCGGCGCGCGCCCTGAACCTGGACCTCGCCTTGAGCCTGGGAATCCTGACGTTCGCCCTGCTGGCCCTGGCGCGTCCGCTGTGGTTCCGCAAGAGCGACCAGTCCTCCCTCCAGGGCATCCCGTACCTGATCGCCCTCGACGCCTCGCGGTCCATGCTGGCCCAGGATGTCCGACCGAGCCGCTGGTACGCGGCGACCAATTCCCTCGACCGGTTCCTGGCCTCCAACCGGTCGGATCGCGTGGGGCTCATCACCTTCAGTGGCGTCGGCTACCTGAACGCGCCGCTGACCTTCGACACCCTCGCGTTGCGCATGATGATGCGCTATCTGGATCCCAATCTGCTGGAGGATCCGGGGAGTTCCCTGACCTCGGCACTGGAGCGGGGAGGACGGTATTTCGAGACGAACCGCATCAATCCCCGGCTGATCCTGCTGGTGTCGGATGGTGAGGACCTGACGAGCAATCCGGTTGAGACGGCCCGGCGTCTGGCGCGTCAGTATCAGATCCGGGTGATCACCCTGGGTGTCGGCACGCCGGGAGGAGCCAAGGTGCCCTCGAACCGCGGTGGAGCGGCGAAGAACAGTTTTGGACAGGAAGTCATCTCACGCCTCAACGAGAGCAACCTGCAGCGCCTGGCGGCCGTGACCGGTGGGCGCTATTACCGGCTGGGCGACAAGGGCGAGGGCCTCGATTTGTTCCGAAAGGAGGTCCTTGAGCCGATGACCGAGGCGGCGGCGCGGGAGGATCTGAAGAACTACCGTGAGCTGTTCCCTGTCCCGCTGGCGCTGGCGGTGACCTGCCTGCTGGGCCAGATTCTCATCGCAGCCGACCGCGCCGTCCGGAGGCGTGGCCCGGTTGCCATTGCCACCGCGCCCGCAACCCAGTCCTGATCCACCATGAACGCCGGATCCTTGTCCCCAGTCTCTTCCCCGCTCGGCCGTATGGGTGCCGCCTGGGTTGTCGCCGTGGTGCTCTCCCTGTCTGCGGGTGCCGCGACGGTGGACATCCCGGCTCTCCAGCACTCGATCACCAACGGCCAGGCGGCCCAGGCTGTTTCGGCCCTCGCGGCGGCCCTGGAGAAGGATCCGGAGAACGCCCGGCTTCTCTACGATCACGGCGTGGCGCTCTATGCCGCGGGACAGTTCGAGGATGCCCTGCTGTCATTCGATCGTGCCGAGTCGCTGGGGGGGAGATCCTTGGCGCGCAAGGCCCGCTTCCAGAAGGGCAACGCGGAGTTCCGCCTGGGGGAATCCACGAAGCGCACGAACCTCGAGGAGACCATCGCCCGCTGGCGCGAGAGCCTCCGGCAGTTCGCGAACCTCATCCGGGAGTCGGATACACCGACCCACCGGTCGAACTTCGAGTACGTCCGGAGACAGCTCATGGACCTGCTCCTCGCGGACGCCAAGCGGAACCTCGACGAGGCGCAGCGGCCGAACGCCCCCCTCCAGCAGAAGCTCGAGAAGCTCCGCAACGCCTTCGAACGGTTCACCTCGGCCCAGGAGACCGACCCCAACAACCCCGAGGCGCAGTCGGGGGAACAGACCTCCCGGGACCAGTTGGCCGACACCCTCATGAAGGAGGGGACCCGGAAGTCCCAGTCGACCCGACTTGTGGCGCCGCGGCCGACCGAGGCCCCGATCCCGCGTCCCGACTTCAAGGAGATCGAGGAGGGCGTGGCGATGATCGAGGACGCCGCGCAGCTCAAACCCAAGGACGAGGGGATCCAGGACGCCCTGCAGCAGGGCAAGGAGCGCCTGGCCGATGCCCTGACGTTCAACGCGAGGCTCCTGATGACCCAGGAGCTCCAGATGCCCTGGCCGAAGGAGAAGCTGGCGGTGCTCCGCATGGCCAAGGAGCAGGTGGAGAAGGCCCTCGACAAGGTCCCCGACCACAAACCCGCTCAGGAGACGCTCGCGGCGGTGAACCGTCGGCTCTCGCAGGTGATGGAGGATCAGGCCGACCAGTTGGCCAACCAGGCCGACCACCAGAGCCTGGAGCAGAAGACCCAGATGCTCAGCCAGTCGCTCGACTTCTACCAGCAGGCCGGGGAGCTGCAGCCGCAGAAGCAGGGGCTCAAGCAGAAGGCAGATCAGACCCAGGACCGTCTCGAGGAGGCCCTGTCAAAGCTGGCGGACCGGCTCATGCAGCAGCCGAAGAACGAGTCGCTCGAGCAGCAGGCGGCCCGACTCGAGGGGGCTGAGCAGGCGTTGAACCAGCTGGAGGGACTCCAGCCGTCTGAGGAGACCGAAGGGAAGCTCGAGCAGGTGAGCGAGCAGCTGGATGGCGTCCGCCAGAAGCTGGGTGAGCAGGGGCAGCAGATGATGGCCATGCAGGGGGGGCAGCAGCCCCAGATGGCCCAGCAGATGCAGAACCCGATGGGCCCGCCGATGGACGCCCCGCCCAAGGTCAACACCCCAGGCGCCAAGGGCGCGTGGCAGTCGCCCCTGATGAGCCGCTCCCAGGACTACTAGGAATCGAGGCCTGCCGGGGCCTCCACGGATCCGACATCCCCATCGGGTCAGTTGGCGTTCGGATCCAGTTTCTCCTCCTCAAGTGCCCCGCCGATCTTGAGCAGCCCCGACTTGAGAATCGTGGCGCTGAGCGTGAAGTGTACGGGCCGAGCGTCGTGGCCGAAGAGGCGAATGGTACACAGTTCCTTGGGCTCGGGCAGAAGCGTGCCGTCCTCCTCGATCACAGTTTCCCGTTTCACGATCTCAAGTGGCCTGGACCAGTTGATCGAGGCGGCAAGCTCCGGGACGTTGAGGTGGAAGTAGGCCTGGAGCCAGCGGGTTGCGCCGTCGATGTTTCTGTCGGTGTTGGAGTAGGATTTGTATCTCACGCCACCCATCCTGGGTGACGTCCGGACGCTCCACCATCGCCAGATCTAGGGATGCCCCGGGGATTGACAGGGGCGTGCGCGGAGGCGCGGTTGGCTGCCGGATCAGCGTCTTCGGGCCTCGTGGAGCCGTGACAACCTCGAGGCCGCCTCGCGCAGGGTTGCCTCCTGTCGGGCGAAGTGGAACCGGATGAACCGATGCTCCGGCTCACGGAAGAAGCTCGAGCCGGGGACCCCAGCCACGCCGATCTCGCGCACCATCCATTCCGCCGCCTCCGTGTCGGTCGGGAATCCCAGCGAGGAGATGTCGACCATCACGAAGTACGCCCCCTCCGGTTCCTGGAAAGGCAGGCCGAGTCCCTTCAGGCAGCCGATGAAGACATCCCGCTTCTCCGTGTAGAGGTTCGTCAGGTCACGGTAGTACTCCGGCGGCAGGTCGAGCGCCGTCACCGCGGCCTCCTGCAAGGGTGCCGCGGCTCCCACGGTGAGGAAGTCGTGGACCTTCTTCGCCTGGTCGATGACGCGGGGTGCGGCCTGGACGTATCCCAATCGCCAGCCCGTCATGG
>JBDLQQ010000041.1:0-4150 GCA_039800465.1 Verrucomicrobiota bacterium
CCCTTCTCGATGCGGGCCTCGCTCAGGAGATGATCGCGGACCGCTGCGTAACGGACGTCGTCCCAGCCCAGTTCCCGCTGCAACGTGCCATTGCCGACAGTCCCTCCGTCCGACGGCAGCGCCGCCAGGAAGGCACCGCACCATTCGGGCAGGACCTGCACGACACCCGCCCCGGAACCCGTCGCCGACGCCAACTCCCCTGCGTCGAATCCCTCCTCCACCCCATCCCCAAGATCCCCCGGTTCCCGCGGCTCCAGGGACGGTGACGACTCCCGATGCTCGCTGCCGATCGGAGCGGCAGGCAGCGGACGCCGCAACAGGATCTCCGCACCCGACAGCCCCATGTAGTCCCGGGGCGTACACGTCAGGACAATCACCTGGAGCCCCTGCTTGGTGGCCTGGAACAACATGTCCTGGAGCGCCTTGACCCGGTCCGGGTCGGAATAGGCGAAGGCATCGTCGAGGACGATCGGCAGGCAGCCGTCATGGTCCTCGGCCAGCACCTCGGCCATCGCCAACCGGAACGCCACCGCAACCTGTTCGCGGGTCCCACCACTCAGGCTGTCGAACCCGAACCGCGTCGCGAACCCCTCGTTCCGCAGGAGCGTGAGCCCCCCGAATCCGTTCCCCTCGAGTTCGACACGGACATCGGCCCCGGGACCGAGGATCCATCCCAGGTAGCGCCGGATCCTCTCCTGGAACGGCTCCACCAGCCGCGAGGCCATCGATCGCTGCTCCTCCTCGAACAGGTCCCGCAGCCTCCGGAGGGCCTCGGCCTGGAGCCGGAGCGCCTCGAGGTGCTGTTCCCGGGACCTGAGGACGGCGGCGGCCTGCTCCGCGGCGGCCCGGGGATCCTCGCCCCCCTCCATCCCCGTCTGGAGCTGGGTCTGAAGAACCAGGATCGCATCCCAGTTCGTGGCCAAACGATCCTTCAGCTGCCCAAGGGTCGATTCGATCCGTTCCCGCCGGATTCCGAGGGCACTGGGATTCAACTGGTCGACCTGGGATTGGATCCCCGCCTTGCGCACCTTCGTCGCCTCGACCGCGGTCGTGGCCTGCTGCAGCTGGTTCGTCAGGTCGACCGGGTCGCCATGCGTCGACCTGAGGAGCGTGAGCCGGGCCTCGAGCTTGATGCGGGCGGTCTCCAGCCTCTGGGATTCCTCGACCGCCGTGTTGAGCTCGTCCTGAGACTGGTCGAGGCGCCGCCGGGCGGACGTCTTCCGGGCCTCGGCGGTCGCCTCCTCCTGCTCCGCCTGTGTGAACGCCTCCCGGGCCTCCCGGATGCGCCCCTGCAGGGCATCCCCTTCCGGGACGGGCCCCATCTCGAAACCCCGCACCAGCGGTTCGTGCCGTTGGACCTGCTGCTGCGCCTCGAGGAGGCGGGACCGCCGGACCTCCAGCGTGTCCCGGACCGCCGTGGCATCGAGCACCTGGACCGCCTGTTCGGCATCCTGGACGGCCCGGGAGGCGACACCCCATTCCTCATGGGCCGCCCGGGCCGTGTCGACATCCTCGAACCCCCGGCCATCCAGCTCCGCCCGCAGTCTCGACGCCGCGGTGTCCCGGGCCTCCGTGGCCTCCGCGACGGACCCGCCGCCACCGGGCCGGATCCGGAGACGCGTCCCGGTCCCGATCTGCAGCAACCCCTCCTGCGTCAGCCTCCTCGGTTGCCCAGCCACGAGGGGCTGGCCATCCACCAGGACGGGGAGGTCCGACGCGACCCACTCCACCTGGGCGGCCATCGCCTCGAGGGCGATGTGGGCCTCGCTCAAGGCCTGCTGGAGGCTCTCGAGCCGCTTCAGTCCCTTCTGATCGATGGGGCGACAGCCCGCAAACCGTTGGCGCGCGGCGGCGAGATCCCTCTCGAGGGCCTCGAGCCTGTCGAGCTGGGCCTGGGACCGCTTGAACTCGTCCTCGGCCCGGGCGAGTTGGAGCCGCGCGTCGAGCCAGTCGAGGGTGATCCGGGCCCGGCGGGCCGTCTCCCGCTTCGCATTCCAATCGGACTCCGCCTGGGCGTGCTCCGTCGTCGCCTCCGCCACCCGGCTGCGGAGCTGGTCCTGCTTCCTCTGGATCGGCTCCAGTCCCTCCAGGGTCTGGGTGAGCTTCGACTGGTTCTCCGCGAACTCCCGGAGGGTCTTGGCCAGTCCGTCCCGGGCGGACTCATCCCTCGTCAACTGGATCGACTCCTGCTTCAGCTGGTCTTCGAGTTCCTCGACCTTCGACAGGGCGTCGGTGACCGTGTTGCGTTGGTTCTCGAGGTCGATGAGGTCCTTCTCCGCCTGGAGCTTCTCGGACTGCCGCCTCGCGAGATCGTCGGCCCGCTGTCCGTACTCGTCCCAGCGGAGCCGGGCCTTGTCACGCGCGTCCCGAGCCTCGGTGACGGCGCGTTCGGCGGCGGCGAGTTCCGAGCCGGCCTTGGGCGTGACGTTCCTGTTGAAGATCGTGTCGACCCGGTCGGCGATCTCGGTCGCCACGCGGCAGTCGGAATCCGACTGGACGAGTCCAGCACCGCCGAACTCCTGGAGCCTGCGGATCAGGGCCTCGTGCTGGCGTTGCGAGGCCTGTCCGGGATCGTCCCCGGAGCATCCCTGCCACACCCAGAGGTGGGCCCACTGCGTGAGCATGTCCTTGCCCGCGCCGGCCATCGGACTGCCGACCAGTCCGGCCAGGAATTCCTCGGCCGCGTCCCCAGCGAGGACGGTCCCCTGCCCATCCGAGAGCGAGACGCGTCCCCTGGCGGCAGCCCCGAAGCTCTTCGAGAGCTGCCAGCGCCGTCCCCCGGCCTCGAACTCGAGCTGGACCTCGGGGGTGGCATCCACCCCCTGGGCGACCATCTCGCGATGGGCCTCGGTGTTGCCCTTGGCCTTGAGGAACAGGGCCCGGTGGATGGCCTCGACCAGGGTGCTCTTGCCCGACTCGTTGGGGCCTCCGATGAGGGTGCTGGCGGCGTTGAAGTCGACCGAGAGCTGCCGGTGGATCCGGTAGTTCCGGAGGGTGGCACGGTGGAGTCTCATCGGTGTGTCCGGGGTTGGGAGTCGAGGGTGAGGTAGAGGGCCCGCAGGGCCTGCAGTGCGACCTCAGCCGCGCGGCCGGTCGACCGGGAGTCCTCGAGGAGCCGACGGGCCACCGCGGCGACGAGCGGATGGGCCTGGCTTGCCGCGAGGGAATCCAACTCCTCCGGGGTTGGCGCGACCCGGGGCCGGCTCTCGAGGCGGAGGCGGATCAGGCGGGCCTCGCAGTCGGCGATGACCCGGTCCAGCTCGGCTCCCGCCGCGAGGCTGATGGCGCCGCGGAGGTGGAGGCGCAGGATGTCCTTGCCGACCCGCTGCCCCAGGATCCCGTCGAGCCGCTGTCCCAGTCCGGCGAGCCCGTCGTCGCTGGTGAACTCCCATTCGAGTTCATGCCATTCCACCTCAGTCGTGCGGTGCTTACGGACCACCGGGAGGCGTCCACGGCCGGCCTCGACGACGAGCACGTTGCCGGGATCGTGCTGTTCCCCGCGTCGGAAGCGGTCGGGCTCCGGCGTCCCGGAATACCAGGCCTTGGGACGCGCCTCGAGGGTGCCGTGCCAGTCGCCCAACGCGATGTAGTCGAACTCCGCCTCGGGGATGCGGTCGAGGTCGATCCGGTTCGGCGCCTCCCCGGCGGCCTCCTCGTCGTCGGAGAAGGATCCGAAGCCCTGGATGCTGCCATGGGCGATGACGATCCGCGGCAGTCCCTCCGGGGCCTTCGCCAGTTCCCCGCGGATCCATTCGGTGACGTCGGCCGACTCGTGTCTCCGGAGCAGCGGACACGGATACAGGACGGCTCCCTCGATCGGCAGTGGGCACCGCTCCCGGAGGATGTGGAGGTTGGGGGCCAGGGTTTTCCGATGCCGCTGGAACGCGTCGGACTCCCAGACGCTCCCCGGACCGCCGTGGTCGTGGTTGCCGGGGATCGCGTAGACCGGGACGGGGATCCGTCCCACCTGGCCGCAGCATTCGGCGATGGTCGACGCCGAGGGTGTGACCGAATCGAAGAGGTCGCCGGCGACGACCACAAACCGGGCCTGCTCCTCCTGGACCCGCGTCGCGATCCGGCCGATCGCATCGATGCGGGCGCGTTGGAGGTCCCTCTTGCGGGCCTCGTCCGGGACCATGCCGAAGGGTTT
>JBDLQQ010000042.1:0-2621 GCA_039800465.1 Verrucomicrobiota bacterium
CCCAGACTGGGTATCGAGGAATTGTAGTAGACCTTGTACACCTCGACGCCGTTGGCGGCCGGCTTGAACGTCGGGAGCGTGTAGTTCGTGAAATAGGGCTTGGCCGGGTTCTGGTAGTAGGGCGTGTTCGACTCCGGATCGAAGAGGAACCCACCCAGTTCATATGGATTCTTGATGTCCAGCACCTGGTTGAGTTCCTCTGCCGGAACCGATCGATAGTGTCGGAAGAAGGAACCGAAGACGACCAACCGGTCGGCTCCGTCCACGATGGACTGGACCAGATTGCCGGACATGTCGGTGATGGCGGCACCGCCCGTCAGGCGGATGACCTGCCCCATCACCGGATCCAGCTGGGGCACGGCACCCGCGGCATCCGCATCAGTCGGGCGATACTCGAATTCGAGGATCGAGGTTCCCGCTCCAGTACGATACAACAGATACCGTGGCTCACCGCCGAAGAGGAACGGGATCACGGGCATCCGGCCCACCAGAACGGGCTGGCTGAACTCGACCCGCATCCACACGGATCCGGTGCCGTTCCGGGGGCCCGATGGCTGGGTGTAGGACCGCACCCCAGGACTCGGGTGGTTCGTCTGCCACTGCAGGTGATCGCCAGGAACCCGGGGCCTCTTCCGCAGGGTCAACGTTCCGGGATCGTTGCTGGGGGCTGTCGTCCGGACCTCAGGGCGACCACTGGCAGCCACTGGAACAACCGCTGCCTTGGGTCCAGCCCAGCCCGTGATTGTTCCAACGCCGATCAGGATCGCGATCAACAAGACTCTCATCCGAAAAGGCTGACAAACCTCGATCCTGTGTCCACCGCTTTGTTGGGAGGGCCTCTCCTCGACCTGGCTTGCTGGCTTCCTAAATCGGCCCTTCCTCGAACACCTCCCCGTCCTGCACCAAGGTGGAGATCCACTCCGCTGCAGAACGCTTCACCTTCAGGGAGAGCCGGCCCCGAAGCGAGACTCAGGGGTTGTTCGAGATGGATCTGAACCAATCGACCTGATCGGCGACAGCCTTGACGAACGTGCCACGATGGGAACCTCCCGGGACCTCGATGGAGGTGCTGGAACCGGGCCTCCAGATGTTCTGAACCTGCGGGGGAATGGCCGTCACCGATGGAGGGACAGCCTCATCCTGGCCACCCATCCAGGTCCGTGTCGGGGATTGGGCCATGAAATCGTACGCCGCAACCAACCGGAAGAACCCAGCCAATTCCGACCCGGAGAAATAGGAGGGATTGCGGTACTCAGGTCGCAACATCTGGAGGATGTCGGTTTCCTTGGACGCCTGTCCCGGGGGAATCTGGCCGAACAATTCGAGGACTCCATTGACGTCGCCGTTCCACTCATAGATGCGGCGGGCGATGTCATAATACCTCGGATCGATTACCGATCGCGCAAAACCCGGCCGGTCGTAGTAGTACTCGTACGCAAAGGTCGCGAGGATGGGAAAGAAGTTGAGGTTGAAGTCAGGAGTCTCGGATCCGGACCCATATCTGGGATTGAAAAGGAGACGCTGAACGCCAATGAGAACGGGGGCGGTGGTCGCTGCGGTCGCCGTGCCGTCCACCTTCCTGCCAAGGGATTCGAGTTTCTCCAGGAACTGCATGGACACGAGCCCACCCAGCGACCATCCCGACAAGTAGAGACCACCCCGCTCGATGCCCCGCGCTTCCAGGAATCCGTCAGCCGCCAGCAGCAGGTCCAAACAGACCTGCTGGTGGGGACTCTTCGGGGTGAAGGCGTGGGGCTCCGTCGAATCCCCCAACCCAAAATAGTCGGAGGAGATCACCACCGATCCCTGCCCACCCAAGGCGGCGACAACGAGCCGGGACTCATAGGTCCAGTAGTAGTCCGACGACTGAGGATTCGGAGTGTCAAAGCACCTCGACGGGACGACCTGCTTTGAGAAGACCGTACCATGCTGGTATGAGACGAGATCCATCCTGGCCGCCCCTGTGTTGGGGAACGCCAGCAGACCCGAGGCCAAGGCTGGCTTGCCCCCCAGACTGGGTATCGAGGAATTGTAGTAGACCTTGTAGACCTCGACGCCATTGGCGGCCGGCCTGAACGTCGGGAGCGTGTAGTTCGTGAAATAGGGCTTGGCCGGGTTCTGATAGTAGGGAGTCTTGGATGCGAAATCGAACAGGAACCCGCCTAGTTCGCTCGGGTTGTTGATGTCCAAGACCTGGTCAAGCTCCTCCGCCGTGATCGACCGTTGGTGCCGGAAGAGGGAACCCAGCACGACCAACCGGTCAGCACCGTCCACGATGGATTGGACCAGGTTGCCGGACATGTCGGTGATGGCGGCACCGCCCGTCAGGCGGATGATCTGCCCCATCACCGGATCCAACTGGGGCACGGCACCCGCGGCATCCGCATCAGTCGGGCGATACTCGAATTCGAGGATCGAGGTTCCCGCTCCAGTACGATACACGAGGAACCGGGGTTCCCCGCCGAAGAGGAACGGGATCACGGGCATCCGGCCCACCAGAACGGGCTGGCTGAACTCGACCCGCATCCACACGGATCCGGTGCCGTTCCGGGGACCCGATGGCTGGGTGTAGGACCGCACCCCAGGACCCGGGTGGTTCGTCTGCCACTGCAGGTGATCGC
>JBDLQQ010000043.1:0-5497 GCA_039800465.1 Verrucomicrobiota bacterium
TTGCAGTGGTTCTGGCGGCTCATCCCACCCACCTCGCAGATCCGCAGGGCCCTCCACCATCGCCAGATTTAGGGGCGCAGAAAGACTCGCCCCGAGCCGGTGGGTGCTGCAGTGCCCTGCAGCACTGGACGCGACAGCACCCACTCCCACCAAGGCGCCACCAACGCCCCCACCAAGAAACAGCTACCAACCCAGGTCCGCCTGTTCGCATGGCACTGCTCACCCACCCTGCGCAGGCTCGAGGCAGACCTGACTGAACCTATACTTCGCTTTCAGCCCCCAACTTGCTCCCCCCAGCTTCCGGCTCGCGCTCGACCCTGATGGAGCGGTACTACTTCGGTCCAACGACAGGCCACCAGGCCCGATCGGGCGAAACCGTCCGTGCCGGGATCCATGGCCCGGCCGCCTCAACGGTGAACCTCCCCAACCAACTCACACTCGGACGCCTCGTCCTGACGGTCGTGTTCCTCGGGGTGGTGTTCCTGCCATTCCCCGGACACGAGACCGTCGCATTGGTGCTGTTCAGCATCGCGGGGATCACCGACTACCTCGACGGCCGCATCGCCCGGGAACGGAACCTGATCACCCGGTTCGGGACCCTCATGGATCCGCTGGCCGACAAGATCCTGACCTGCTCGGCGTTCATCGCGTTTGTGGGACAGGGACTCGTGCCGGCGTGGATTGCCGTGATCATCGTGGCCCGGGAACTCGCCATCACCGGGCTCCGGCTGCTCGCGGCCTCGAACCAGGTCGTCCTGGCCGCCGAACGCTATGGCAAGCACAAGACCATCTCCCAGATCGTGACGATCATCCTGCTCCTGACCTGGCTGGCCGCGCCGGGGTGGGGCCGTTTCGGGGATGCCCTGCTGGGGATCTCCATCAGTGGAAAACCGGTCCTGCAGATGATCACGGTGATCTCCCAGTACATCACCGTGCTCTTCACCCTCTACAGCGGGGCGGTCTACCTCTGGCGGAACCGGGCACTCTACATGCGGGACATGTGAGCGGAACCGATCCAAGCCCCGCATCGGGGAACCGCCGATCCGGATTAGACGCCATGGTCCTCTTCATCGCCGAGGGCTTCGGATCAGGAAGGATGCCGGTCGGACCGGGCACGTGGGGAAGTCTTGTAGGCGTTGGATGGTTGGTGCTTCTCCTCAGGATTCCGGACCCCCTCCCGGCCACATTGGCAGCCCTGACCGCTGTCGGGATCGCCGTCCCCATCTGTTCCCGCGCGGAGCGGATCCTGGGGCGGGAGGATCCGGGATCCGTGGTCCTCGACGAGATCGTGGCGATGCCCCTGACGTTTCTCGGCCCGCTGATCGTCCTGGGCATGTGGCCCACCTCGTCGGGCGTGCTGGATCTGGCGCATCGGTTCTGGCCCGAATGGGTCGTCGGGTTCATCGCCTTTCGGGTGTTCGACATCGCCAAACCAGGCCCCATCCGTCGGGTGCAGGACCTGCACGCCGGTTGGGGCGTGGTGGCAGACGATGTCCTGGCGGCCCTCGCGGCGGCCCTCGTCACCGCGATACCGACGCTGCTGCACGCCCCCCGCTGACGGGAGGTTCCTCCGGCTACAGGGCGTGGAACCGGACCCGTGGCGGTTTCCCGACCACCAGGTCGACAGTGGCCACGGAGCGGGGCTGGTTGAATCGGGGCCGGCCCGCATACCCCGGGTTCAGGTACAGGACCCCGTTCCGGGTCTCCTGGAAGGACCGATGGGTATGCCCGAAGACGACGACTTTGGGCTGACTGTGCCGGAAGCGATCCCCGATGCTGACTACCGGGTCCTCTGGATCGACGATGTGATGCACCATCCAGGGAACGCCCTCGATTTGGACCACCTCGGTCGGCTGGAACTCGAGTCCCCAATCATTGTTCCCCAGCACCGCGGTCACCGGCGCGATGCCTTCCAGTTCGGCCACGATGCAGGGGGATCCAATGTCTCCGGCGTGCAGGATCCGGTCCACCCCGTGGAAAAGGGCCAGCACCTGAGAGTCCAGGTGGCCGTGGGTGTCGGAGACGAGTCCCAGTCGCATGGTGGGGCTGGGGATTCAGAGTTCCGGCCACCCGGTCGAACGCCTAGGCGGCGGCCTCGTCGGCCTCGCCCTCATCGACGCGTTCCTCTCCCTTTTCCACGGGCGACTCGGAGGAGGCGGTGAGGGTCCAGGCTCCCGCGAAGAGCGCCGTGAACAGCCCCCCGCTCAGCAGGGTATTCCTGAAGAACTCCCAGGTCTGGGGATACCCGCCGGTGCCCTTGGTGAGGGCGATGATCCAGCCGGCGAGGGTGCGGGTGTACTCGGGATTCCGGAACGGGTTGAAGAACCAGGCCGCGGTGTTGGAGACGAGGTAGAACAGGATCGCCCCCAGGATTCCGCCGCCGAGGAGGGTCAGGAACCGCGAGCGACCCCCGAGGAACCGTCCGAGGCCGAACACGAGGGCGAAGGCGCCGTAATTGAGGAGCATCGACCCGAGATTGGCAG
Source organism: Verrucomicrobiota bacterium (assembly GCA_039800465.1). Taxonomy (GTDB): domain Bacteria; phylum Verrucomicrobiota; class Verrucomicrobiia; order Limisphaerales; family UBA9464; genus UBA9464. The sequence goes on from JBDLQQ010000043.1 coordinate 2,484, forward strand.
GGGTGAACACAGCCCAGCCGCCGATGAGCGCGAAGTACAGGTTCAGGGCAAGGTCCGTGACCAGCATCACCCCGAGGGGCAGGACCCAACCAAGGCGACCCGGGATGAGCGCCCCGGCGCAGAAGACGAACGCATAGGCCGCGCTGAAGTTGGGCGGCAGGAGGCCCGGCCACCGGCTCAATGCCAGGACCAGGGCGAACACCCACGGCAGCACGGAATGCAGACTCGATCTCACCGGCGCGGGAGCCTACCCCGGAGTCCACAAACGCCAAGAGCCAAGTACCCTTCCAGCGCTCTCAACCCTCAACTCGCTCCGCCCCCCAGCCCCTTCGCGGCGATATCCCGCCGACAGTGCATCCCCTCGAACCGAATCTCGTCGACCGCACGATAGGCCGCATCCCGCGCCTCCTGCAGCGTCGGGGCCCACGCCGTCACCCCGAGGACCCGCCCGCCATTCGTCACCACCCTGGCATCTTTCAACGCAGTCCCGGCATGGAAGACCTTCACCCCGGGCAATGCCGCAGCCCGGTCCAGCCCGTCGATCGGCAGTCCCTTCGGATACGACCCGGGATAGCCCGGACTCGCGGCGACGACACACACGCTGGCGTTGGGAGACCACTTCAACGTCATCCGGTCGAGGGTGCCGTCGACACTGGCGTTGAGGAGTTCGACGAGATCGTTCTCGAGCCGGGTCAGATACACCTGCGTCTCGGGATCCCCGAAGCGGGCATTGAACTCGAGGACCCTGGGGCCCTGTCGGGTCAGCATCACCCCGGGATACAGCAGCCCCCTGAAGTCGATGCCCTCCGCGCGGCACCCGGCGAGCCAGGGCTCGAGGATCTGGCGGCCCACCGAGGTCAGCTCGGCGTCCGACAGGAACGGGGCCGGCGAATAGGTCCCCATGCCGCCGGTGTTGAGTCCCTGGTCGCCGTCGAGCGCCCGCTTGTGGTCCTGTGCCGTCGGGAACAGCAACGCCGTGCGGCCATCACACAGGGCATGCAGGGAGATCTCCATCCCCTCCAGGAGTTCCTGGATCACGACCTGGGATCCTGCGGCGCCGAAGGTCCGGTCGACGAGGATCTCATCCACGGCCCGATGCGCCTCCGCGACCGAGTGGGTGAGGAGGACGCCCTTGCCCAGGGCGAGGCCATCGGCCTTCACGGCGCAGCGTCCACCCAGTTCCTCGCAGAACCGTCGGGCCTCCTGGACGTCCGAGAACGTGCCGGCCCGGGCCGTTGGGATGCCGTGGCGCGCCATGAAGTCCTGCGAGAAGACCTTGGAGGACTCGAACTGGGCGGCGCGGCGATTGGGACCCCAGATGCGGAAACCGTGTTCCTGGAAGAGATCGACCACCCCGAGGGCGAGTGGATTGTCGGGTCCGACCACTGTGAGATCCGGCCGGTGCTCCTTCGCCCAGGCGAGGAGTGCGGGGAGATCCTCCGCGCCGATGGGGACATTCACCACCGGGGCACCGCTGGCGGCCAGGGTCTCGCCCGAGGTCCCGGCATTGCCCGGAGCGACCCAGAGGGAGGTGGTGTGGGGGGACTGCGCCAGCTTCCAGACCAGCGCGTGTTCACGACCGCCGGAGCCCAGGACGAGGATCTTCATCGCCCCTCAGCCAACCAGCCGCGTCAACCCCGGCGCAACCGATTTCCCTCGGGGCGCCGGCCATCGATCAGCCGCCGGCGAAGGCCGGGATGATCGTGACCTCATCGCCCGGCTGCAGCGTCGTGTTCTGCTCGTCCAGGAAACGGATGTCCTGGTCGTTGACGAACACCAGCACCGAGCCCCGGATCCGGCCGTCCTCGCGGCACAGCCGGTCCCGGACGCCATGGAATCGTCCCTGCATCTGGTCGATGGCGTCGGTCACGGTCTGGGCCGACACGTGGACCACATCCTCGCCGCCGAAGAACCGGCGGAGGGTGGGTGGGATCGAGATGCGGATCATGGCGGGTTCAGGCGTTGACGAGCTCGGCGCCCTCGGTGACCCCGAGCGCCTCGAACTCGCGGAGGCTGGGACGGATCTCACGGGTCTGACCGACATGGCCCACCACGGCGTCGAGCGTCTTGAGTCCGTTGCCGGTGATGCAGAGGACGGCGCTGGAATCGGCCGGGATCTTGCCCTGGGCGATGAGCTTCTTGGCCACGCCGACGGTCACGCCACCGGCGGTCTCGGCGAAGATCCCCTCGCACTCGGCCAGCAGGCGGATGCCCTCGCGGATCTCGTCGTCGGTCACGTCGTCGCCCGAGCCGCCCGTCTCCTTCATCACGCGGAGGGCGTAGAAGCCGTCGGCCGGGGTGCCGATGGCGAGGGACTTGGCGATGGTGTTGGGCTTCTGGGGTTTGAAGAAGTCGAGCCCGGCCTTCTGGGCCTGGGTGATGGGGTTGCAGCCGGTGGCCTGGGCGCCGTGGATCTTCCACGGGGTCTTCGGCACGATCCCGAGCTTGGAGAACTCCTGGTAGCTCTTGTGGATCTTGGTGAGGAGCGATCCGGAGGCCATGCAGACCACGGTGTGTTCCGGGATGCGCCAGCCAAGCTGTTCCTGGATCTCGAAGCCCATGCTCTTGGAGCCCTCGGCGTAGTAGGGGCGCATGTTGACGTTCACGAACGCCCAGCCGTACTTGCCGGCGATCTCGGCGCAGAGGCGGTTGACCTCGTCGTAGTGGCCGCGGATGCCGATGACGTTGGCGCCGTAGACCAGGGAATTGACCACCTTGCCCTGCTCGAGGTCGTGCGGGATGAAGACGAAGCACTCGAGGCCGGCCGCGGCGGCGTTGGCGGCGACGGAGTTGGCGAGGTTGCCGGTGGAGGCGCAGGCGACGGTCTTGAAGCCCAGCTCGACCGAACGGCTGAGGGCGACGCTGACGACGCGGTCCTTGAACGAGAGGGTCGGGTAGTTGACGGCGTCGTTCTTCACCCAGAGCTCGCGGATGCCGAGCGCCTTGGCCAGACGGTCCGCCTTGACGAGCGGCGTGTAGCCGACCTGCCGGCCGACCGTCGGCTCGCCCGCGAC
>JBDLQQ010000044.1:0-8803 GCA_039800465.1 Verrucomicrobiota bacterium
AGCGGCTCATGCCATAGCCTCGATTCAGTGCGCGGCTGAGGAGCATGTCCTGTGTGCCGATCAGGATGGCGTTTTCTTCCGGGTGGATATCCCAGTCCCCCGCGTCCTCGCCACCCATGAGGACGTGGACGCCGACTTTGCCGCGGCGTGTCTGGCTGTTCCCGTCCCACAGTGCATGCCCGAGCCACTTCCGGACCTCCTGTTCCGTCTGCTCCACGAGCGTCCGCATGGGCAGGCAATAGACGAGCCGACGAGGCCACAGGGCGCGGGCGGCTTCATCCGGTTGTGCAACGCGGTTCCACAGCCAGGCGAGCACCACGGCGGCGGTTTTGCCCAGGCCGGTTGGAATGTTGATCAGTTGAGACTGGCAGCCCGTGCCGTGGCTGAAAGCGCCTCTAGCATCGGCCGCTTCGCCGCCGGCCAACCGGCACTGGTAGGCGTAGGGAGCCTGTTGGTCACCGCGGGCGGCCTGAAAGAATTCAGCGTAGGTCATGGGGCGCTTCAGGGATTCGGAGACTGGAAAGGCAGATGGATTCCGACTCCACCGCCAGAAGTAGCTCGCTGGCACTTATTCTGAAGTTCGGCAGCACGGAGATCACCACGGAATCCTACTCGTTGACCGATTACCCGGTCCAGTTGCCGCTCCAGCGATTTTTTATGGAGAGCCTCAGGGAGAGTGCGCACGGGCAGGATCGTTCCCCAGGGACTCGGACATCCGTAGGGATACCCCCCTAGGAATCCTCGATGGCATCCCAACACCGTGTCGGAGGCACGAACCGCTCCGCTCTGGGACCTGTGGGAACCCGTCGCAACGGACCCCCCATGGATTCAATACCCATACTTCGCACACTACACTTGAAACGTTTGGTGGCGGAAACTCGTGTAGGCTCGCGGATTCCCTCCACTAGCGTTTCGTGAGAGGCGTGGCCGGACTCTTCAGTGAGGCGTCGGCTTTGGCGGCTGAGACGACGGTCGCTCCCAAAGGGTCTGGAGGGGGATGTCGCCCTGCGCCGCTAGAGTCGGATCGGGCGCTTCACGCGCCCGGCGAGACGCCCTCACCTCGGGACCGAGCCCCGTGTCGTCCCTCGAACCCGCACCCCATACAGCGCCACGACCACCGCGGGGAGGCCGACTCCCCAGAGGATCATCCCCAGACCCCATCCCGAAGGTTCCACGGGAATCCCCACCCGGAACTCCTCCTCCCGGCCTCGAACCCGGACCCGCACGTCCAAGGACCACACCCCGGAGGTCGGAAGCCACATCTCCACACCCTGGAGCAGCCGGTTTCCCGATCCCTGTCGACCCCACGGAATCCACCCCAGCGCGGCCTCGCCCACGAAGAGTCCATTCCCGCCTCGGCCGCAGACGGGGTCCACTGGGCGACTGCCGGCGCCCGAAGGAGACTCGAGCCGCGACACGATCTCCGCATCCCCCACCAGGGCTCCCGCCGACACGTTCTGGACCAGCGCCTTGAGGATCACTCGACCCGGTTGAGGCCTCGCCGGATCCATCCAGACGGTCACCTGAATCCCACCCCGCTGTTCCAGGATCAGCAGGGTCCCCGGATCAGCCCGCCCGCTCGAGATCCCCCACGCGGACATCACCACGAGGAGAATCGGTATCAAAGGGAGGCGGCACAGCATCAGGGGGTCCTCCTCTTCAAAAGCCCTGTCCCGGGGTGCCCCGGGTCGGCATGGGTTGCAGCAACAGCCACAACGCCATCCCATGCAGGAGGGTCGCGAGGACGCCCCACGGCAGGAACGCCCGCCATCGGGAACCGGATCCCGAAGTCCAGCGCCCGGCCACCGTCCACATCGACCACAAGGCGGCCAGAAACCCGGCGTCCACCAGCAGCACCTGCACCCACGGGAGCGACTCCCGGAATGCCAAGGGCAAGCCGCTGAATCCCACCGGCCACCCCATCCCCAACCCTTCCGCTGCACACCGCTGGAGGATGGGCCCCAGCAGCGGGAGTCCCACGCCCAGGTGGGCCACCCAATGCGCCGCCCAGAGCCCGAAGCCCATCGGCGCCAGATGGATCACGTTCTCGGTCGTCCATCGCAGCCCGGTCCGTCCGCCGGGTGACAGAACCGCCGCTCCCAACGCCCCCGCCATCCCAGCAAGTCCCCCCAGCGACACGATGCCACCCAGAAAAACCCACAGCGTCCCCAGTGTGGGTGGCAACCCCAGTCCCGCTCCAGGCGGGACCGGCATCACCATGACCGCCATCGAGACCCACGCCGAGGCCACCGACACCAGAACCCCCACTGCCACGTCCGGGCGCTGCGCGTACCGGCCCACCACCGATCGGACACGGTCCTGGACGCGGTCGCGGAACGGATTCACCGCCAGCACACCGACATTCGACTCCGGACAGGCCCGGACGCAGTCGAGGCACCCCGTGCAGTCGAGGTTCCCGGATTTCCTCGGGAGGAAGAATCCCACCTCACAACCGCGCTGCTCCGCATTGCCGCGGAGACAGTCATGCGTCGTGCACGTGGAGCAGGCCTCAGGGTTGCGCACCGCCACCGTCAGGGGCGACGACAACGCCTGGATCGATCCGAAGAATCCGATGGGGCAGACATGCCGGCAGAACGACGCACCGCGGAAGAGTCCGTCGACGCCCACCGCGAGGACGAAATACACCCCGATCAGCACCGCCGTGGCGACCGGTCGATCCCACCACGAGAAGGCCTCGGCCGCCGCGAGGAATCCAGCCAACAGCACGCCCGCCACCCACTTGCCCCGGAGCCATCGCGGCCAGGGCCAACGGGCGGGAAGGATCCGTCGCGCCCCATCCCGGACCAGCATCAGCGGACAGCCGAAGCAGAAGAGGTTTCCCAACGCCAACAGCACCACGACCCAAAGCCCTCGCCAGACCAGCCACGGGACAACGCCGGCCAGATTCGCACTCGCCACCGGTGGACCCCAGAACCCGTCGACCACCACCCCCACCGCCGCCAGCAGCGCCATCCCCTGCACCCCACGACGAAACCACCCCTGTCGCAGCACCCGCCCCACGACGGGAACCTCGAGGAGATCCCAGGGAACCCGTGCACCCGAGGTCGAGGTCTGTGCCTGGATCGGAACCGTGAGGGGCGATCCACGACGGACCCGGGAAGCCATTCCCGGGAGCGACCCAGGCCGGACGCCTCGCCGTCCCTCCAGCACCTCCACGACAACCCACACCAGCGGCACGAGGAACGCGATCGAACCCGGGACCCACATCAGGGCGCCGGCCAGGGCCTGGTCCTCCAAGGGGGTCCAGGAAGACACCCGGGGGGCCGCTCCATAGGCCGGGTACAAGATCCGATCCGCAAACGACAGCACCGCCCCGAGGGCCGTGTTCTGGAGATCCGCCGCGAGCAGGTACGGGATCATGGCCCATCGGGGCCACCTCAGACGCGCAGGCCACGGCTGGATCACCGGGAACCAGAACCACAGGGCCGTCGCCAGGAAACACGCGTGCTCCCAGCGATGCCAGGCCTCCGAGCGCAGCCCCAGTCCGTAGAAGACCGGCAGATGCCACAGGAGGTTCGAGCCGACGAATGCCACAAGACCCATCGCCGGATGGGTCAGGCGATGAACCACCCGTTGCCAGGGCCGCGATGTCAGGATCGGCCCAACGATCTCCCGCGGGATCCCACGCGGCAGCCCACACAGCATTGGCAGGTACGGCGTCCCCAGCAGCAGGAGCGGCGGCGCGACCATCGTCAGCAGGAGATGCTGCACCATGTGCACCGACAACAGCCACCCCGCGAAGGCGTCGACCGGGGACGCGATCGCGACGAACAGGGTCAGGAGTCCGGCGAGGAACGCCCCACAGCGCCAGACCGGAAACCGCTCGGGAACCTGCACCGCCAACCGACGCCATCCCCGGAGATAGACCGCGCCCGACGCGACCAGACCGAGCAGCGGTCCGGGGGCGAGGTTCCAGGACGTCAGGACCGCCTCGACCGGGATGTTCACGGGATCGGTCCTCGTTCCATCCGACTACGGACTGCGCCGGGCCGACAGCGTCGCGTCGCGGGCCGGGAGCTCGTTGGCTGGATGCAGGGTCATCATGAACGCCACCAACGCGTCGACCTCCGCCGGGGACAGGTTCTTGCCATAGGCCGGCATGTTGCCGCCGCCCTGGATGACCTGACGCACCAGCTGATCCCGGGTGAGCCGCGTCGCCACGGTCGAGAGATCCGGTCCCCGATGCCCACCGACGCCGTCGAGGGCATGGCAGTTCCGACACTGCTTGTTCTGCAGGACCAGCGCTCCCTGGAGCTCCAGAGGGGATCGCCCCTTCACGAACGCCGCCGGGGTCGGATCCGAGGTCCAGGCCTGCATGTGCGGCGACCACGGCGAGGTCAGACCTGCCCAGGTCAGGAGTCCGAGTCCCAGGAACGCGACCAGCACGGTCAACACCGCCACCGGACGGCGTCGGGCACTCTTCTCGCCCGTGTTGGAGATGAACGGCAGCGCCAGCAGGGCCAGCACCCCCACCGCAGGCCCCACCAACAGGACCACCGTCTCCGTGTACGGCGGGAGCAGTGCGGCCACGGAGTAGACCCACAGGAAGAAGAAATCAGGCTGCGGCGCGGTCTGGATATAGGTGGGATCGGGCACCCCCTCCGGCCCCTTGGGACCGAACACCGCTGCGCAGGTCGCGATGGCGAACATCACGAAGGCCGAGAAGTACAGGTCCTTGCTGATCGCCCCCGGCACGAACGCCACGCCCTCCTTCTCGACGAGCTTCTCGTACTCCTCGACATAGGTCTCGCGCTGCACCGGGACACCCGGCTTCGGGTACTCATTGATCCCCTTCGTCAGGACCAGGCGGAGATGGACCCCGATCAGGGCCAGGATCGTCCCGGGCAGGATGAAGACGTGGAGGGTGAAGAAGCGCGACAGCGTCTCGCCCGCGATGATGGGCCCCGCGAGCATCAGGTTCACGAGGTCCGCCCCGATGACGGGCACCCGCCCCATGATCGCCGTCCCGATGCCCAATCCCCAGTAGGCATCCTGGTCGAACCGCATCACCTGGCCCGTGAACGCCAGCCCGAGGGTCACAAACAGCAGCAGCACGCCGGTGATCCAGGTCAGCTCCCGGGGATACTTGTACGCGCCGAACAGGAACACCTGGGCCATGTGGAGGGACATGATCCCCAGCATGAAGTTCGATCCCCAGTAGTGGAGCGCCCGGAGATACCAGCCCAGCGGCTGCTCATAGGTCAGGTACTCCAGGGTCGTGTAGGCCTCGTCGGCCGACGGGACATAGACGAAGGCCAGACAGGTGCCGGTCACCAGCTGGAGCATCAGGCAGAGCATCGTGCCGCTGCCGAACACGTAGAACCAGCTGCCCGAGCTCTTCGGGACCCGGTGTCCCGCGGTCGAGGCGAACAGCTTCGTGAGATGGAGCCGGTCGTCGAACCACTGGGCGATCTGTTGGAGTTGCCGGAGCATGGGGATCAGGGCTCGGGACTCAGGCGTCCGACAGCGGTCGGGCGAGGGTCGGGATGAAGCCGCCCTTCACCCACAGGGCCCCCTTCTCGACCTTGTAGGCGTATTCGAACAACCCACGCGGCGGGGGCCCCGAGGCGCGGGAACCGTCCTCGTAATAGGCGCCGCCGTGACACGGGCAGAGGAACAGGCGCGACTGCTCGAACCACCGCACTGGGCAGCCCAGGTGCGCACAGTTGATCGCAAACACCTGGAACTTCGAGCCGTCGATGCTCCGCACCCAGCATGGGATGTCCGCCGTCTTGCCGTCCCACGGCCGGTGGACCGGGTTGCGGTAGGTCGCAAGCCGGGTCGTTCCCGACGGGAACTGTCCGACCGGCCCCAGCGAGATCCACTGACCCGGAGCCTGGCGTCGGAAGCTCGACAGCACATAGCCCAGGATCGGCACGGCGAGGAGCGAACCGGCGACGACGTTGAGACCGACCCCGAGGGTCAGGAAGAAACCGCGACGCGACGACCCCTTGCAGCAGCACTCGGATCCGGTCTTCGTGGGGTAGGAGGTGGTGTCGCTCATGGTTGGGAAAGTCTGGGGCTCATGGGGCGTTGAGGGCGTTGGGCCACCAGCCACGCCACGACATCGGAAATCTCCTGCGGGGACATCACCCGACCCGGCACGTACCCCCGCCAGTCCGGCATGCCCAGGTCCACCCGGCCGACCACGACCGCGGTCCGGAGCGCCTGGTCGCTGACGAGGCTCAGATAGGAGGGATCGACGATCGACCGGCCGTTCGGACCGCCTCGACCTTCGGGTCCGTGGCACTTGGCGCAATAGGTCTGATAGGCTAGAGCGCCGCGCCCGACGTCGCCCAGCGGTGCCCGGTAGGGCGGCAGCTTCAACGCCACCGCCACACCCAACGTACCGGCCGTCAGACGATCCACGAGGACGTCGATCTGCGGATCGGTCAGCAACCCGCCGTGCTTCTGGCTGAACGCCGGCATCGCGGTGCCCGAGATCCCCTCGGTGATCACCCTCCGGAGGACGGTGGGATCCACGAACGCCAGATAGGTCGGATCATTCAGGGGACGCGCCGCGGCGAGTCGCCCATCCCGGGAGTGACACCCGGCGCACTGCGATCGGTACAGCGCATCGAACTCCATCACCGCCGTGTCGGGCCGCCACCGGTCCTCCGGCTTTGGCCGACCCGGGAGCCGGTCGCACCCCACGCCCAACAGCCCGATCACCGCGAGGCAGAGTCCCAGGAGCGGGATCCGACAGGACACGGCAGGACGTCGAGGGGAACCCGAGACGTGACCCATGGAAGGAACGCGGGCGATCACGACTCCTCCTCCTCCGCTTCCAGGCCCACCCGGGCCGCCAGGGGCCAGGTCTGACGCGTCTCAACTCGTTCACTGCGGGAGACCGACCACCCAGTCACGAGCCCGAAAGCGACCTGGCAGACGACGAACCACGGCCAGTCCACCCGGGCCACGAGGGCGGGGTCGATGAAGCGACCGGTCGCATGGAACAATCCCGACCAGAAGAGCGGCAGGACGATTCCCGCCCAGAGCCAGCCCCGACGTGGGAACATCGGAACCATCACCGCATAGATGAACCCGACCACCAGGCAGACGACCCCGTGGATCACCGTGCCCGCCAACAGGCCGGCACCACTGAACGTTCGAAGCTGCTCGGTCGAGGCCCGGGCCAGATCGGGCAGCGCCGCCGCCGCCAGCAGGTTGATCGGGAACCACGGGCTGCCCTGGGCGATCAGGCCGTAGCCGACGGCGAGGACCGCCATCACGACGCCCCCCAGGAGGCCGGCCTTGAGACCGGACGAATACGGATGCATCTCCGCCGGGATCCGGACCCGATGGCCGCCCTGCCCCAGACGTAGGTGCTGCACCCGATTCGGGACCGGCTGCACGGGCCGCGCCCGTTCCGCCTCAGGAACCCACGGCACGCGTTCCTCGTGCTCCTCGGGCAACACCTCCCGCCACCACCCGACCGCCGCGACCAGTGCCGACAGCAGACCCACCGCGGACACGACCCAGTGCGTCACCAACCCCAGGGCCAGAAGCGCGATGCCGAACGCCGCCACCATCGGCCACAGCGTCGGGGCCGGCAGATCGACATGCCCGGCCGGGCACTCGGAGGACTGGGGGTTCGGGGAGGACATCAGGGGGGAGGAAGATCAGGTCCGGGCGTCAGCGTCCGAAGACATACACAACGAGGAACACGACAATCCAGATGGCATCCACGAAATGCCAGTACCAGGTCAGCATCTGGATCCGCTCATGCTGCCGGGAGGCCACGGCGCCCTTGAGACTCAGCAGCAGGACAAGGGTCAGCAGCAGCAGTCCCACGATGACGTGGCTCGCGTGGAGACCCACGAGTGCGTAGAAGGTCGTCCCGGCGAGGTTGCCGTTGATGGTGAAGTGCTCGACCAGGATCAGCCGCTTCCACTCGAGTGCGGTCGCCCCGAGGAACCCGATGCCGAGGAGGATTGTCACGGCCAGCATCGCCTGGAACCGCCCCCGGTTCCCGCATCGGAACGCCCGCTCGGCGAGATCGGCCGAGACGCTGCTCGAGATGAGTGCCACCGAGGCGAGCCAGGGGATGGAGAGGATGTCCTTCGGATAGGGTCCGTTCAGGCTCTTCCCGAGGTAGAACACATAGGCCACGACGAAGATCGTGAAGAGGGCCGACTCGGTCGCGAGCAGGCACAGCAGGCCTACCTTGCGTCGCGACGGCAGCACCCAGGGCTGGGTCTCCAAGGCGTCGATGGATTCCGGGGTGCGCATGCTATTCGACCCTCCAGTCGGGATCGGACGGATGCTTGAGGTCCCAGAGCGGGCGACGGCTCCGGACGGTCGGCAGGGTCTCGAAGTTGTACGGGGGCGGCGGCGAGGTGGTCGACCACTCGAGGGTCCAGGCATCCCATGGATCGTCCCCTGCCCTCGCACCACGCCGCGAGGACCACAGGAGATTCGCCACGAAGAACAGGATTCCCAGCGCCTGGAAGGCGACGCCGATCGTGGCGACGAGATTCCAGATCTCCCACCCCCGGCCGGCGTCGTAGGTGTAGATCCGCCGCGGCATGCCGAGGATGCCCGCGATGTGCAGCGGGGCGAACGTGAGGTTGAAGCCCAGCGCGAAGAGCCAGAAATGCCAGCGACCGAGCCGTTCGCTCATGAGGCGTCCGGTCACCTTCGGGAACCAGTAGTAGATGGCCCCGAAGATCGTGAACAGCAGTCCGCCGATGAGCACGTAGTGGAAGTGCGCCACGACGAAATAGGAGTCGCTCAACTGCCAGTCGAACGGCGCCACCGCCAGCATGATCCCGGTCAGGCC
>JBDLQQ010000045.1:0-4144 GCA_039800465.1 Verrucomicrobiota bacterium
GACACCGGCTTGCCGGCCGGTTGAAGTTGTTCGATCGCGACTCGCTGCCTGAGGGGACGCGTTTTTCGATCGGCCGCGAACAGGCTTGGGACTCGCCAACACTCACTCTCGCAGCGGATGGGCGATTCCACCTGAAGCGGGTGCCGCCTGGGGAAATCACGATTGCGACGCTGAAAGCCATTGAAGATGAACCGATCAAAGGCGCCTGGAGCCCAGTACCCCAGCTCACGGTGCATTTGAAACCCGGGGAAGACCGTCCTCTGGAGGACCTGGAGAAGTCCGAGCAGGGCCGTTTCCCGGACGGCACCGACCGGGGACCGGCGACAACCTCTTCGCAGGCTGGGTTCCTTCCATGGCTCATACCCAGTGTGCTGGCCGCAGGAGCCCTCGTGGCCCTGATGACGTTCAAATCGGGGCGCGCCCGGTAGGAGGGGACTGCGAAGGGACCCGACCTGGAGACTCATGGCCGTTGGGTCAGCCGGATGAATCGGGACTTTTCGGCGATCGTCCCGAGCGCGACGTCGAGAGTTCGGGCACCTTTGGGGAGGATGGCGTGCGGAACCCAGCGCACCAGATCCTCCGAGACCTCGACGCCAAACTCGGCCCTCGCCTCGGTGTCCAAATCGATCCGGAAAACGCCCGGCCTGAGGGATTCGTCCATCGAGACCCGCAAGGAGGGCCCGGCGGCTGGGGCCGCTTGGACGCGGTCGATGGCCGCGCGGAACCGCTCGATCGGCGACTGGGTGGATCCGTAGTTCTGCAGCTTATCGAGCAGTTCCCAGGGACGGGCGTTGGGGGAATTGGTGACTCCGTTGATGATGGCGAAGATCGGTTGCCCGCCGTCGGCAAAACGTCGGGCCAGCACCCGCTGGGTGTCCTGGAGCACCGGGTCGAACCCGTACCGCTGGATGAACGTGGTGGTGGCGGTGCGATCCCGTGACTGGGTGTCCGCCTGGAGGTTGAGGGCGATGTGGACCACGGGAATCCCTGCAGGATTGCCGCCACGGTTCCGGTAATGCTCCACGATGCCGGCATCCACCTGAGGTGCCGCGGCCACGCAGAACGGGCACCAGTGGGCGAACCACTCGAGGAAGACAATGCTCCCCGTGAAGTCCGAGAGCCGGACCGGCTTCCCGGTGGTGCGATCGGTGAGGGTGAACTCGTCGACGAGGTCCCCGACGGCGTAGCGGGACTGGCCCAACGCGGGGGACAAGGAGGCCAGGAGCCACAGCACGGTGGCCATGGCCCGTCCACGACGGAGGGTGCGGGGGATGTTCATGGAGTCTCGGAGATTGGGGGGCGGGATTTTGGGGAACAGGGGCCGGGCACCAAACGCTAGAACTCCCAGCGGTAGGATGCCTGGAGGGAAAGAAAGACGCGGTCGCGGTATAAATTGGCGAAGAAGGCGGTGTTGAAGGCCACCGGCTCATAGTGGGACCAATAGGGCCCGGCGCTCAGGTACACGGTGTGACCCGGGCGGGACCAGCGGAACCCGAGGTTGAGCTCGGCCGAATCGAGCGGCGGAGCCGAGGTCGAAAACGAAATGCTGTTCTCCACTTCGCCGTTGTCCCGGTAGGCCCGAGCCCGGGTCAATGCATGCCACCCCTCCCGGAACTCCCACTCGATGCCCACCCCCGTCCACCAGCCTTCAAAGCGCCGTTGCGCATCCCCGTTGAGTTCCTCCCAGGTGTATCCGCCATCCAGGCGAAGCACCCAGTCGGGACCGAGGGCGAAATTAGCCTCTCCGGTGGACGACCATCGAGGCCGGCGCTCGACCTGGTCGGCAACTCGCAGGGCGGTGCGGGTCTTCAGCCAGGGAGTGACCGCCACCTCGAAGCCAAAACGGTGGCTTCGGGTGTCGAGGTGGCTCCGCAGCGGGCGGACGTCGATGAGGGACCCGTTCTCGTCGAGGATCTCGGCATAACCCGGGGCGATGCGATCCATCGCCAGTGCAGTCTCCACCTGGATCCACAGTCGGGTCGGGATGGTTTCGTGACGGACGCCCACGCCACCGGCCAGCCCTGCCGGATCCGGGGTCCTCAAACCTGGCAATCCCTCGAAGAATTGGGTGTACCATCGGGAAACCCAGGCGCTGCGGTAGGCTTGGAAACCTTCATACGCGGAGGCATCGGCAAGAAGCGTCCACCGTTGGTCGACCGGCCTTGCCAGGTGCAGTCCCACGCCCACGCGGGACTCCTCAAGACGCTCCGATCGCCCGAAAAGATCGAAGTCCACCGGCACGTAATCGACCCCGAACCAACCTCCGCCGACTTCGGCACGCACCCACGTTTCACCCAACTGGACTCCGGTTGCGGTGGATCCCTGGAAGAGCTGGACGTCCCCGGCGGAGAGGAAATCGACGTCGAGTTCAACGGCTGGGATCTCGCGGGAGGCAGCCATCAGAACCGGCATGACCAGCCCCCCGAGAGCCAGGCATGCAACCCTGCTTCGGGCGCCGTGGTTGGGCTGACTGGGCTTCATCGGCAGGTAGAGCAACCCGCTGCCTGGGCCCCGTTTTGTCCGGCCCGGCCGGATTCGATCTGGAGGGTCAGGCGCGAGGTGGCCACCCAGGCGCCGGAACCACCGAAGCCCATGTTGCCACGGCTCAACCGCGAGACCGCCCCAGGTTCAAACCGGGTACACCCGCAGACCCCCAAGCCCGCTCCTAGGAGCAGCAGGCCCAACAGGAGACGTGCTCCCCGGGGTCGACGACGTTGTATAGCATCCATAACCATGAGAGGTTGGCCCTCAACAAATATTCCCAGGAATATTCGGGATTGTAGCGCCTCACGTCATGGTGAACCTGCCGGACATGGAACAACTGGTGGACCTCCATCAGGCCACCCTTTACCGGTTCGCCCTCGGGCTGACCGGATCGGTGCACCATGCGGCGGATCTGACCCAGCAAACGTTCCTGCTTTGGGCAACCAAGGGGCACCAACTTCGGGACCGGACCAAGGTGCGCTCCTGGCTGTTCACCACGCTGCACCGGGAGTTCTTGCGCATGCGACGTCACGAGGCGCGCCATCCACAGACCGATCTCGATACCGCCGAAATGGAACTCCCCCCAGAGGAACCCGAGGTCTGGAGCCGGTTGGATGGTCGAACCGTGGTCGAGGCCCTGCACTCCGTGGAGGAACCCTTTCGGGCGCCTCTGCTCCTGTTCTACCTCGAGGAGTTGTCCTACAGCGAAATCGCCGAGGCCCTCGAGGTTCCCATTGGCACCATCATGTCCCGAATCTCCCGAGGCAAGACGCTGCTGCGCCACCGTCTCCGGGACGCAATGTCCGAACGCGATTCCGATCCGAAGATCCTGGAGCTTCCCCTGAACCATGCACAACGCCGGCAGGACCCGATGGCATGAAATACCCCCCTACTTTACCCATGACGCGTCCCAGAGCCCGCCTCATCGTTTCGGCAGCCACCACCGCCGATCTGGCCAACCCAGCAGAGGAACTCTCCGCCGCCCTGAAGTTCTTGAGAAGCCACCCGGACGATTGGACCGCGTGGCTACAGGAACACCAGCGGGATCAGGTCATCGCCTGCACTTTCGGTACGATCGGTCCGCCGCCGGGATTGCGGAACCAGATCCTGGCTGCGCAAGGGACCCAGCATCAGGCCTATCCCAGGCGGCGGTTTGTCCTGGCCTGGGCCGCCAGTCTGGCACTGGTCGCCGGTTCGGGGATTGCGGCCCGTTGGATTCTTGGGAATTCCGATTCCCGGGTCGCCGACCCGGACCCCTCGCTCGCCTCGGCGGCTTCACACTTCCTCGATCGTGAATGGGATCATGTCTTCGACCATACGGCCGGGACCCTGGACGAACTCCGGCACTTCCTGGAGGGGGCTGGTGAGCCAGGATCCTTCGATCCCGGCGACGGCTTCAATCGGCTTTCGACCATCGGTTGCCGGCGATTCTCCTGGAAGGAACAGGTGGCGGTGCTGATTTGCTTCCGAGCATCCGGCGATGGAACGATTGTGCACGTGATCTCGGTCCCAAGGGCTGCGGTAGGTCCGGAGGTCCGGAAAGACCTCAACCTGTTCCGCGAGGGACGCTGGCACGCGGCCTCATGGATCCGCGGAGAGCACGCCTACGTGGCGCTGTCCAGCCAACCGCTGGATCCCGGGCACTGGAGTCGGGCCCAAG
>JBDLQQ010000046.1:0-13274 GCA_039800465.1 Verrucomicrobiota bacterium
CGGGGCGGCAAATCGGGCCCGGCGATCCGGCCTGGTGATCCTGACGGCAGCTCCTTGATCCAGGCCGTCCGCCACACCCTCGAGGATCGGGCGATGCCCAGGAACCGACCGAGGCTCCCCGACACGGTGGTCGCGGATCTGGTCCGCTGGGTCCGGGACGGGGCCGCGGATCCCCGCCGGGAACAGGAACAGGCAGCCGTGGGTGACACCGGGGATTGGGAGACGGTCTTCCGGTCCCGATCCGAGCGCTGGTGCTTCCAGCCCGTGAAGCCGCCCGCGATCCCGGAGGTCCGGGACCCCTCCTGGGCCTCGGATCCCGTCGACCGGTTCATCCTCTCCCGACTCGAGGCCGCCAACCTCCGACCCGCCGGCCCGGCATCGCCCCAGGCCTGGCTCAGACGGGTCCACTTCACCCTCACCGGCCTGCCACCCGCGCCGGAGACGACCCTCGCGTTCCTCGCGGATCCGTCCGACACCGCCAAGGCGCGGATCGTGGACCAGCTTCTGGCCTCGCCCCGATTCGGGGAACGCTGGGCCCGGCATTGGATGGACCTCATCCGGTTCGCGGAAACCTATGGCCATGAGCAGGACTACCCCATCGCCCACGCGTGGAGGTACCGGGACTACCTCATCCGCGCCTTCAACGAGGACGTGCCCTACGACCAGTTCGTCGCCGAGCACATCGCCGGGGACCTCCTCCCGGAACCCCGTCGTGCGACCGATGGCGGGTGGAACGAGTCCGTGATCGCGACGGGGTTCTGGTATCTGCACCAGGCGACCCACTCCCCGGTGGACCTCCTGCAGGACGAAGCCGACCGGATCGACAACCAGGTCGACGTCTTCTCCAAGACCTTCCTGGGACTCACCGTCTCCTGTGCCCGATGCCATCACCACAAGTTCGATGCCATCTCGATGGAGGATTACTATGGCCTCACCGCATTCCTCCGGGGCTCGCGACAGGACGTTGCCCGCCTCGACCCCGAGGGCTCCCTGGAGTCGCAGATCTCCGAGCTGGGACAACTCCATGAACGCCAGACCCCCGCGCTGCGGTCGGCCGTCCATCGCGCCCTGAAGGACGGGGCACCGCGCCTGACGGACTACCTCCTCGCCGCCCAGGCCATCGTGAGCACCCCACCCGGGACGCCCTCGACCAACCACACCGACCACCCCTCGGAGGCGGAGACCCGCGTGGCAGCCCAGCAGGGACTCGACGCCGGACGTCTCCAGCGGTGGGTGAAGGCGTTGCGGGAACTGAAGCCCGGAGACGCCACCCATCCCCTCGCCTGGACGCTACCGCGGACGAATAGCCCACCCGCCACGATCCCCACCGCCTCTCCTCGCCCCGGGGACCGACCCATCGCCTTGGATTCCGGACAGATCTTCGCCAGTGGCCACGCCTTCCCCGTCCACCCCACGGGGACCGCGGACTGGCGGTTCGCCGACGACCGGATCGAGTTTCTCCCCGCCGGAGTGGTGCACAGCGGACATCTGGCCCCGGGGCTCGAGGGAACCCTCCGATCCGCCACCTTCACCCTCACGGAACCCAACATCCACCTGCGCCTCGCCGGTAGGGGCGGACGGGTGCGGCTCATCCTGGGACGCTACGCCCTGCGCGAATTCAACCCGCTGCTCTTCGAACGTACCCAGTTCGACGTCGACACCGACGGCCGGTTCCAATGGTTCTCCATCCCGAACCTCCAGCGGCATCTCGGGAAGGCCGCCTACCTCGAGTTCATGGATGGAGGCGATGGCGACCTCGCCGTCGACCAGGCCGTCCTGTCCCAGGACGCCACGCCACCGCCCAACCCAGCTCCCCTCTGGGCTCCGGAGGCCGGGAACGATCCCGCCTCCCAGGCTGCAGCCGTGGAGCGATCCATCCGGGAGGCTCTCCACCGCTGGTCCCGGGGAGAAGACCCCGGGGTGGGCCTCGACCTGATCTCCTGGCTCTCGAGGCGCGGCCTGCTGGACTGGGGACGACGGGACAAGGCCATCGCCGCCCTCGCGGAGGAGTCCCGTCGGGCAACCGCGAATGTGGGCGACCCGATCCGGGCCCTGGCCATGACCCGGGGGACCCCCGAGACCACCCGGGTGCTGTTGAGGGGCGACCCGCGGAAACCGGGCGCCGAGATCCCGCCCCGGTTCCCCAAGGCCCTCTCGCCACCCCGACACGACGGCGCCCGATGCGACGGGGGACGGCTGGAACTCGCCTCGCGGATGACCGACCCCGCCAACCCACTGACCCATCGGGTCTTCGTCAACCGGATCTGGGCGCACCTCTTCGGGGTCGGACTGGTCCCGTCGGTCGACAACTTCGGCGCCATGGGACAGGACCCGACGCACCCGGAACTTCTGGACCATCTGGTCGTCTCCTTCCGGTCCGGCGGCGGCTCCACCAAGACACTGATCCGACGGCTGTGCCTCACCCGCACCTTCGGGATGTCCAGCACGCCCTCCGATCCCGACGCCGAGCAGCGCGATCCTGAGAACACGCTGCTGCATCGGATGCGCCTGCGCCGCCTGGAGGGCGAGGCGGTCCGCGACAGCCTCCTGGCCGTGTCGCAGCGGCTGGACGGGGCGATGTTCGGCCCGTCCATCCCCACCCACTTCACCCCGTTCATGGGGGACCGCATGTGGGTGAGGACCGACTCGGGCCCCCTGGATGGTGCGGGACGGAGGACGGTGTACCAGGAGACGCGCCGCAACTTCCTGTCGCCATTCCTGCTGGCCTTCGACCTGCCGATCCCCGATTCGACCGTGGGCCGGCGGTCCGTCTCCAACGTCCCGGGGCAGTCGCTCGCCCTGATGAACGATCCCTTCATCCGGGACCAGGCCAGGGTCTGGGCGGGACGCCTCCTGGCCGGGCCTTCCGCGACACCTCGGGAGCGGGTCCGATCCCTCTACCTCGAGGCGCTGGGACGGCTCCCCGAGGAGGGTGAATCGGAAGCCCTGCTCCGGTGGGTCGAGAGCCAGAATGGGGAGCCGTCGTCCGACGTCTGGACCGAAGCCTGTCACGTGATGTTCCTGCTGAAGGAGTTCCGCCATGTCCCCTGAACACCCCTTCCATCCCGGCCGCGCGGCGCACCGGTTCGGCATGAACCGCCGTCGCATGCTGCGCGAGGGGGCCCTTGGATTCGGCGCCGTGGCCCTCGCCTCGCTCCTGGCGGAGGAGAGCCGAACCGGGATCCGCCCGTTCGGTCTCGCAAATACCCGTCCAAAGGCACGCCATGTCATCTTCCTCTACATGGATGGTGGCGTGTCGCAGGTGGATACGTTCGATCCCAAGCCGCGGCTGACCCGCGAGGATGGCAAGCCCTTCGGGTTGAAGGCGGAGCCGACCCAGTTCGAGGACAATGGGGCCTCCCTCGGAAGCCCCTGGGCCTTCCGTCCCCACGGACAGAGCGGACTCGAGATCAGCGACCTGTTCCCCTCCATCGCACGCTGTGCCGACGACCTCTGCGTGATCCGCTCGATGGTCTCCAACTTCTCTGAGCACAACGCCGCGAACTACTTCCTCCACTCCGGCTCGGGCATGGCTGGCCGACCATCAATGGGAGCGTGGGCGACCTATGGCCTGGGTTCCGAGGCGGCGGATCTTCCGGGCTACGTCGTCCTCGACGGCGGACTCATCCCGTCGGGTGGTCTGGACTGCTTCGGGGCCGGGTTCCTGCCCGCGACCCACCAGGCTTCCCTGCTCCAGAACCGTTCCCCCGCGCTGGCCAACATCCAACCGCTGGAATCGGGAGCGGAACGGCAGCGGTTGAAACTGGCGACCGTGCGAGAGCTGGATGCCGAGGCCTTCCGGACGCTCGGCCGCCATGACGCCCTCGAGTCCGCCATCGCGAACCAGGAGCTCGCGGCCCGGATGCAGATGTCGGTGCCAGACGCCACCGACATCACCGGGGAATCGGCAGCCACGCGGCGCCTCTACGGGATGGACGCCGCATTCGAGCACACGCGGACCTATGGCCGCCAATGCCTTGTGGCACGCCGGCTCGTCGAGCGCGGGGTGCGGTTCATCGAACTCACCTGCCCCCGGGCCCACGGCAATGCGCGCTGGGACGCCCACGGCGACCTCAGGAACAACCACAGCCTGAACGCCCAGGCCATCGACCAGCCGATCGCCGGACTGCTGACCGACCTGAAGGCCCGTGGACTGCTCGACGACACCCTCGTCCTCTTCTCGGGGGAGTTTGGCAGGACCCCCTTCGCGCAGGGGCGTGATGGACGTGACCACAACCCATTCGGCTTCAGCCTCTGGATGGCCGGCGGCGGGATCCGGGGCGGCATGGCCTACGGGTCGACCGACGAGTACGGATACAAGGCGGTGGAGAACCGGGTCGAGATCCATGACCTCCACGCCACGCTGCTGCATCTGCTGGGACTGGACCACGAGCGCCTGACCTTCCGGTTCGGCGGCCGGGACTACCGGCTCACCGACGTCCATGGCCACGTCGTGCGCCCCATCCTCGCGTGATGCGGGAAAGTGGGGAGTCGAACGTTGAGAGTTGAGCGTCCCCTCCCTTAACTCTCCCTGTTCCCACCGGCCTCTAATCACCACCCTCCACCATGAACCCCCAACGCCTCAATCGTCGACGATTCCTCAGCACCTCGGGTCGCACCACCGCCGCCCTCGCCACTGGTTCCGCATGGCTGGCGTCCCGGACGGCGCGTGCCCAGAGCCCGAACAACAAGGTCGTGCTCGCGCTCATCGGCGCCGGAGGCCGGGCCGCCGCCCATGCCTCCGGGATGTCCAAGCTCCCCGGCGTGGAGTTCAAGTATGTCTGCGACGTCTGGACGGAACGCGGTGGCGGAATCGTCAACGAGCTCGCCGCCACCCAGGGCCGCGCCCCACGCCGGATCAGCGACATGCGGGTCGCCTTCGAGGATCCCGACGTCAACGCGGTCGTCATCGCCACGCCCGAGCACTGGCATGCCCTCGCCACAGTCTGGGCCTGCCAGGCCGGCAAGGACGTCTACGTCGAGAAGAACCCCTCCATGACCATCTGGGAGGGACGCAAGATGATCGAGGCCGCCCGGAAGTACGGCCGCATCGTCCAGGTCGGATTCCAGAACCGGAGCGGTCCCTACGCCGCCACCGCCCGGGACTACATCGCCAGCGGCAAGCTCGGTCGGATCGTCCACGTGAAGGTCTACAACCTCCTCGACGGCACCCGCTGGGAACCCGTGCCCGACGCCCCGGCTCCCGCCGGACTCGATTGGGATGCCTGGCTCGGTCCCGCACCCGAGGTGCCCTACAATCCCGGACGTCATCGGGACTGGCATCCCTACTGGGCCTACAAGGGGGGCACCCTCGCGGACGACGCCAGCCATCAGCTCGACCTCGCCCGCATGGCCCTGGGCGATCCCGGACACCCGAAGTCCGTCCTCTGCGTCGGCGGCAATCACGCGTTCCAGTCCCAACGCGAGGTGCCGGAGTTCCAGTGCATCACATACGACTTCGGCGAGTTCACGATGACCTGCGAGAGCGGCAATGCGACGGGCTACATGCGGAAGTTCCCGGGGGAGGTCCGGTACGGCGACAAGTGGCCGCACTGGCCCACCTCCGCCACCCGCATCGAGATCTACGGCACCAAGGCCCTCATGTACCTCGGCCGCCACGGGTGCGGCTGGCAGGTCGTCGTCGAGGGCGGCAAGGTCATCGACCAGGACAAGGGCTACTTCCCCGACAAGTGGCACCAGCCGAACTTCATCGACTGCGTGCGGTCCAGGAAGGAGCCGAATGCGGACATCGCGCGAACCCATCCCAGCGCCTGCCTGGTCCACCTCGCCAACACCTCCTACCGCGTCGGGAAACGCCAGCTCGACTTCGATGGTGCCACCGAACGATTCACCCACAGCGATGACGCCAACGCCCTGCTCAAGCCGGCCTACCGGAAACACTACCGGATCCCGGATGTCGTCTGAGTCGCACCGGGCACACCTCCACCAGGGCTGACGTCCTATCTGGACTCCCATGCGACGCCCCGCCTTGGTCGGTCTCCATCTCCTCTTCGCCCTGTCTGGTGCCGCTGGACTGGGCCTGCAGCTCACCTGGACCCGGACGCTCTCGCTCGGGCTCGGACAGGAGATCCCGTCCACCTTCGGGGTGCTCACGACGTTCTTCGCGGGGCTGGCTCTCGGGGCGCGGTGGTTCCACCGACAGCGGCCGGACGTCCGGGCCCAGGCCTTCCGCTGCGCCCTTCTGGAAGGTGTCATCGGAGCCTGGTCCCTCGCCACGCTCTGGCTCTTGCCGGAGGCGACGGAGCTGTCGTGGCATTGGCTCGGGCCCGCCCCGTCCCAGGGGCTTCACTGGGCGGCTTGCTTCGCCCTTCCCGCCCTCACCCTCCTGCCGGCCACCCTCGCCATGGGAGCAACGCTCCCGGCGATGGAACATCTGGCCTCGAGTCTCCACAACGACCACCGCCGTCTGGGACCCCTCTACGCCGCCAACACCTTCGGAGCCGTCCTGGGGGTCGGCCTCGCCATCCTCTGGACGCAGCCTCGGCTGGGTCTGACCCGGTCCCTGGCACTCTTCGCCGGACTGAACCTCGTCTGCGCCCTCCTCCTGCTGGCAATGGGATGGCGCCAGACGGCTTCCAATGGCAAGGCCATCGCCCCACGCCCGACCAACCCATCCACACCGGGTATCCCGGGGATCGGATTCCTCCTCGGGATGACGGGTCTCCTCGGCATCGGTTTCGAGATGCTGGCGACGCGTCTCCTGGGCCAGGTGCTGGAAGACACCGTGTTCACCTACGCTGCGATCCTGGCTGTGTACCTGACCGGGACCGCCACAGGGGCGGCACTCCAGAACCGGGTGGCGACGGATCCGACCCGGAGTGTCCCATCGCTGCTGCTGGGATTGGCGGCCTCGATCACCCTCGCGGGCTGGATCCTGCCGCGGACCCCGGAGCTGAACGGCTCCCTCCGCCTTCTGTTGGGCGACGGCCTGGTGGCCTCGGGGATCTCGGAACTGGGAGTGGCCCTCGTGATCATGGGAGTTCCAGCGGTGATGATGGGCCTGCTCTTCAGTACCCTCGCGAGCGCCGCACGGTGCCATCTCTCGGGCCTGTCCCGGGGCGTTGGATGGAATCTCCTGGGCAGCGCGATGGCCCCTGCAGTCATCGGACTCATCGCCCTGCCAACAGCGGGTTCCCGGTGGACCCTGATTGGACTGGTCCTGGGATACCTCGCCCTCAGCCGTCCCCGAGGCGGCCGTTGGATCGCCGTGATCGGAGTGGGCTTGGCCGTTCTCCGGGTGCCCGACGATCTCCACCTGCAACGCAAGCCCCCGGGGGGACAGATCCTCGACCTCCGGGAAGGGCCTTCCGACACGGTGACCGTCCTCCGCCAGGCCGATGGCCATCGGATCCTGAGGAGCAACAACCGGTTCACCATGGGCGGCACGGCGTCGGTGATCGCCGAGCGTCGACATGGACACCTTCCCCTGCTGTTCCATCCGGCACCGCGACGGGCCCTCTTCCTGGGGGTGGGCACCGGCATTTCGTTCGCAGCCCTGGGAACCCATCCCGGGGTCAAGGCCGACGGGGTGGAACTCTCCCCCGAGGTGGCCGCCCTGCAGTCCGCGTTCTCACCCCACAACGATCATGGCCCCCTGCTCCGACTCCATGTCGCCGACGCCCGCCGGTTCGTCCGCGCCTCGACCGATCCCTACGACGTGATCGTCGCCGACTTGTTCCATCCAGCCCGAGACGGTGCCGGTGGGCTCTACACCCGGGAGCACTTCGGGTCGATCCGGGCCCGGCTGGCCGATGGCGGGGTGTTCTGCCAATGGCTGCCGCTCTTCCAACTCGACCTCCCCACGCTCCAGACCATCACGGCCACCTTCCTCTCGGTCTTCCCCGACGCCCATGCCGTCCTACTGCGGCTCACGGCAGACACGCCCGTATTGGGTCTGGTCGGTGGGACCGGGCCGTTGCAGTGGGATCCCGAGGCGGTCGAGCGGCGTCTCTCGGAACCCGCCCTGCGGGAGGCCCTGCGTCCCCTGGCACTTGCGGAGGTGTGGCCCGTCGTGGGCAGCTGGTTCGCGGATTCCACCTGGCTGCGCTCCCTCTCCAGCGGCGCAGGCATCAACTCCGACGACCACCCGATCGTCCTCTTCCAGGCCCCGCACACCGTGGCGCGGGTCGCGGTGCCCGGACAGACCCTGCTCGCACGCCTGCTCCAAATCCCCCGACCGATCCCTCCCGAGCTCCTTCGGAATACCACGCCGATCTGGAACCGGCGCTTCGAGGACTACCTCGCTGCCCGGGATGCCTACCTCGTGGGGTTGATCGCCGAGGCGGATGGGGACCCGAACCGTGCGGAAGCCGCCTTCTGGGACAGCCTTCGGCGCAGCCAGGACTTCACGAGCGCCTACGCCCAACTGATCTCCCGTGCGACGGCCCAGGCCCGGACGGACCCCACCAAGGCCCGGCGCATGCTGGATCAGCTCACCGAGGCTCGGCCCGACCTCAAGATCGCCCAGGAACTGCGTCGTCGACTGGGACTCTGACCCCACGTCCCGAGACGCCCACCCGATGGGTCCATCTCGTGGAGTGTTCCCCGGGTCAACCCTCCGCCCGAATCAGGGGCATGAGAACCTCCTTCAGCCGCGGAAACCAGGTCTCCTGGAAATGGGGGAGGAAGGTGGCGACGTGGATGGGGCGCATCACCGACAGGAAGTGGAGGTTGCCCTGGAAGAACTTGGCCTCCGAGTCCGGCCTCCGTGCGAAATACGATCGGCAGAAGCCCTCGAAGAGCCTGCGCCCCATTTCGTTCGGCAATCGGGTGACCCTTTCACAGACGCCCGAATCCGGGTTGCCGTAGATGGTGGCCAGCAGTCCCAAATCAAACAGATAGCTCCCGGTCGAAAGGTCCCCCAGATCCAGCAGCATCGGCTCGTCGTCCCGGATCATGATGTTGCTGGTGTGCAGGTCGAAATGAACGCAGTGGTCGTCATCAGGGATCCTCTCCAGACGGCCGAGCAGCAGTTCCACGTCGGAGGGATCCAAGACCACGTCCAGTCGGGCGATATCTCCGCGGAGGATCTCTTTGAGGTCGGGCAGAAGGCCCTGCGCCGCCCGCACCGCATGGATCTGGTGGGCGATGTCCGCGAATCTCGTGGCGTGGCCCTCAAGCCCCTGCGGATTCCCGAGGATGATCCTGCTGAACAGTTCCGCGTTGAGCATCTCGTACACGACACCGGTGCGACGGCCACACGTGACGACGTCATAGGAGAGCGCCGTGGGAAGACCCAGCGTGAAGGCCGCCTTCGCCAGCTGCTTCTCCTGCTCGGCGACCTCGGGAGCCACCCCTTCGTTGTACACCTTCACCACCGTCTCGGCGTCGATCCGGTAGCATTCCCCGCAGACCCCCGCCGCGAGGAATTCGCATTCAGCGAGATCGATCCTCCTGAGAAGTGGATGCACCCGAAGCATCCCCCGGAGGCCCGTGATCTCGAGGATGTCCAGGACCGGCTTCTGCACCTGCGTGAGTTCGAGTGTCCGACCCTGGCCCATCAACTCCTTGTGGGCGGCCATCAGCACCCGAAGTCCAACACTCGAGATGTAACGACAGCCCTCAAGGTCGAGTCGGATTCCTTTCCCGGTGGCCGCATGGAGCGCCGCCGCCACATCAGGAGCGGTGTGGAGGTCCAGGTTGCCCTCCAACTGGAGGGTCGTGGTGTCGCCATCGAGAATCGATCGGAGGGTCATGGGAAGGTCCGTGCGTGCCGGGCCCGATTGGCGGAGAACCGCAGGGGGCAGGTCAACCGGGAAGGCAGTCCGGGTGCCACAGCATTCCGCTGTGACACCCGGCCGCCGCAGAACCTGCCTGCTTGTGAATTCCTGAGCCGTCGTCCGTTCCCGTGCGACCTGGCCCCTCCGGACACCGAGCGCGGGATGGGATCTGCCCCGCGCTGGCCTTCAGAGCGAGTTGAGGAAGTCCATCAGCTGCCCCTTCTGGAAGGGCATCAGCCGATTGTAGCGGTCCCGGGAGACCGTCGCCTCACCTGCGTGGGCCCGGATCGCCTCATCCAGCGATTTCGCCCTCCCGTCATGCAGGTAGGGAGCACTCGCCCTCAGTCCCCAGAGGGGCGGCGTCCGCATGTCACGAGGCCCCGCATCCGCCTGCGCGATGCCATCGCCCAGCGAGCCCATGTCGTGCAACAGGAGGTCGGAGTAGAGGTTGACGGGCTGATGGGCCAGCGCCTGCACCGCGCTCGGTCCGGTCATCAATGTCGGGACGTGGCAGACGGCACAGCCAACCTGCTGGAACACGGCCTCGCCCTGTCGGACAGAGGGGGTGATCCGACCCCGCGCCGGTGCCGCCAACAACCTCATGAAGTCGGCGGCGTTGTCGATGTCCCCCTTCCCGGTGACCGGATCCACGGCATCCTCCGGGTCCGCCGTGGCGTCGAACTGGGCCAGCCACGCCCCATCGCCATTGGGGGCGTTCTCCACCGGGAAAAGCCGGCTGGTGACGCCCATCTCGTTCAGATACGCGTCCCCGGAAAACGAGAGCAGCGTGGCCTGCTGGCACTTCCACCCAAAACGACCGACCTTCGTCTGGCCCGTCGCCACATCCACGATCCGGGCAGCACGCCCACGGACACCATCCGGCTTCAGACGTTGCGCGTTCTGGATGAGCACGGAATCCGGGATGGCCTCGATCAAGCCCGAGCCGTAGAGAGGGGTGGACTGTCGCCGCGCGACGACATTGGCCTCCCTTGGAATCTCCTCCTGACCGGAAGGGTCGATGGCGAAATCCTGCAGGAGGGATCCCCCCAGGGCCTCCAGTGGGTCGAAGACGCCCCGGACACTGCGGCCGAAACGCGTGACGTTGATGGTGCTCGCCCCACCCGGGCTGGGTGCTCCATGACAGGAGACGCAGGAGACGTTGTTGAAGATCGGGCCAAGCCCCCCTTCCGGGGTCTCGACGTTGTTGAACTCCTCCAGTCCGACCGCGAAGGCCGACAACAACGCCGGCGGCAGGCTGGGGAGAGGATCCCCCAAACGCGGTTGTCCAGCGGACGACGCCGGCAGGTGTGTCGGGGGCACGGGATGGGGACGCCGCGCCGGTTGCTGATGGGGTCCTGCCTCCGGCGATCCGGCATGGAGTTGGAGTGTCGCCAGAAGGGCGGGGATGAGGCACAGGCCGGGAGTTCGGTTTATTTTCATCAAAGAGGAGAGGATTGGAGTGAGAGGGATGGGTCGCTTCGCCCAAGGTCCTAACAGGCCCGGGGTTAAGTCCGCATTAAGGTCGGACCCAGATCCGGTCCCAGACGCGGACAAGGCGCCGGAACCCTCCCACAATGACTCCAGGTCTCCCGGCGGTCTCCGGGCGGAGGACTTCACGCGCATCTGAGAGAGCCCTGCGGAAAGGCCCATCTGGGATCCCGTCCAAGCTCCTCCCGTCGAGGCCAACGCAAGGGCTCTGCACCCGCTTTCCCCCTTCTGTATCCCCGGTGATCGCGGCACTCTCCACCGCATCACCATGCAACGCCTGCTGCCGCTGTTCCTCGGAATCCTCTGCCTCGCCGCCGCCCTCCCCACCCATGCGGCCCTGCCAGCCACGGGGCTCTTCTCCCGGACCAATCTCGTCGCGTGGTGCATCGTGCCATTCGACTCCCAGAAGCGTGGCCCGGAGGAACGGGCCGCCATGCTCGAACGCCTCGGCATCCACCGCCTCGCCTATGACTGGCGCTCCGAACACATCCCAACCTTCGACGCGGAGGTCGCCGCGCTGCAGAAGCGGCACATCGAGCTCGTCGCCTGGTGGTTCCCCTCGGACCTCAACAATGAGGCCAAGGCCATCCTAGCCTGCATCGAACGCCATCGGCTCCATCCCCAGCTCTGGATCACGATGGGCACCGAACCGGAGTCCGATCCGGTCCGTCTCCAGGACAAGATCCGTGACGCCGCCAAGACCCTCGGCCCGATCTGCACCGCCGCCGCCCGGCTCGGGTGCACCGTGGGCCTGTACAACCACCTCGGCTGGTTTGGCGAACCCACGAACCAGGTCGCCGTACTCCAGGCGCTGCGCGCAGCCGGACACACAAACGTCGGCTCGGTCTACAACTTCCATCACGGACACGGGCACATCGACACCTTCGCCTCCGAGCTCCAGACGCTGAAGCCGCACCTCCTGGCCGTGAACCTCAACGGGATGACCTGGGAAGGGGACCATGCCGGAAAGAAGATCCTCCCAGTCGGCGAGGGCGAGGAGGAGCTGCGGATGATGCAGATCCTCCAGGCCAGCGGCTGGCACGGGCCGGTCGGGATCCTCGGGCACACCGAAGAAGACGCCGAGGTGAAGCTGCGCAAGGAGCTGACTGGGCTCGAGAAACTCGCATCCCGGCTCCACGAGACCCCGGCCGCACCCCCGAAGCGGACGACACGGCGTCGGAATGAAGTGGTGTCGACCGCGGCGAAACTTCCACCCGCTGGAGCCGCCGTGCTGAATGTTGATTCTCGTCCGACCCTCGACGCCCGGGTTCGGGGGGCCGTGGTGGACGGACAACCCTGGTTCCGCCAGTCCGACCTTCCCATCGAGATCAACGTCCGCGCCCGATTGGACCGTCCCGATTCCTGGAACATCCTGGTGGCCAGCGAGGCCAAATCCTCCCCGACCCACTGGGAGCTCTATACCTTCGCCGGGACCGGGGACCTGAGCTTCTACGCACCCGGGATGACTCCCGATACGATCCGTTCCGGGGTGAACCTCTGTGATGGCCAATGGCACTCGATCGGTGCGGTGCTGGACGAAAAGGAGATCCGATTGACGGTCGATGGACGGGAGGTGGCCCGGCAGAACGTCCAGCGTCAGGTGTCACCGGACGACAAGGCGGCGCAAATCGGCTTGGGCCGTCTGGTGGAAGGGGGTTTGGGATGCGACGGACAGATCCAGGTGGTGGATCTGCGACGGAATCGAGCGACAGCGTCGACCGAAGCCCATCTCGTGGCCTTGGCACTTGGAGAGCAGAAAGACCTAAAGACGCCACCGACCGGAGGCACCAAGTCCAGCCCGGGCAGCAGCACCGCACGATCGTCGGGTGAACCGGCTTCGTCCGGACGGGAACCCGCCTCGCAAGTGGAGAAAGACTGGGCCGACAACCGGTGGCAGGAGACCGACATCGGTCCCTTCCTCGCGTCCAACCTCGGGCTCTCCGATGGCTCCACCCTGGCCAAGGGGTTGACCGTCAAGGTGGGACCCGCCGGAGCCGGTGCGATGGCGTACGACACCGCGACGGGTGCGCTCCGGGCTGCCTGGAC
>JBDLQQ010000047.1:0-5886 GCA_039800465.1 Verrucomicrobiota bacterium
ACCCGAGGTGTCCTGGGACGAGATCCTCACCCCGGCGAGGCCGTTCCTCGAGCAGGTCTCCCGGCGCCTGGAGGCCCAGGTGGACGGCTTCGAGCCCGAGATCGCCGGCCAGGCCCGTTACGCCCTCGACAACCGGGGCAAGCAGCTCCGGCCAGCCTTCGTGGGACTCTGCGCCGGGAGCGTCGGTCGCATCGTGGAGGACCACGTCACGATCGCGGTGCTCCTCGAGATGATCCACCTGGCCACACTTGTCCACGACGACATCATGGATGGCGCGCTGGTCCGTCGGGGCCGTCCCACGGTGGGTGCGCGCTGGGGAAACCACGTCGCCGTGCTCCTCGGGGACTGCCTGTTCGCCCATGCGATGCGCGTGGCGGCAGGCCTCCAGAAGGCCGACATCTCCAAGGCGCTCGCCGAGGCCTCCAACGCGGTCTGTTCCGGGGAGATCCTCCAGACCAACCGCCGACGCCGCTGGGACCTCCCCAGGTCCGAGTATCTCCGGATGGTGGAGATGAAGACGGCCGAGCTCTTCGCGGTCGCCGCAGAGCTCGGGGCCCGTCATGCCGGCGGCACCGAGGACCAGGTGACCGCCCTGCGCGAGTACGCCCGGGCGGCCGGGACCGCCTACCAGATCTACGACGACTGTCTCGACCTCTACGGATCCGAATCCCTGGTCGGCAAGTCCCTCGGCACCGACCTCGCCACCGGAAAGCTGACGCTGCCGCTCATCGTCCTGCTGGAGCGGGCGTCCCCTGCCGACGCCTCTGAGATCCTCGGGTGGCTGGATGACTGGAAGCCGGACTACATGGTCGGTCTCCGGGCCCTGCTCGACGCCCACGGCGCCCTCACGGAATGCGTGGCGGTCATCGAGGAACTCCTCCAGAAGGCCGGATCCTCCCTGGGCGTCCTCCCGGACACCCCTCAGCGGGACGCCCTCCGATCGTTCACCCGACTGATCTCCCGACAGACCCTCCGGCTGTCCCACTAGGCGGCACCTCCCCCGCCTCGGAGCGTCATGGACCCGGAGACACCCCGCCTGCCCCTCCACGGGGAGACGGCCTCCGGATCGGCCGCCCCTGACGACACCCCGCTGGTCCGTCGGGCCCAATCCGGGGATGAGGACGCCTACGAGGAGCTGGTCCGACGCCACCAGCATCGCATCTACGGGCTCTGCTATCACCTCACCTCGAACCACGAGGACGCAGCCGACCTCGCGCAGGATGCGATGATCAAGGCCTGGAAGGCCCTCCGGTCCTTCAAGGGGGATTCCAGCTTCTACACCTGGCTGTACCGGATCGCCTACAACACGGTCCTGAATCATCTCAAGCAGCGACGCCACCGGACCCCCCACCTGAGCCTCGACGACCTGGACTTCAACGCCGAGCACACGCCGGAACTCCTGGAGCTCATCTCGACGATCACCCCGCGCCGGGATGTGGGTCTGGCGGAGCTCCACCAAAGATTGAACGAAGCGATGCTGCGTCTGTCCGAGGAGCACCGGACCGTCGTGACCCTTCACGACATCCAGGGACTTCCCCATGACACCATCGCCGAGATCATGCAGTGCAACCCGGGCACGGTGCGGTCACGACTGCACTACGCCCGACAACAACTGCAGGGACTCCTTGGCGATTTCCTGAAACAGTAGCGACCACCGACCCATGCGTGACGACCAGGATCCTTTCCCTCCGATTGCCCGACTTCTGGAACTGAAGCGACGGGAGACGCCGCCGCCGGGATTCCATGACCGGCTCCGGAGGGGGGTCATGAGGTCCATCCGGGCGGATCGGGCCGAGGAGATCCGGCCGTGGTGGTCCGTCCTCTGGCTCCCGGTGACCGGAAGCCGGGCCATGTGGGCCGCGAATGCCCTGGCCTTCGCCGGGATCGCGTTCCTCGCCACCGCCACCTTCCAGGTCCTGTCGACCTCGGCGGATTCCGGGGCGGAGGTGGAGGTCTACGCGGCACTGCCGCTGCCTGCGGAGGTCGGGATGCGGAACACGCTGGTCACCACACCACACGCCCCGGGACTGGTCGCCCAGGCCCCGCCCCGCCTCGAGTACCGTCCCCTTCCCGCCCAGGGAACCCTCGTCCCCATGCCGGCCGCCCTGCACGGCTCCGGCGCCCACACTGGCTCCGGCGCCCACACTGGCTCCGGTGGCGACGAGGTGGCGCGTCAACTGTTCCGCCCACCGTCCCGGAAGAATCCATCCTTCATCCTGGTCAGCGACCGGATCCAGGAACCCTGATCCACTTCTCAAGACCAGGGATCAGAACCGCCGCACAGGAACCGGGGCTGGCCAACAATGGCGTACCCGGCTCAGCGGGACTTCACGAACACGAGCGTCATCTTGAAGTCGGGGAATGGGATCACGAAGCGCCCGTTCTCCTGGAGGATCGCCTCCCGGTTGTCAGGCTTGGGCGTCGTGAACGTCAGGGAATACCGGTCCCCCGTACGCGTCCAGGTACCCTCGCCATCGAAGGCGGGCAGCTTGGCGGCCTTGACACCCCCCCCAAGGACCCGCTCCGCGGCGGCGATGTTCGGATTCACCGCCGGGGCCGCTGGCGTCGCCGACTCCTCACCACCCTGAACCTGACGGGTCCGCATGCCATAGCGCTGGGCCAGGGCCGGGTCCATGGCGTAGGGACTACCCCCCGCCGCAGCACCCTCCCGCGGAGCCGCCGGAGCGGGTGCAGCGGGAAACTCCGGCGGCGGCACCTTCAGGGTGAACCGGCCGTCGGGATACACGTTGAACCGCGCCTTGCTCAGGATCGCATTGAGGGCCATGCGCAGGTTCTTGAGATCCGCAAAACCCAGATTGGCACGCTTCCGACGCGCATCGGTCACGATGGCCGCCATGTCCGGGCTCCAACGGCCCAGCAGCCGCTCGTCGGCATACTTGGGCGAGACACCCGTCTCCAGGAACTTCCGGAGATCGGCGAGATCGAGCTTCTTCAACTGATCCACGATGTCCCGGTTGTTGAGGATCGCCTGGGTCTTGGAGTTGCTCAGGAGCGCCGTGAATCCCGCCTGGTCCTGGACCAGCTTGAGATAATCGGGATCACCGAGGACGTCCGCCACCTCCTGCATCTCGACCAGAGCCAGGAAGGGAGGGTACTCGATGATCCGGTTCGTGACCGCCGGGTTGGCATAGATCAGACCGAGCAGGTCGGCCACCTCGTTGAACTTCGCCGGGGTGTGATCCAGCGGGGCAAAGGTGCGATCCCAACCCGTCGACGACATCCCGGAACGGACCGAGTTGACCAGGCCGATCGGGGCGGGCTCGGTCTCCGAGTGGATCTGGGTGGTCAGGTAGCCCTGCCCGTAGATCGGCTTCCCGACCGCGAGCAGCAGAATCACACCGGTGAGCATGCCCACGAACAGGCCGATGGCGTTGTTCATGGTCTCGAACGCCTTCCGGGTCGGATCGTCCTCCCGATACTTGAAGTGGAGCTCCACCGGACGATGGGCGGCGAACCCGGCCCCCAACGAGGCGAGCCATACCACGGCGAAACCCACCAGGGACGGGAGGATCAGCATCCACGCCAGGGACTGCACCCCGACCTTCGGCAGCAGCGGCGCCACCAGCGCGCCGAGGGTCGCCGCGAGGGCCAGACCGATCAGGGCGCCGATCAGTCCGACGGCCGAGCGGATGCCGCCCAGCTGGAAACCAAGGAACGAGAAGCCGCCAACAAGCACGATGGCCAACACCCACATGAGCATGGGGCGAGGCTAGTCGGCCTCGACAAGCGAGTGCACGCGGAAAATCGGGATCCGGGTGCCAGACTGCCGGGAGGACAAGCCCGTCGGATTGACGGCACCCGGGACCTCCGTAGGTTGCGCGTCCCATGGCCCGGAACCCCCACGCCGATCCCACCCAACCCCGCGGCCGCGGCCGACGTCCCCAGGTGATCCGTCTCGAGGGGGTCCGCCAGAACAACCTCAAGGGGTTCAACCTCGAGATCCCCCTCGGGAAGCTCGTCGTCGTGACCGGATTGAGCGGTTCGGGGAAGAGCTCGCTGGCCTTCGAGACGCTCTATGCGGAAGGCCAACGAAGGTACGTCGAGACCTTCACACCCTACGCCCGGCAGTTCTTCGACCGGATGGACCGGCCCGCCGTCGACCGCATCGAGAACATCCCCCCCGCCATCGCCATCGAGCAGCGCAACGCCGTCCGGAGCTCCCGCAGCACCATCGGCACGATGACTGAGATCTGCGACCACCTGAAGGTCCTCTGGCCCCATTGGGCCCGTCGCCAGTGCCGCCAATGCGGCGGCGCCGTCCGACGCGAACCCCCCGACATCGTCTGGGAGGCAGCCCGCGCGGGCCATGCCGAGGGGACCGAGGTCCTGGTCGCATTCGACCTGCCGCTCACGGAACGGCTGCCGATCGCGGAACAGCTCGCGCTGCTCGGACAGCAGGGATTCCGGCGCCTGTGGGTCGACGACGAGATCGTGCGTCTCGAGGATGCCGGGCGACGGCTGCCGTCCACCTGCCGGTCCATCACGGTGGTCACCGACCGCGTCCGGATCACCCCGTCGAACCGGTCCCGGTTCATCGACGCCTGCGAGCAGGCCTACCGCTACGGTCGCGGCCGTCTGACGCTCCAGGGGCCTGGCCCCGACGGTCGGCAGACCGGGCAACGGTTCTCCGAGGGACTCCACTGTGCGAGCTGCGACATCTCCTACACGGAGCCCACACCCTCCCTCTTCAGCTTCAACAACCCCCTCGGCGCCTGCCCCGCCTGCAAGGGATTCGGCCGGGTGATCTCGATCGACCCCGACCTCGCCCTGCCCGACCGCTCCAAGACCCTCGCCGAGGGCGTGGTCAAGCCGTGGCAGTCCGGCATGAGCGCGGAATGCCAGAAGGACATGGTCCGGGCCGCCCGACGCTGCGGGATCCCCCTCCACGTCCCCTTCAACACCCTCTCCGAGGAGCACCGTCGATGGGTGGTCTCAGGGGAGCCCGGATACGATCCCAATGATCCCGAACGGAGCTGGCCGAACCTCTGGTACGGGGTCGAGGGCTACTTCCGCTGGCTCGAGAGCAAGTCGTACAAGATGCACGTCCGGGTCCTGCTGTCGCGCTACCGGAGCTACCGCACCTGCGCCGATTGCGGGGGACAGCGCTTCAATCCGGAATCCCTGTCGTTCCAGATCCCGTCGGGTCCAGCGGGATCCCGAGGACTCACCCTCGCGGGATTCTACGCGCTCCCGGTGCGGGAGGCCCTGGACTGGGTCCGACGGTTCGAGGACCCCACCGCCGCCGCGACGGACCCCAGGACCATCGCCCTCCGGGAGGTCCGGCTCCGCCTCGAATACCTCGAGGAGGTCGGGCTCGGCTACCTGACGCTCGACCGGCCAACCCGCACGCTGTCCGGCGGGGAGACCGAGCGGGTGAACCTCACGACCTGTCTGGGATCACGCCTCACCCACGCGCTGTTCGTCCTCGACGAGCCCAGCGTGGGATTGCATCCGCGGGACACCGACCGGCTGATCCGGATCCTGCATCGGCTGAGGGATGCCGGGAACACGGTGGTGGTCGTCGAACACGAGCCCAGCGTCATCCGTGCGGCGGACGAGATCATCGACATCGGACCAGGACACGGACATTCGGGTGGGGAGATCATCTTCCAGGGACCGCCCGACGCCCTTGCCGGCGCCCGGAGGTCCCTCACGGCCGCACACCTGACGGGGCGACAGGCCATGCCGTCGCCGCGCAGGCGTCCGGTGTCGGGTCCGCCGAAGGAGGGGAGATCCCACGCCGGGATGATGGAGGAAGCCCAAGGGGACTATCGGGTCGACCCCAACCCCAGAACCTCCGCGGCATCCGCAGGAATGCCACGATCCCTGCCGGAATCCCCGCACCTGGGCACTCCCCTCCGGCTC
>JBDLQQ010000048.1:0-6645 GCA_039800465.1 Verrucomicrobiota bacterium
TCCTGTCCGATCCGGAAGGCCGACTGCCCCGGCGCCGCGATGATGTTGAGGACAGCCTCGGTCCCCACGATCCGGCGCACCTTTCCCCGGATCTCGACCGGGTGCCGGACATTCCAGGTTCCATTCGGCAGGAACACCGTGGTCGCCCCGGAATCAATGGCCTTCTGGATCGCCCCGGAATCATCCTCGGAATCACCACCCTTCCCGCCGAACTGGGCAGGACTGGCCCAGTCCGACAGCGGATCCCAGGGCGTCTCCGGGGCATCCTCCACCGGAAGCCGCATCGTGACAGGGGGGGACGGGAAGAGATTCACCATGCCGTGGGACAGGTATTCATCGACGACAGGCCCCCTTGCCGTGGGCAGCTTGCTCAACCAGTTCTGGAGGACATTCGAGTAGCCGGGGGCGGCAACGTCGCGCAGGACGAGGAATCCCCGGTTGACGAGGGCGGGGCTGCTGCGCTTCGCCGGGAGCCCCTGGAGGACCGAATCGACCAGGGTCACGAAGCCCGACTCGACGGTGTTCTGGAGGGCGGAGACCGAGTTGGTGCTGCGGAGCCGGCGGAGGGTCACCACCTGGGCTCCATTGCGGATGCCCTCCGACCGCTGGCCCGTGAGGTGGATGTCCTCGAAGGTCACGGAATGGGCCGGGGTGCCGGTACGGATCCCGGTTTCGAACCCATGGACACGGACGTTCTTCACCAGGAGCGGACCGATGTCCTCGCCGACCCCGAGATCGAGTCCAATCCCCCCAGCCCCATCACCGCCGGCCAGGATGTCGACATTCCGGACCCCTCCCTGATGGTGCGCCAGCAACTGCAGTCCACTGGCACCCGGGTTGCCGATGCCGGTGTCGAGGGTGAGGTCCCGAACGGCATTCCTCAGGAAGCGGCTCCCCACCCCGGTCGCGACCATCGGATGGGGCTTGCCGGAGTTCCCGAAATGCGGCGAGTAGTCGAGGAGCCGGATGACCGTCTTCCCACGCCCCTGCCCCTGGAGGATCGTCCGGCCCTGCAGGGGATTGTCCGAAACCGCCGACCAGCGGAGCGTGCCTGAGATCCGATAGACCCCCTCGGGCAGGTAGATGATCCGGTTCGTGTGACCATTCTCCCACAGCGCCTGCTGGAGGGCCTCCGTGTCGTCGGTGATGCCATCACCCCTCGCATGGTAGGGGGACTCGCGCACGTTGATCACCCCGGCGGTCGGGGGATAGATCACATCAGACCATGCGACGGGGGCGAAGGCTCCAACGAGGGACAGCAGGAGACAGAGCAGCCTGCAGGCGAGGAGGTTTCGGGGCGTCAGCATCGGACCCGCCCACGATCACGCAGCCCCCGGGAGGAATCCAGCGTTTTGCCGGGACCGCCCGGGGACAGGGGTCGGGATCCGGGCGCCTTGCGGACCGGGGCGCTCCTGCCGCACGGTGTTCCCGACATGAGCCTGCTGCCCTTTGGTGATCTGCCCCGGTCCACGCCGCGCCGATTCGTCCCGGAAGTCATCGACCTCGCCCAGTGGGACCAGATCGCCCCCCTGTTCGACCGCCTCGAGGACCGGGCGAGGAGCCTCGCCTCGGTGCCGGACCTGGAAGCCTGGCTCGTGGACTGCGGGGAGCTGCAGGCGGCACTCGAGGAGGAGGGGGCCAAGCGGTACATCGCCATGACCTGCCACACCGACAGCCCGGAGGCCGAGAAGGCCTACCTGTGGTTCGTCGAGGAGATCGAGCCCCGCATCAAGCCCCGCCGCTTCGCCCTCGCCAGGGCCTACCTCGCCCAGGCCCTCCGCCCCGCACTGCCCGCGGGACGGTACCGGGTCCTCGACCGCGACACGGACCTGCTGGTGGAGCTGTACCGCGACGAGAATGTCCCCCTGGAGACGGAGGAGGCGAAGGTCGGCAACGAATACAACAAGCTCTCCGGATCCCTCACGGTCGAGTTCCGCGGCGAGCAGAGGACCCTGACCCAGATGGGACGGTACCAGGAGGAACCCGATCGCCCCCTGCGCGAGGAGGCCTGGCGCCGGGTCGCGGCCCGACGCCTCCAGGAGGCCGAGCGGTTCGAGAAGATCCTCGACGACCTGATGGCCCTCCGCGGCCGCATCGCCGCGAACGCCGGCCATGCCAACTACCGCGACTACGCCTTCCGGATGCGTGGCCGGTTCGACTACACCCCCGCCGACTGCGAACGGTTCCACGACGGCATAGAGGCCGAGGTGATGCCCGTGCTCCGCCGCCTCCAGGCCCGGCGTCGGGAACAGCTCCAGGTCCCGGCCCTGCGCCCATGGGACGTCGCGGTCGACCCGCTGAACCGTCCCGCACTGAAGCCGTTCGCCGAGACCGGCGAGATGGAGCGCGGCTCGCAGGTGATCTTCGACCGGCTGGATCCCGAGCTCGCCCGGGGCTTCCAGACGATGCGGGACCTGCGCCTCCTCGACCTCGCCAACCGGAAGGGCAAGGCGCCCGGCGGCTACCAGAGCACCCTCAGCGAGTCCCGCCTGCCCTTCATCTTCATGAACGCCGTGGGCCTCCAGCGGGACGTCGAGACGCTCCTCCACGAGGCAGGCCACGCGTTCCATGCCCTCGCCACCCGCGACGAACCCCTGTTCGCCTACCGGGGCGCCCCGATCGAGTTCTGCGAGGTCGCCTCGATGGCCATGGAACTCCTCGGTGCGCCGCACCTCGACGTCTTCTACTCGGAGGCCGATGCCCGACGCGCCCGCCGGGTCCACCTCGAGGGCATCGTCGGCGTCTTCCCCTGGATCGCCACGGTCGACGCCTTCCAGCACTGGCTCTACACGCACCCGGGCCATTCCGTGGCGGAACGCTCCGCGGCATGGAACCGGCTGATGGACCGCTTCGGGGGCGACATCGACTGGACCGGGCTCGAGTCCTCGCGCTCGAACCTCTGGCACAAGCAGCTCCACATCTTCCTCTACCCCTTCTACTACGTGGAGTACGGCATCGCGCAGCTGGGAGCCCTCCAGGTCTGGTCGAACGCCGCCCAGGACCACCCCCGCGCCCTCGCCGACTACAAGGCCGCGCTGGCGCTCGGAGGATCCCGTCCCCTGCCCGACCTGTTCGCCCGGGCCGGATGCCGGTTCGACTTCAGCCGACAGACCCTCGCCCCGCTGATGGACCGGGTGCAGCAGGCGCTGGCGGCCCTCGACTGAACCACGGCCCGTGCGAGACTCCCGGGGTCAGACCATGGCCAACACCGACATCGATACCGACAGCTCGGACGCCTGGGAGGAGGCGCCACGATCCAACGTCCGCTCGCTCGCGGCGTGGCTGGTCGGGATCAATGTCGCCGTCTTCCTAGCCGAGATCCTGGTCCGCAAGTACACCCGCTGGCCCGTCACCACCTGGTGCGCGCTGAGCGTGCCCGGGATCCGGTCGGGATACCTCTGGCAGTTCCTGACGTACCAGTTCCTCCACGGCGGCATCGTCCACCTCTTCCTCAACTGCTGGGGTCTGTATGTGTTCGGACAGGAGATCGAGGATCGGCTGGGACGGTTCCGGTTCCTGAAGCTCTACCTGTTCAGCGGCATCGTGGGCGGACTCGTCCAGGTGGTCTGTGCCCTCCTCGCCCCGCGCCTGTTCGGCTCTGCGGTCGTGGGCGCCTCCGCCGGGGTGTTCGGGCTCGTCGCCGCCTATGCCGCCCTGTTCCCGGAACGGCAGCTGACCCTGCTCCTCTTCTTCGTGATCCCGGTCACCCTCCGCGCCAAGACCATGCTGCTCTGGGGCGTGATCGTCGCCCTGGCGGGCTCCCTGTTCCCCTTCGACCACGTCGCCCACGCCGCCCACCTCGGCGGCATGCTCGGTGGACTGCTCTACCTCAATCTGATGAGAGGCTCTGGCGCACGGGCCTGACGACACAGGCCCCGGCGCCAACACCCCACGCCCCGTGGCCCCACACCCGGTCAACCCCATCCACGACGACACCGCGCTGGTGCTCTTCGATGGCGTGTGCCCCCTCTGCAATGGCTTCGTCCAGTTCGTGATCGCGAGGGACCCGAAAGGCCGGTTCCGGTTCGCCCCACTGCAGGGGGAGGCGGCGCGACGGGCCTGCGTGGCCGCGGGACTCGACCGGCCAGCGGGGGGAACTCCCGATTCGGTCATCGTCCTCCAGGGAGGGAGGATGCAGGTGCGCTCCGATGCGGTGCTCACGATCGCGGCCGGGCTTCCCTTCCCGTGGCGGCTCCTCGCCGTCGGCAGGGTGCTGCCCCGTCCGGTGCGGGACGCGCTCTACCGGGTCGTGGCCCGGAACCGCTACCGGTGGTTCGGCCAGCGCACAACCTGCCCCGTGCCCAGTCCGGGGGTGCGGGACCGGTTCCTCGAGTGATGCGAAGGCTCACGCCGCTTGCCCCACCCCGGACCCCGGGTACCCTGAGCGCCTGATGAGTTTCGTCGCCGAGTTCGATGCCCTGCCCTTTCCCGGACTGCTCCAGGAGGCCCGCGAGGCCACCCCGGGACGGGTCGACCGCATCCTCGCCCGCGGACCCGAGACCCTTTCGGACTTCGCCGCCCTGCTGTCGCCCGCCGCGGCGGAGCGCCTCGAGACCCTGTGCCGCCGCTCCCAGCAGCTGACCCGACAGCGGTTCGGACGGGTGATCCGGATGTTCGCCCCGCTCTACCTGAGCAACGAGTGCATCAACAACTGCGCCTACTGCGGCTTCTCGCGCGACAACCCCATCCTCCGGGTCACGCTGGGTGTCGACGAGGTCGTCCGCGAGGCCCAGGCCCTCGCCCAGCAGGGATTCCGGAACATCCTGCTCGTCGCCGGGGAACATCCGAAGTTCGTCTCCAACGGATATCTCGAGCAGTGCACCGCCGCCCTTCACGGATTCATCCCCTCGCTCTCGCTCGAGGTCGGGCCCATGGAGACCCCGGAGTACGAACCCCTCGTGAAGGCCGGGGCCGAGGGCCTGGTGGTCTACCAGGAGACCTACGACCGGACCGCCTACGCCGAGCTCCATACCGCGGGACCGAAGCGGGACTTCGACTGGCGGCTGGCGTGTCCGGAACGGGCCTATGCCGCCGGGTTCCGTCGCATCGGCATCGGAGCCCTGCATGGGCTGGCCGACTGGCGCTACGAGGCGCTTGCGACCGCGGCCCACGCAGCCTGGCTCCTGCGCCACTGCTGGAAGGCGATGCTGACGATCTCCCTGCCGCGGATGCGTCCCTGTGCCGGCTCATTCCAGCCCCGGACCCATCTCGGTGACCGCGACCTCGTCCAGCTCATCGCCGCGCTCCGACTGTTCCTCCCCGATGTCGGTCTCGTGCTCTCCACCCGGGAACCCGCCCACCTCCGCGACGGCCTCTTCCCGCTCGGCATCACCCATGCCAGCGCCGGCAGCCACACGGAGCCCGGCGGCTACACCGGGGCCGGACACCAGAACATCCACCAGACCGTGAAGGGCCGCGTGGTCGCCCTCGATCCCGAGGGTCTGTCCAGCCGCCGTGCCCCCGGACGCTCCACCGCCGCCACCGGGCAGTTCGACATCGCCGACGACCGCTCCCCGGGTGAGATCGCCGCGCTGCTGCGTCGGCTCGGCTACGAGCCCGTGTGGAAGGATTGGGATGCGGTCCTGAGCGCCTGAGCGCCTCAGCGCCTCCACGCTCTGGATCCGACCGGATCGGACTGACCGGCGATCCGTCTCAGCCCGCCGCCCGGAGATGGGCCGCGACGTCCCGGATGATCGTGTCGAGGTCGCGCGTCGGACGATACCCGGTGAGCCGCTCGAGCTTGCCGAGGGCGGGCCGCCGGTGGCGCATGTCCTCGAAGCCCGGGGCGTAGGCCTGCTCGTAGGGGATGAACTCGATCGGCGACGACGACCCGACCACGGCCCGGACGCGCTCGGCGAGATCGAGGATGGTGATCGGCTGGTTGTTGCCCACGTTGACGACCTCGCCGCGGGACGCAGGACGCTGCTCGAGACCCCGCAGGGCCTCGAGGACATCCTGGACATGGCAGAAGCAGCGCGACTGGCCGCCATCGCCATGGACCCGGATGGGCTGGTTGAGGAGGGCGGCCTGGACGAACCGGGGCAGGACCATCCCGTAGCGTCCTGTCTGTCGGGGCCCCACGGTGTTGAAGAGGCGGACGACGGTCACGGGCACCCCGCGCTCCCGCATGTAGGCGAGCGCCAGGAACTCATCCATGAGCTTGGAGCAGGCGTATCCCCAGCGACCGAGGTGGGGCGGGCCGATCAACAGGTCATCCGTCTCCGCGAACTCCGAGCGCGGACTCTTCCCGTAGACCTCCGAGCTCGAGGTGATCAGCACCGGCACCCCGCCCGCGGCGGCGGCCCGGAGGACGACCGTGGTCTCGTCGAGGTTGGTCTCGATGGTGCGGATCGGGGAGTTGACGACCAGTTCCACCCCCACCGCGGCGGCGAGGTGGTAGACGAAGCCGCATTCCGCGACGAGGGCGACGAGGTCGGAGTGGTCCGAGACCCGGCCCGGGAGGATCCTCAGGCGGCTGTGTCCCTCGACGGACTGGAGGTTGGCGCGGTCGCCGGTGGAGAAGTCATCGAGCACGACGACGGATTCGCCGTCGGCGAGGAGACGTTCGACCAGATGGGAGCCGATGAAGCCCGCCCCGCCGGTGACCAGGATCGGATTGCGCACGGCGGAGAGTCTGGCGCAGAC
>JBDLQQ010000049.1:0-2681 GCA_039800465.1 Verrucomicrobiota bacterium
GATGCGGTCCGTGCCCGGGACCACCGGAAGCTCAACGCGGACATCCTGGAGGGACACCTGAGCAGTGCGCTGTGTCACACGGGCAACATCAGCCACCGACTGGGTGAACGCCTGCCGGCGGCGGCGATCCGGGAGCGGATCCATGACGACAAGGGGATGGAGGACGCCTTCGACCGGATGAGCGCGCATCTGAAGGCCAACGAGATCGACCTGGCCAAGTCCCCGTTGACCCTGGGGGCCGTGCTGCGGATGCACCCGGCCGCGGAGCACTTCACGAACAACAAGGCGGCCAACCACCTGTTGTCGGAACCCGGTCGCAAGGGCTTCGAGATCCCGAAGCAGGTCTGAGTCTCGACGCCCCCGCGCACCGGAGGTCGTCCGGACCTGGCCGACGCCTTCCGAGGCTACGGACGCGTTCGACATCGCGGGGAAGTCTCGGGGGATCTGCAGTCCGCCGCGTGTTCCATCTTCATCCGAGTCCGACCCGATGGGTGATCTCCTCAGGCGACTGATTCCCCGGAGCTTCTCGGCCCAATGTGGCTACGCGATGGTGCTGGGCATCCTCCTGGGCATCGGCTTCGGTCCCCTCATCGCGTTCCTCAAGCCCGTGGGCGACATCCTCTCCCGCGCGGCCATGCTGCTGGTGCTGCCCTCGTCTTCGAGCTGACCGGTCTCTTTGGCAGCCTTGGAACGCCCGCGCTCCGGTCCCTCATGCGGGGTGGCGGACTGCTCTTCGGGTTCGGACTCCTGGTCGCGAGCGCCGAGATCGTCCTGCTGCCGCTGATCCTCCCCGACCTCCCCTACTCTCCGCCGTTCGATCCGAGGCTCCTCGAGACCCCGGCCCATGAATCGCTGCTCGAGGCATTCCTGCCGGAGAACATCATTGAAGCCCTCGCCCATGGGAACTTCACCGCCATCGTCCTTTTCTCCGCCACGCTCGGGTTGACGCTCCAGGGCCTCGACCGCAAGGAGGAGATCCTGGCCGTGGTGCTCCCGATCCGACGCCTGTTCACGGAGTTCTTCGTCCTCACGCTCAACCTCCTGACACCGATCGGGGTCCTGGCCATCGTCGCCGTCTCCATCGGGACCCAGGATCCCACCAACGCCCAGAAACTCGTCGGACTGCTCGGGATCTACACGGTGTCGTTGCTGGTGAACGGCGCGGTCCTGTACCCGGGGCTCTACCTCGCCTGCACCCCGTTTGGACTGCGCGCGCTGACCCGGCTCCTCCGGGATCCGCTCATCATCACGGTGACCACGAACAACATCCTGCTCGCGCTGCCGATGCTCTGCAGGAATCTCGAGCAGTTCATCATCGAGACCCGCGAGGAGGACGAGGACGAGAAATCGACCATCGACGGCCTGACCGCCATCGTCTCGCTGGGGCTGCTGGTCTTCGCGCTCGGGGAACAGCTGAACCTCCTCTTCCTGCCCTTTGCCGCCTGGTTCAAGGGCACGCCACTGTCGGTCGACCAGACCCTGCGGATGCTCGTCACGGCCCTTCCGGCAGCGTTGGGTTCCCCCGGCGCGGCGATTGCCGAGGGTCTCGGCAAACTCAATCTGCCTAGGGAGATGTTGAGCCTCTACTACGTCGTGTACGACTGGATCTCGAGGATTGGCTGCGTCGAGACCCTGATCAGCACCACGACGGGGTTCCTCGTGCTGCTCGCAGGCGAGCGGCGACGCCTCCGGTTCCGGATCCCGATGATCCTCGGCACGGTCGTGGTCTCCATCGCGGTGGGCCTGGGCGCCGGGTTCCTGGGCAACCGGATGCTGACTCCGTTCCTGAGGGATGCCGGAACAAGTCCGGATCTCATCCCGGGCCGTCCCTCCCTGATGCCGAAACAGCCGCCGATCCTGCTGGAGGTCCCTCCCCCAGCACTGCCACCCGGCAATGCCGTCCACGCATCGGGCCGGAGGCTCCAGGCGGGAATCATCACCAATTCTCCTCCCTGGGTGTTCCTGAACAGGCAGGGCGACTGGGTGGGCTTCGACATCGACCTCCTCAAATCCATCAGCCGGATGCTCGATGCCCGGCTGGAGCTGCTGCCGGGGTCGCTGTCGGACCTCGAGGGCCTGCTGGCCTCCAACCGGCTCGACTGCGTGGTCGGCGGCATTGGACAGGGATCCCTCCTGCAGACCCCGGCCCAGCGCCGGATCGACTACAAGGAGGTCCCACTGGCGTTGCTGGTCCGGGACAAGGACATCCGGGACCGGGTCGCCCGACTGGACAGGAACTCCAACGAGGAGATCCGGGTCGCTGTGGTCCGCACGGGGGGGACCGCGCCACCGAACTGGTGGTCCGGAGCCATCTGACGCGACCAGAGACCCGGCTCCGGGTGCGGTTCATCCCGATCGACGGCGTCATGGACTTCATCAAGGCCGACCGCCCCCCGGCGGATGTCCTCCTGACCAGTGCGGAGGCCGGCAGTTCCCTCGCCATCCTGCATCCCAACCATTCGATGCTCCCTGTGTTCGGGAACGATCTCCGGTTGGGGCTGGTGTTCCTCATCTCGGATCGGTTCCCCGGTGGCGTCGAGGGCGCCGAGGACCTCATGAGCCAAGCCAACGCCCTCGGCGTGCAGCAGCGGCTTGTGGACCACTGGTTCCGGCTCCTGGATCCGGAGGACGGGGACGCCACACCCTGAGCAGGGACCGGATGAGGTTCCGACCTGGCGACA
>JBDLQQ010000050.1:0-6719 GCA_039800465.1 Verrucomicrobiota bacterium
TGACCCAGTCGATCTACCGCATCGTCCAGGAGTCCCAGCCCCCCCGAGCCGCCGGATGACCGACCCCTTACTGGATGAACTGAGGGGGCTGCTTCCCCGGTGCATGACCCGGGACTGGGTCAGGCTCGGGGGACGACTGGTCCGGCTCCTCAAGGACCGGAACCACGTAGACCGCCACCAGCCGGTGCTCGCCAGACTCCTGGAACAGGCCAGGGAGTCGGCGGCACTCCGCGAGCAGCGACGCCTCCTCGTGCCGACCTGCACCTATCCCGAGTCCCTGCCGATCGTGGCACGGCGCGACGAGATCGTGTCCTCGATCCGGAGCCACCAGGTCGTGGTGATCGCCGGCGAGACGGGTTCCGGCAAGACGACCCAGATCCCGAAGATGTGCCTCGAGGCCGGGCTCGGGATCGAGGCGATGATCGGCTGCACCCAGCCCCGAC
This sequence comes from Verrucomicrobiota bacterium, assembly GCA_039800465.1. Classification (GTDB taxonomy): domain Bacteria; phylum Verrucomicrobiota; class Verrucomicrobiia; order Limisphaerales; family UBA9464; genus UBA9464. The sequence continues at coordinate 444 of JBDLQQ010000050.1, forward strand.
GGGTCGCCGCCCAGTCCATCTCCCGTCGCATCGCCGAGGAGCTCGACGTCGCCTGGGGCCGACAGGTCGGATGCAAGGTCCGCTTCGACGACCACACGGGGCCGGAGACCCACGTCAAGCTGATGACCGACGGCATCCTGCTCGCCGAGACGCAGGGGGACCCGCTGCTGGCCGACTACAATGCGCTCATCATCGACGAGGCCCATGAGCGGAGCCTGAACATCGACTTCCTCATCGGCTACCTGCAGGGGCTCATCCGCCAGCGCCGGGACCTGAAGCTGCTGATCACGTCGGCGACCCTCGACATCGGCGCGTTCTCTCGGGCATTCGGGGACGCCCCGGTCATCGAGGTCTCGGGACGGACGTTCCCGGTGGAGGTGCGTCACGAGCCCCTGGGCGGCGAGGAGGATGGGGAACCGGAGACGTCCTACCTCGAGGCGGCGGTGGAGACGGCCACGCGGACGCTGATGGAGTCGTCCGACGGGGACCTCCTGGTGTTCCTGCCGAGCGAGCGGGACATCCGGGAGGCCACAGACCAGCTCGAGGGTCGTCACGGCCGCGAGATCGAGGTGATCCCCCTGTACGGGCGTCTGGCCGCGGCGGACCAGCAGCGGGTGTTCCGACCATCGGACCAGCGCCGGATCGTGCTCGCCACGAACATCGCGGAGACCTCGCTGACCCTTCCGGGGATCCGCTTCGTGATCGACACCGGCTTCGCCCGCATCAGCCGGTACAACCCGAGGACCCGCACCCGACGGCTCCCGATCGAGCCGATCTCGCAGAGCAGCGCGAACCAGCGGAAGGGGCGGGCGGGCCGCGTGGAGGCCGGCATCTGCATCCGGCTGTATTCGGAGGAGGACTACCTGGGTCGACCCGCCCACACCCAGCCGGAGATCCAGAGGGCCAACCTCGCCGAGGTGATCCTCCGCATGAAGGCGTTCCGGCTGGGCGAGATCGAGACCTTCCCCTTCCTCAATCCCCCGCCCGCCTCGGCGATCTCCGGCGGCTACTCCCTGCTGGTCGAACTGGGGGCGCTCGATGACACCCACGCCCTCACGCCCCTCGGATGGGACCTGGCCCGGCTGCCGATCGACCCGACCCTCGGCAGGATGGTGCTGCAGGCCCGCAGGGAGGGCTCCGTCCGGGAACTGCTGGTGATCGCCGCCGGCCTCAGCATCCAGGATCCGCGGGAACGTCCCAGCGACCGCGAGGCCGCGGCCGATGCCGCCCACCGGCGCCACGCCCATCCGGCATCCGACTTCCTCTCCCTGCTGAACCTCTGGCACTTCGTCCAGGAGGGGTGGTCGGGTCTCCGGACCCAGGGCCAGCGACGGCGCTTCTGCCAGACCCATTTCCTGTCGTACCTCCGGCTGCGGGAATGGATCGACCTCGAGAACCAGCTGGAGGAGGCGCTGCAGGACCTGCTCGGGGATGAGGCCGTTGCGGACTCGGGAACCGAGACCCGTCGTCTCGAGGCGGGCAGCCGCCCCGGGGATCGGCACTACGACGGCATCCACCGCTCCATCCTGAGCGGTCTGCTGTCCAACATCGGACGGCGCCACGAGCGGAGCCAGTACCACATCGCGGGGAACCGGATCGCCCGCCTCTTCCCCGGCTCCACCCTCGCTCCCCGACAGGAGCCCCAGCGCGGAGGTGAACGGCCGCGGCGGGACGCCGCTCCCCCGGCCCAGAAGGGCGACACGCCGGAATGGATCGTCGCCGGCGAGGTGGTCGAGACCTCCCAGCTCTTCCTCAGGACCGCCGCCGCGATCGACCCTGCCTGGATCCCCGACCTCGCACCGCACCGGGTCAGGATCGCGCACACCAATCCCCGTTGGGTCGCCTCCGCCGGACAGGTCGTGGCCGACGAGGTCATCACGCTGCATGGCCTGGAGGTGGTCCGTCGACGGATCGCGTTCTCCAGGATCGACCCCGAGGCGGCCACCGCCCTGTTCATCCGGTCGGCACTGGTCGAGGAGGACCTGTTGCCGGGACGCCGGGGCGGGGAGGATGCCGGGGAGAACGACGAACCCGGGGCCTGGAGACGGTCGGCGGAGGCCGCCACGCCCCTGCCCCCCCAATACCGGTTCCTCGATCACAACCGTCGGGAACGCGAACGGATCGAGGCGCTCCAGACGCGGATCCGCCATCGGGTCGTGGACCTCGACCAGGCCCTCGCCACCTTCTACGCGGCCCGGCTCCAGGGGATCGGGTCGGTGTCGGACCTGAACCGGTGGCTGGCGGGCAACGGGGGACCCGATGCCCTCTGCGCGCGGGCGGAGGATCTGGCGCCGGGGAGGGACCTCGCCTACGACCAGGAGGCGTTCCCCGGGATGGTGCCCATCGATGGCCAACCGGTGCCGGTGCGCTATGCCTATGCCCCCGGGGAGGGGCACGACGGGGTCACGCTGCGGATTCCGATCGCGCTGGCCGATGCGGTCTCCGCAGCCCGACTCGAGTGGGCGATCCCGGGGCTTCGGGCCGGACGGGTGGAGGAATGGCTGCGGTCACTCCCCAAGGCCCTGCGGAAACAGCTCCAGCCGATCGCGCCCAAGGTCGAGGAGATCGTCCGGGACCTCGCACCGGAGGGACCGACCCTCGAGCACGACCTGCGACGATTCCTGAAGCGTCACTACGGGATCGAGATGGCGGCCGCGGAGGGGCCGTCCTCCGGGATGCCGCCCCACCTTCAACCCCGGGTCGAGGTGGTGGATCCCCGGCAGAAGGTGATCGCCGAGGGACGGGACTGGTCGGCGCTGCGGGCCTCCCTGCCCCGCCAGCGGGTGGCGACCCCGATGGAATCGGACGGTTGGCGGATCGCGGCGGCGCGCTGGGAGCGGTTCGGGGTGGTGGAGTGGACGTTCGGGGATCTGCCCGACTCCGTGGCCTGGGGTGGTGCCGGAACCTCCGGCGGCGTCGCCTTCCCGGGACTCGAGTTCGAGGAGGGGCAGGTCAACGTCCGCCTGTTCCTCTCCGCAAGCCAGGCGCGTCGATCGAGTGAGGCGGGGTTCCGGAGGCTCCTGGAGCTGGCCCTGCACAAGGATCTCGCCTGGCTGGAGCGGGACCTCCGCGGACTGAACCGTCTTGCGGAGCGCTGGGCCCCGCTGGGCACCATCGACCGGCTCCGGGACAACGCGCTCCTCCTCGCCAGACGTCGCGTGCTGTCGGGGGCTCTGCCCGCGCGTTGGACGCGGCAGGAGTTCGAGACGGCCCTGGCAGCAGGTCGCCAACGGATCCCGGGACTGGCCCAGTAGATAATCGAACGGGTGGCGGAGATCCTGGAGATCCGGTCGTCCATCGCCCGCAGCCTCGGGCTGCCCGCCCAGGGCGGCCCCACCACCGGGAAGCCCCTGAAGTCGCTGGACCAGCTGTCGCTGCCCGGATCACCAACGAGTGTCCGATCCTCCCCTGCGGCAACGCCTGCAGCCGCACAGATCGGACAGGAGCTCCAGCGCCTCGTCTCGGCGGAGTTCCCGTCCGACATCCCCCACGACCGGCTTCAGCACCTGCCCCGCTACCTGAAGGCGCTGGGGCTCCGACTCGAGCGGGCACGACAGAATGTTCCCCGGGATCTGGAACGCCAGGGCCAGATCCGGCCGTTCGTCCAGGCGGTCGAGGACCTGCGGCGGGGCGCCACCGACCCGGCGGTCCTCGAGAAGATCGACGCGTTCAGTTGGCTGGTTGAGGAACTGAAGGTCTCGGTGTTCGCACAGGAACTCGGGACGGCATCGCCCGTCTCCGCAAGGCGTCTGCAGGAGCACCTGGAACTGTTGAGGGCCGGGTGAGAAGGGCGGGGTCCGAGTCGGAGTTCGAAGGACCTCGAGCAGCCCTCGCATCCTCAGGAACGCGGGAACCGCTCCGGACTCACCGCGCCGCCCGGCGCTCCTCCTGCGAGCGCAGCCCGGTCCCGACGCCACGCAGTCGGCGCGATGTGACCGGGGAAGAACCTGCATCCTCCCGATCGGCCCCGGGAGCAGGAGGATGATCCTGGCCTGGGGATCGAATCGGGCCTATGCCCCCAGAGAGGCCTCGTGTGGACCGTGGAGTGGGGCATCTCCCCCCAAGCCCCATGGATACCGGCTCGGGGCCGGAATTGATGGGAGCAGCCCTTCTCCAGCAGGGGAGAAACCGGTCGATCCCATCAAAGTCTGTCCCTCTTCGTCACCCGGGTCATGAACACATCGGGGTGCCCTGCCAGGGAGTGGTGGAGGGAGGTTGTTCCCGCCTTCGGGATGCCGACGATGAACAGATTGGGGAGGGGCGCCCGTACCGGCCGGGAGGCGCCGGTCACAGTCCCACCTCGGTCCTCGAATAGTTGGTGGCCAGGATCTGCAGGATCCGGTGGACAGCACCCGGGAGGTCGTCGACCACGAAGTCATGGTACTCCGAGCCCATCCACGGGGACTGGACCATCACGCTCGTGCATCCGGCGATCTGTCCCGCCTTCGCGTCGGCTTCCTTGTCGCTGATCACGAATGACTGGTCGAGATCGATGCCCCACTTGAATCCCGCCTCGAGGAACATCCCGGGCTGCGGCTTGCAGCTGGGATGGGTCCAGTCGGCATGGGGGCACACGAAGATGTCGTCGATCGGCAGCTGTCGGAACAACAGGGCGTGCATGCGTTCCAGCTCGCGCCGCGGGAGGATGCCCTGGGAGAGCCCGGGCTGGTTCGTGGTCACGATGAGCACGAACCCCGCAGCCTTCAGCTCCTCGAGGGCCTTGCGGGCGGCAGGATGGATGCGGAAACGTTCACAACGGAGGGGTGACATCTGCTCACCGTTGACGGTGTCGCACAGATTGAGGATCCCGTCCCGCTCGAGGAACACTGCCTGTCTCATGCCTGAGAAAGAGCAGGTCTCCTGCCAAGGGCAGAAATCGGCACGAGAGGGCTGACCCCATCCACCCCGGGATCACTCGCCGGTCAACCCCTCCGCCGTTGCGAGGCGTCCCTCCATCCACCGGAGGGTGGGGGTGACCCGAGCGATCGCGTTCTTCTCGGTCTGGCCCGTGAACGGTTCGAGGAAGAACTTCACCACCGCCACCACCTCCCCGTTGCGATCTCGCAGGGGACAGGTCACCAGGAACTCCTTCTCCGTCTTGCCGAAGTAGGTCTCATTGGATTCCAGGACCCCGTTCTCAGCCTCGCCGGCGGCGAGGCCGATCTCCGACGGATCCTTGGCCGCGATCACATGGAGGTCGGGGCGGCTGCCGGTCTTGGCGTAGAGCCGCAGGTTCCGCAGCCGGGACTGCCGGCGGAGGGTCTCCTGCACCAGCTGCTCGGCCACCGTCACCAGCGGCTGGTACTCCACCTTGGCGTCGAGAAACTCGCTGACGGAGTCCGACTTCGTCATGAACCCCACCCGGCCCACCTGGAACGAGTTGTCGGTCAGGGTCGGGATCACCGTCCTGCCATCGAGGAGGACATCGATCTTGTTCGCGAGGGTCTTGACCGTGAGCTCATGCCATTCGCCTTTGCGCACCGGGACATCGTTCCCGATCGGGGTCGTCCGCTGCCCGTCGACGAACTTGTAGAACCGGATGTTGCCGCGGCCGCTGGCCCGGACCACGTAGAAGTTCTTCTCGTCCTGCATGCGGAACACGACGCCGGCGATCTGGTCCACGATGCCCGACACGATGCGGAAGCGGGTCGTGAAGGTGAAATCCCCATACCGTTCCCCGGTGAAGTAGAGGACCGGGAACCGCTCATCGGCCGGATCCTTCGACAACTGGGCCAGCACCGGCATCTTGTAGGTGGCTGGACGATCCTGGAGGAGTGGTGCGAACTGGGACGGGACCTCGGCCTGGATGATCTGCCAATCCGGGGCCGGTCCCTGTCCCACGACGAATGCCCGGAACCCCTCTGGTGGCTTGCCGACTGCGTTGGTGGTGAAGTTGAAGACCCGCTCCGCCGCCCCACAGGACAGGAGCAGCAGGATGCTTCCGAGGAACCCCAACAGACGCTTCATCGGGCGAGGCTATCAGAGCACTCGATCGCGGCAAGCGACCGGGTCACCGCGCCAGCCGCAGCCGGAGTCGCCAGAACCGCTGGTCCTGGTCGGTCGGCGAGGCCCACGAGAGCGTGTTGTCCCACCCCGAGACCACCCGCGCCGACGGGACCGTGGAGAAAGAGCCCTCCAGCCCCGAGTTCGCCTCGAGGTCATATCGGAAAGCCCAGGCATAGTCCGCCGGGAACCGCCAGCGGAGCGTCCAGAGCCCGCCATCCACCAGGCTGATGCTCAACGAGGTCGGCACCAGTTCCACCGGGGTCGACGACG
>JBDLQQ010000051.1:0-6417 GCA_039800465.1 Verrucomicrobiota bacterium
CGGTGAAGCCTCGCTCCAGTGGGTTCCGATCCATCGAATACCTCACCACCATGCTCTACTTCGTCGCCGCAAACTCAGGCTTCCTGCCTTCTAGTCACCCACCGAAAACGACGAGGAACCCAAGTTTTGCAGATCTCTTCCGGTCACTCAGGACGAAACAGAAGAACTTGGAGATCGCGTGCCCCCACGCGGCGCACCACTGAGGAAAACCGCCTCTTTGCGGGGCCTAGCTTTACCGTGGTCCGAACCTCAAAGGTCATGCTTTGAGTGACGAATCGATCCTGACCCATCGCCGCAGCAGGCCCCAGCAGGCGGGCGATCTCGCCAACGCTGCGTGCTGGTTGATCATCTTCGGTACCGTCCTGGCCGTCCTGGCCAGCTCGAACGCGAATGGCCTGCTCCGCGAGGCTTTCATCGCCGCCCAGCAACAGGGCCAGAACTGCGAGCGGTGCCGTGTTGATGTTCACACGTCCGCTTGAGAGTGCCCCAAACATTTCCGCAAGGCCTACTCCTTGGCCCGTGGAGTTACGCCCCATCCTTGCTGCGGGCGTTCCAGAGCCATTCCCGAATTCCGTGGAGCGGTAACCACCGCCCCAGAAAATGGATGGTGTCACACCGCGGACGAGCAGGAGCTCACGGATGTCGTCAATCGGGCCATTTTTGGCCCGGTATGGGGGGTCCAGTGACAGGTAATGGTCACTCTCAGCACCATTGCCAGCCTGCGCAAAATCATCGCGATCAATCCAATCCGCGAGAGCTCCAGTGATCACGGCCGTGTCGGTGGCGTCAGCACCCGCACGGGCCAGCGCTAGATCCATGAGAAGCGGATTTCGGGCCTCACGATTGATGTTCAAGAGGCGTTCCGTGTCCCGGATCTCGATCGAGATCTGACCCGCGCCGAGGGGCACATCGACCAGGGAAAGACCCTCGAAGGGATTGTCGGCCGACTCGATGGGCCCAGGGCCACCCGCCCAGAACTGGTTAAGGGCGTGAAAGCCCCTTTCATTTCCAACTCGATCCTGCTGCATCAGGATCCATTTTGCGTACTCGACGCCGGATCGACCCATCCATTCAAGTTCGCCCGCATTCGAGGTGTTCATCGCCAGACGCGTCTCAACCTTCATCGAGTAGGCAAACACAGCCGCCATGCCGCCTAGGGTGAACAACGTCAGAAGCACGATCAGCAACGCGACACCCCGCTGATGCGGGACTCCAGCATGAGTAGACGTACGCTTCATCGGCTAGACGGTGGCGGAGGAACGCCACCCCCTCCTTGGAGATCCGCACCCACAAGATTATCGGGCAGTCGGACGACGCGGGTCACGATCTCCGCAGGCCGCCGGGCCGCGCGGTTGGCAGTGCCAAAACCCAAGGTGAACCGGATAGCGGGTGGGATTGCATTTGTTCGAAGCCACTCCGGGACGAACTCGTTCTTTTGACGATCCCAGAAATCCAGCTGGAAGAGGCTGACCTCTCTCGCGAGAACCAATGGTGGCGCAATCACGTTGGCGTCATCCGGAGCCAGCACGGCCTTCTGGTACATCATCAGGTCAAACCCGGATTCCTGGGATCTCTCAACCTGCAGCGTGACGCGTCTGAGGAACTGGCCCTGGAAGTAGCCGCTCCCAGGAAACGATTCCGGCAGGGTCGCGACGAAGCTCAGGGCGGCAAAATCACCGCTCGTGTCGGCTACGAAGGCATAGAGGGGAGCATTCGCCTGGAAGAGCTGCGCGGCACCTAGTGCACTCTCCATCGACTGGACAGCCAATCGGGTGCGCTGATTCTCGGCCGTCAGGCGCAGCGCCTGGTCGGTACTTTGGACAATGACCCGCCAGGTGCCGAAGAGGGAGGCCAAGATGATCGAGAAGACGAAGGTGGCCACCAGCACCTCGATCAGGGTGAAACCCCTCCTCGGATGTCTTCTGGGATCACTGGTAGACCGAGTCATCGCCCGACCCTTTGCACGGATCCCGGACGGTACAGAAACACAGACAGCTCGGATCCGGATCCCGTTGGATCCGAGGCTGAGAAGACCCGGAAATTGGCCTGGTAGAGCCCATTCGTACCTGCCTCCACAACCTCGCTCATCCATCGATCGCCCGGACTGGCATCTCCAAAGTTCCCAGAGTCACGGACCTCCTCGAGTTGGTTGCTGAGGGAGAGCATGGCCGCGAGGCTGCCGGCATCCATCGGAACCCGGTTGAGGACCCTTGCCGCCTTCAGCCCGTTTGAGCAGATCAGCAGGATCCCGGCGAGGCCGACGGCGAGGATAGCGGAAGCGACAACAACCTCCACCAGGGTGAAGGCCCGGTGCCCGACGGAGGCCCGGCTGGATGGTGGGTATTCGATCCTCATGGGAGACCCTCCACAATCGGCTGTCCGGTCATGATGTCGAGGGTCACCCGCCGGGCGCCCTTGCGCAGCCACTGGAGCTCCGCGATGAGAGCGTCGCTGGTTCCGTTGGGGAAGAACCGGATCACAGCGGCATCCGACGCCATCATGTCCTGCCCATTGACCACCAATTGGCGGAACGCGATCTCGTCATCAATCCGTTTCGCATCAGCTACGACCGGGCTTGCCGGGCCGGGATTCCCTGTCAACGGATTCGTCTCCTGGGAGGCCGAGGGGGTCTTCCAGGACATGGGGTGGTCCGGCACCGGTTCAACGCCGACTGCGCCGCCGTTCTCGAAGATGACCAGCTGCATGGGCCGGTCCTTGAGGATCGCCTTGAGGCGCGCGTCCCGACAGCCCTCGACCAAGGTGTTGACCGCCCGCTCGTGGGGGTCCTTACGTATCTCCCGGGCAAAGGGGATCGCTGTCATCATCAGCACCGCCGCCAAGGCCGCGGCCACCAGGAGCTCTATCAGGGTGAATGCCCTCCGGACGCGTCCACCTGGACTGAGCCGGGAGACTGGAAGCACTCGCTGCATCCGGATCAGCGCTGGAGGTTCTGGGTGATCGCGAACATCGCCGACATGACGCTCATCAGCAGGAATCCGACGATCACGGCAATGCCCACGATCATGACGGGTTCGATGAGGTTGGTCATCGCCCGAAGGCCGAGAGTCAGTTCCCGCTCATAGGTGTCAGCCACGTTCTCGAGGGCTCCTGGGATATCACCCGTCTCCTCGCCGATGCGGAGGAGATCGATCATGAGCTGCGGGAAGATCCCGGATTTCGCGAGGGGCTGGGCGAGGGTCTTGCCATCCGTGACCGCCTCCCGGGTCTGGGCGATTGCGGCGCCGACAATGACGTTGGGGAGGACCTGTTCGGTGATCCTTAGCGCCTCCAGCACAGGCACACCGTTCTTGAGAAGAGTGCCGAGCGTCCTCGCGAACTGACCAAAAAGGTTGAGCCGCACGACCTTGCCGAAGATGGGTGCATCGAGCTTGAGCCGGTCGATGGCCTTCCTTCCGGACTCGGTGGCGCGAAACCGCACGAAGACCAGTCCGATGCCCATGGCCACCAGGATGAGGAGCCACCACCAGTGGGTCAGGAACCGGCTGGTGTTGATGAGGATCCGGGTCATCGTGGGCAGCTCAAACCCCTGGATACTCTCGAAGAGATTCATGAACTTGGGCAGCAGGGCCGTCATGAAGAAGATCACCAGTCCGACACCCACGCAGAGCACGATAACCGGGTAGATCATCGCGGACTTGAACTTGGCCTGGACGTCGGCGAACCGCTCGAAATGGTCGGCCTGTCGCCTGAGAACCTCCTCAAGGGCTCCGCTCTTCTCACCGGCACGGACCATGTTGACCACGAGCGGCGGGAAGATGTTGCCTTGGCGACCCATGGCATCCGACAGGCTCCTGCCCTCGGTGACATCCTGCTTCAGCTGCTTGGCGACCTCGGCTGGGATGCCCTTGGTGCTGAGGCTGCTCATCGACTGGAGGGCCATGGTCAGCGGCATGCCCGCGCGAAGAAGGTTGGCCAACTGCTGGGTGAATGTGGCGAGCTCCTGGAGCTTGGGCTTGCGCCGGCGCTGGAGTTGGGCGCGGAGGCTGGCGGGCAGGATGGCCCCCCATCGGGATCCCGACGACTCCCCGGGCGCCGGGGATGCCTTGGCAGCGCCCCCCTTTGCCGCGGTCAGGGACATCGGGAAGAGACCTTGGCGTTCCAGCTGGACCACCGCCGCCGAACGATCCACCACGTCCAGGACTCCCTCCACCAATCCTCCGGTCCGACGTCTCGCCTTGTACTGGAACTGTGGCATGCCGCCCCACTGAATACCCGGCCAGGATTGAAAGTTCCACATCGCGCGCAGGCGGGAATGCCGATTCGATTCCGCAGCGCCACCCCATCCCGACCCAAACCCCTTCCTTGGCAACGGGCCCCCGAGCGGCCAACACTCGGAAGACCCGGGTTACGAGGCCTGAACAACCCCCGATCCCATCCGAATCCTGCGTGTGAAAACCCTGCTTCTTCTCCCAGTCCTGCTTCTGGCCATCTCGGGGTGCCGCCCCAAGGCAGTGGCACCGGCTCCCAGGCCGCCAACAGTCCTCGTCACGCCGGTGATTGTGAGCAATGTCCCCATCTTCAGGAACTGGGTGGGAACGCTCGACAGCGAGGTCAACGCCGCCATCTCGGCCCAGGTGAGCGGCTATCTGGTCTCCCGCAACTACAAGGAGGGAAGTTCCGTGACCAATGGACAGGTCCTCTTCCAGATCAACCCCGAGCCATTCGAGGCCCTCCTGGCCCAGGCCAAGGCCCAGCTCGTCGAGGCCAAGGCGCGCAAGGGACGGACCGCCCTCGATGTCCAACGCTACACTCCATTGGCGGCGCTGCAGGCCATCAGCCAGCAGGAGCTGGACAACGCGATCCAGGCCGACCTTGCGGCTTCTGGCGCCGTCCAGAACGCAGAGGCCCAGGTCCGCCAGGCCGAGATCAACCTCGGATTCACAACCGTCCGGTCGCCCATCGATGGCATAGCGGGCCTCGCGAGTGTTACCCAGGCCCAGGTCGGGAACCTGGTCGGCCCCACCTCCGGGCCGTTGACCACCGTGACGAAGGTCAACCCGATCCGCGCCTATTTCTCTGTCTCGCAGAGCCTGATCACCCGCCTGCGGGAACAGGCCCTTGCGGAGGGGCGGCAGCGTCCGGCCGAAGTTACGGACAACAGCGAATCCGATCCCAGACGACCGCTGGAACTGACCCTCGCCTCCGGCAAGGTCTATCCCAACCTGGGGAAGGTGGTCTTCGGCGACAACCAGGTCGACGACAAGACCGGGACGGTCACCGTGGTGGGTGAATTCCCCAACCCGAATGGCCTCCTTCTCCCCGGCATGTTCGTGAGGATCCGCGGATTGGTTGGCACCGAGACGAACGCGATGGTGGTACCCCAACGGGCCGTCAGCGACATCCAAGGACGATCCATGGTCGCTGTGGTTGGTCCCGACAACAAGGTGGGCATCCGGCAGGTGACCCCAGGTGAGCGAGTGGGATCCGGTTGGGTGGTCGCGGGCGATCTGAAAGCCGGGGAGAGCGTCGTTGCCGAGGGGCTCCAGAAGCTCCGGGATGGTGAGATGGTGGCACCCCAACCCTACGTCGCCGAGAAGGCCGCGGCGGAGTTCAGCAAGTAGGCCGAGCGGCGCTGCACCCCGACACCCAGGACCATGTCCAAGTTCTTCATCCACCGACCGATCGTTGCGATGGTCATCTCCATCCTCATGGTGCTGGTCGGCTCCGTGGCGATGTTGAGTCTCCCCGTCGCCCAGTTTCCGAACATCGCAGACCCGCAGATCCAGGTGAAGGCCTCCTATCCGGGTGCCGATGCCCTCACCGTCCAGCAGTCCGTCGCCGTACCCATCGAGCAGCAGATGTCCGGGGTCGACAACATGGAGTACATGTACTCCCTCAACTCCGCCAACGGCTCCATGACCCTGACGGTCGACTTCAACGTCAAGACCGACCCGAACACCGACCAGATCCTCTCCCAGATGCGGCAGTCGCAGGCGGCGTCCCAGCTGCCGAACTCCGTGACTGCCCAGGGTGTGACCGTCCAGAAGTCGACCTCGTCACCCCTGATCATGTTCGCGCTCTACTCCCCCGACAACACCTACGACGGGGTGTTCCTAGCGAACTACGCGGTCATCAACCTGAACGACCGCATGACCCGGGTCCCTGGGATCGCCAGTGTCACGGTGTTCGGTGCGGGGAACTATGCGATTAGGCTCTGGGTCCGACCCGACCGTCTGGCGCAGATGGGAATCACCGTGCCGGAGATCATCGCGGCGATCCGGGCGCAGAACGACGTCAACCCCGCCGGCCAGGTCGGCGGCGAACCGGTACCCCGGGGACAGGAATTCACCTACTCCGTCCGGGCCCAGGGACGCCTCTCCAGCCCTGAGGAATTCGAGCAGATCGTCCTCAGGGCCGCTCCGGGTGGCGCCTTCGTCCGGGTCCGCGACGTCGCCC
>JBDLQQ010000052.1:0-7855 GCA_039800465.1 Verrucomicrobiota bacterium
AGGATCTGTCAGAGCATTCCTGACGGTCTCCAAGGTTGGATGCATCGCAGCGCCGCTGGCTTGCCGGATTGGTGCATCCCGGCCAGTTTCGGTCTGTGGACGAGTTCCAGGCGGAATACGACGACGCGATGTTCGAGTACTCGACGGGCAACTTCGATGGGGCCATCGGGACCCTCGAGGGGATCCTGGCGCGGTCTCCCGACCATTTTGATGCCCGGCTGGGCATTGCGATGTGCCATTACCGCAAGGGCGAGTACGCCCGTGCCATTGAGGAGGGGCACCGGGCCGAGAAGCTCCGGCCGAACGAGCAGCTCGTGCACACGAACCTGTCGCTCTTCTACATGAAGTCGGGCGACAAGAAGACGGCTGAGCACCACGGACTCCAGGCACGGATCGCGTCATGGAAGCAGGACATGAAGGCGCCTGCTGGTGCCGCTCCCACGCCTGCCGCGGCCGACGACGACCTCAAGATGGCGGGTCCAAAGCCGCAGGCCTTCAAGCTGCCGGAGAAGTTCCCCGAAATGCCGTGGAAGAAGGCCAAGGCCCCGATCACACCGCCGCCGCCGACCACGCCCCAACCCCCTGCTGCGTCATGACCTGGATCGATGTGGCGGCGGCCGATTCCCTGGCGCCCGGGAAGTGCCGGACCGTGGAGGTGCAGGGACGGCGCTTCACGCTCCTGAATGTGGAGGGTGAATTCCATGCCCTCGGCGACCGGTGTCCACATCGGGGTGTGCCGTTGGGCGCCGGATACCTCGACGGCACCAAGCTGTACTGCCCGCTCCACGGCTGGGAGTTCGATGCCCGGACGGGTGCCTGCGCCTCGCGACCCGATCAGCCGGTGGCCTCGTATCCGGTGTCGGTCGAGAACGGCCGGGTACGGGTCCTGGCCTGACGCCGGACGGTCCTGTCCTCAGTTCAAACGCCGCCAGCGGCGGGCCTTGTGTTCGAACCGGGGCAGGGTGCCCCGAGGTACCGCTGTCACGGGAATCCTCAACGCCAGTTCATCCCGCAGGTGCGCCTCGAGCCGAGCGGCGGTCTCGGTGCCGGCCTCCAGTTCCACGCTCAATTCAGCCAGGGCTCCGCGACGATCCTCCGTGACACGGTATTCGCCGACATCCCCCAGGCGGCGTACCCATTCGTCAATCGCCGTCGGATACACGTTCACGCCCCGGATCACGACCATGTCGTCCATCCGTCCAAGGATGCCTCCTGGGAAGATCCAGAGACCGTCCTCGCGTTCGAGTCGGACCCGATCTCCCGTGCGGTACCGGAGAAGGGGTGATCCAATCCGCCGCAACGTGGTGAGCACCAGTTCCCCCTCGCTGCCGATGGGCAGGGACTTGCCTGTCTCGGGATCGAGGACCTCCGGGTGCACGCAGCCCGGGATGATCACGAGGGTGCCGGGGCGTTGGGGATGCTCATAGGTGACGGGTCCAGTCTCCGTCATGCCGTGGTGGTCGAAGACCCGTGCGCCGCCCCAGCTCTGACTGAGGAGTTTTCGGGTGGTGGGCAGGCTGCCGCCGGGTTCACCGGCGACGAGGATTGTTCGGACCGTGGTCGCGGACAGATCGATCCCCTCGGCCGCCGCCGTCTCGGCCAGGTGGAGGGCGTAGGTGGGGGTGCAGCAGAGGACGGTGCAGGCGTTCTCGCGGAGGACCTTGAGGCGGAGCAGGCTGCTCATGCCGCCCCCGGCCACGCAGAGGGCTCCGAGTCGTTGTCCCGCCTCGAAGGCGAGCCAGAATCCGATGAAGGGGCCGAAGCTGAAGGCGAACAGGATCCGATCCCCGGGTCCGACCCCCGCGGCGCGGAACACGGCACACCAGTCGTCGACGAGGGCCGACCACGACTCGGGGGTATCGAGCCAGCGGAGCGGTTCGCCGTGGGTCCCGCTGGTCTGATGGCACCGGGTGTAGCGTTCGACTGGGAACGTGAGGTCGGTGCCGTAGGGCGGGTGGGCCCGCTGGTTGGCGACCAGTTCGGCCTTGGTGGTGAGGGGAACCCGGGTCTGAAACTCCTGCCAATCCCGGGGCGGAGTCACCCCGGCGAGCTTGGCCCGGTAGAACGGATTGTTCCGGGTGACCTCCGGCCACAGCGCCATGAGGCGTTCCCACGGAAGGTCAAGCGGGGCGGGCCTCACGGGTCGCTGCGGATCAGGCCCGGGTCGGGGCGGCTCCCGGAGTCTTCGGGGCCGCGTGGGCGGTTCCGGGCTTCTTCGGTGCCGGGTTGGGCTTGAACTTCATCACCAGCCCACCGCCGGCGAGGGCCATGACGATCCCGAGATAGAAGGCGGGGTTGACCCGTCCGAAATCGATCTCGTGACGGTACAGCCACAGCGACACCAGGGCGTTCACGACCGGGGCGCCTGCGAAGACGATGGACATCACCGCGGCCGGGGTCCCCTTGGCACCGAAGGCGAGGAGGGTTCCGAACGCACCGATCGCCCCCATGATCCCGGCGACCAGCGACCAGGTCCAACCCGGTGTCGTGTACCCGGAGAAGGCCGCTCCCTTGCTCATCAGGAGGAAGAGCGGGGCCAGGACCGCGGTCAGGAAGTAGGCGATGCCGACGAACAGGAACGCCTTGTAGCGGCCGTTGACCGGGTCGCCCATGAGGACCTGACCCTTGTGCAGCAGGATTCCGTAGACACCCCACGAGAACACGGTGATGAGGGTGAAGTAGAACCAGGTGTTCCCGGTCCCGGCGGCGCTCGGAGTCGAAGTCATGTTGGCGAGCAGAGTACGTTCGACCCCCAGACCGGCAACCGGAAAGGCCTTCGCAGCCGGCAACGAGCCGGTGCGGTGGTTCGCGCCGATCAGGCCCGTGACAGCGCATTGGCGCTCACAAAGAGGTTCCGCGATCGGAAGGACGGAGGGCTCTCGTGGAGGAGGACGGCTCGCAGGGAGGCCAATGGGGAGGCGAACCAAGGCCGATGCAGGTGTCGGCCCTCCTCGGTTGTCCAACCCGGGCACGGCAGGTCGAAGTCCCGGGCCAACTCCTCGGCGGTCGCTGCCAGATAGGCATCCGCGATGTTCCCCGAATTGAGGTTCAATCCCACCAGCCGTTCCGGCCTTTCCAGCAGGGCCTTGGCCGACGGTGCGGCATAGAATCCGTCGAGAAAGTTGGCGAGGCACCGGTCGAATGAATCCCCCGCGGCCGCCAACCGGGCCACCTCTGCCAGGCTCTCGGGTCTCATGATGCAACTCCTTCCTCGAAGAGGCCTTCGACCAGGTACTGTGTCTTCACAGGAATCCGCTCCTTCGGATAGTACTGGCCCACGATGTCGAGTACGGCACCCGCCTCCTTCAGGCCGAGCTGGCGGATCAGGAAGGTGATGTCGGGCACGTCCGAGGCTTCACCTGCAAGACCGCCTACGCGTGCTGCCATGCATTTCATGGCGAGGGGGTATTCTGGGACAGGCATGGTCAGCCGGAGATTCGGAAACAGAGGCAGGTTTCCAGCTGTCGTCTCGTGACGTCGGGACACGAAACCTTTCACCCCGTCATTCAACCAGTCCGGACTCAATTGCAGGTCCTCCCCGACCCGACGCGCACTCTCCCTCGTGATTTCCGCAGGCAGGAAGATCGCATCGACATCCTTGGTCGAAACCCGCGCGTTGAAGGCGAGGACCATCACGGTACCGCCAAACAGGCAGATCTCGCCGATCACACCACGCCGACCGAGTTCCTCCGAGAGGGACGACAGGGCGGCCAGAATCGTCTCGCGGGTCAGTGCCGAGCTCTTGGGTGAGGTCTCGATCATGGTGCGTCAGACAACGACTTAGGCCCGGAATCGGAATGACTCCCCACCGATAAGTTCTTACCTGCTCCGGACTGTAGCGATTCTAGAAATCAGACTCCACTTCTGCTGATCGAACTAAACCACTTCCCACTGGTGGATCTCGACCAGGCCGGCGTTGCCCCACTTGCCGTCCTTCGGTTTCTCCTGGCCCCGGGCCTTGGACAGATACAGCCGGGACCCGTCAGGAGAGAACCGGGCCTGGGTGATCCGGTGCTTGGCGTCGGTCGAGAAGACGTTCTTCCCGGTGGCCGTCTCGAACACCGCCAGGTTCCAGGTGCCCTGGAACAACCGTCCCGCCATCACGAACCACTTCCCGCTCGGATGGAATGCGAGGGTCTCCATCAGACCCTGACCGCTCTCACCCTCATGGGTCTGGTCCAACCGCTTGCCGGTCCGCCAGTCGAACCGCTGCCAGCGCTGGACCCCGTTCCCGGCCATGGGATCGTTCATCGGACCCATGCCGCAGACATACAGATCCTGGCCATCCGGGCTGAACGTCATCGCGAAGATTCCCCCGAGATAGTGGTGGCTCTTCACGATGCCCCAGCTGGTCAGGTCCCCATCGGTCCACTGCGAGACCTGCTTGCCCGTCTCGAGATCCCAGACCCGGACCTCGCCCATCAGGTTGCCCGCGGCGACGTGGCGGCTGTCAGGCGAGATCGCCACCGCCTGGGTCGGGGGAACATGGGGCAACGCCTGGCGGAGTTCGCCCGACCGCGCGTCGAACACCTTCACCGAGGGCTCGCGTTCCGGCGCCGGTTCGTACTTGTACCCGCCTGCCTCGTACCGGCCGGTCGACGACACGATCCAGCGTCCGTCCCGCGAGAGCGCGAGGTCCCACGACCAGAAGTCGTGTGCCTTCACGGATCGGATCGCCTTCCGGGACGGGACATCGTGCCAGAGGAGCTGTCCGTCATAGCCCCCGCTCACCAGCGTAGCGCCATCCGGGAGCAGGGCGACACCCTTGGCGTAGCTGGTGTGGCGGCCGATGGGTTCGTGTGCGCCCGATTCGGTATCCAGTCGGAGCAGGGAACCGTCCTGACCGGCGGCGATGAGGAAGCGTTGGTCTGACGACACCTCGAGTCCGAGGACGGGGGAGGGGAGCGGGAAATCCTTGAGCCGCGTGAGCTTCGGGGTCGGGGAGGGGGATGGGACCGGATCAGCCATGGGAATCAGGCCAGGACGGCGCGGATGGGTTCGGCCCGGTCCTCGACGCGGTGGAACGTGGGCAGGTTGGGAAGGTCATACTCCGCGTAGGGATCGATCCCGAGGGCGGTGAAGAGCGTGGCGAACAGGTTCTTCTCGTTGAAGGCCTGGCCCACGACGTCGACCCCGTCGGCGTCGGTCTCGCCGACCACCACGCCGCGCTTGATCCCACAGCCCGCGAGGGCCAGGGACCAGGCGTTGGGGTAGTGGTCCCGACCCCGGGCCTGGTTCATCCAGGGGGTCCGGCCGAACTCCCCCATCATGACCACCAGGGTGTCCTCGAGGAGTCCCCGCTCGCGGAGGTCGTTGATGAGGTTGAAGATCACGCGGTCGAGCTCCGGGACGAGCATCTGGTAGATCTCGTTGTGGAAGACGTGGCTGTCCCAGGTCATGCCGTTGGCGACCATGACGAACGGGGCACCGTTCTCGACGAGGTTGCGCGCCAGCAGGGTGTGCTGGGCGAAGTTGCCGGGACCGTATCGCTCCCGGTCCTTGGCGGGGATTCGTTCGAGGTCGAACAGGTGGGCGCAGCTCATCAGGCCCTTCACCCGCTCGAACACCGCGTTCTGGGAGGCGGCGGCGGCGGACCGGCGCTCGTTCTCGAACTTCCGGTTGAGGAACCGTCGCAGGGCATTGCGGGACTCGTGGTCGTCCGCGGTGAGATCCGCCTGACGGGCCACGTCCTCGATGCGGTACTCGCCGCCGACCCGGACGGGTCCGTACTGCGCTCCGAGCCATCCGGCCCAGTTGCCCGCCTTGAACTCCTTGAACTCATTGCCGTGCGGGGCCGGGTCGAGGAGCACGAAGTTTGGAATGGGGCTGTCGAGCTGTCCCAGCTGCTGGGCGAGGACCGATCCCAGGGTGGGCCGGACGAACGGGGGACGCGGGGCGCCGCCACGGTTCAGGAGGTCGATTCCCTGCAGGTGCTCGCTCTGGTTGGTCTTCATCGACCGCACCACGGCGAGCTGGTCGGCAATGCTGGCGACCCGGGGCATCAGCTCGCCGAACTGGACGCCGGGCAACCGAGTGGGGATGGCGCCGAAGGGTCCCCCGGAGATCCGGCCCGGCTTGGGGTCCCAGGTCTCGAACTGACTCGGCGCGCCGCAGAGCCACAGCAGGATGCACCGTTTGGCCCGCTTCTTGGCCTGCTCCGCAAACGCGGGCACCGAGAACAACCCGGCCCAGCTCGCCACCGACACCGCACCGGCCCCGGCCATGCCGGTCAAGAACCGACGCCGGTGGAGGAGATGGTCGGCATGACCGCACGTGGATCCCGACAGCGCGGTGGGGTGTTCCGGGGATCCTGGAGTCGTCATGGGATTCAGTGGTTGGTCTGGAACTCCGTCCCGGTCAGCAGCGCCCAGGCGAGATGGCGGACACCGGAGTTGCCCGGATGCGACGTGAGATACCCCAGCGATTCGTCCATCTCGACCCGGTCGGGGTCGCGGCCAAGCACCTCCACGAAGGTCTGCCTCGCCCGCTCCTTGGGATCCTGAATCGACTCGAGACGGGAGATGAGGTTCCCGTCGCGCGGTTGGAGCAGGGCGTCGAAGAGCGGGGAGTTCGACAGGAACATGGCCTGCTGGAGCGTGGCGTTGTACTCGGGCGGGAATACGTCGGGGAACTGTCGGATGAAGGCCTGGCGCAGGGTTGTTTCGGCCACGCCAGCCACCGTCCCGTGGGTGCCGCCCGAATTGCCAGTCGTCAGCAGGAGGGAGCGATAGAGCTGTTCCGCGGTCAGGGGCTTCTCGATCGCCCGCGCGAAGGTCTCGGGAGCCGGTGCGGACTCGTGGAGAGGACGACTGTCGAGCTGATAGGCCCGCGTCTGTACGATGGCCCGGATGAGCCGTCGGACGTCATATCCGTTCCGGGCAAAGTCGTCGGCAAGCCAGTCGAGGAGTTCCGGATGACTCGGAGGATGCTTCGAGTCCATGAGTTCGACCGGGTGCACCAGTCCGCGTCCCATCAGGAGCGCCCAGATCCGGTTGACCAGGGCGCGGGCGAGGAGCGGGTTGTCGCGCGTGACCGCGTCGGCCAGGGCCGCCCGACGGGAGAACTTCGGCACGGCCACCACCTGCGGGGCGTCCTTCGCCGGAGCGGGTGGAGTCAGGTATCTCCCGGCGTCGTCGGATTCCTTCTCCCCCTCCTTCGGCCAGGTCTCCGGGATGGTGCGTCCGTTGAAGAGGGTCACCAGCGCGGGTTGGGATTCCTTCCGCAGGTTCGCGAAGGAGGCGAAGCCACCGATGGCGGACTCCGAGACGCCCGGGCCGGTGGGGGTATCGACGTTCTTGGACCGGTTGAGGGCCGCAACCAGTCCCCAGTAATGGGCCTGCTTGATCTCGCGGGCCACCATGTGGTCGTGGCACTGCGCGCACTGGATCTGGACCCCGAAGACCACCGGGGCGAGGGCCTCTGCCATGGCCTGGGCGTTGTTGCGGCGCTCGTACAGGAACCATTGGGCTCCGCGATCCACGCCACCCTCCGGGCGTGCGATGATGAGGTCGCGCACGACACCATCCCACGGACGGTTCTCCCGGAAGGCGGTCTCCAGGAAAGCCTGCCAGTGGTTGTCCCGACGCTTCGTCTCCCACTCGGAGCCCCGACGCCCCATCAGCACTGTGTCCATGACCTCGGCCAAGTGGCGGGCGTGTTCAGGACTCGCGAGCAGGGAATCGACCACGCGTTGCCGGCGGTCCTTGCGTCGATCCCGGTGGAACTGGTGCCTCTCGAAGATCGATGGAGTGCGGCCAACGAGGTCGAGATGGACCCTGCGGAGCCAGCTGCTGTCGTCTGCGGCCTTCGCGGGTTGGACGTGCTGGTTCCGCCATCCCTCCTCAAGAAAGGCGTC
>JBDLQQ010000053.1:0-3654 GCA_039800465.1 Verrucomicrobiota bacterium
CTGATTCGGACCGTTCCGTGTCGCCCATTCCCACCATCGCGGTGGTCATGCCGACCCATGGACCCCGTCGGAATGCCGCGCAGGCGTTGCGTGCCTTGGGAAACCTCCAGCCGAAACCCCAGGAGATCATCATCGTCATCGACACCCCAGGAACCTCCGAGGACGCCCGCCTGCTGCCCTCAGGTGCCCTGACCGTCGAGGTCCCCCATCGCTCTGGCCCAGCCCGCGCCCGGAATGCCGGTGTGGACCGCGTCGCCAGCGACTGGGTCCTGTTCGTGGATTCCGATGTCGTCGTCCCGCCCGACACGATCCAGCGCGTACTGGATATCGTAACACGCCAGCCTGGATTGGCCGCCCTGTTCGGCGCCTATGATTCAAACCCCGGAGATCCGGGATTCTTGTCTCAATACCGCAACCTCCTGCACCAGTTCGTTCACCTCCAAGGCCGCGAGGAGGCAGAGACTTTCTGGGCAGGTCTAGGCGCAGTGCGGGTGGACTTCTTCCGGAAGGTCGGGGGATTTGATCTGCGCTTCCGCAAGCCCTCGATCGAGGACATTGAACTGGGAGGCCGCATTCGGGACCACGGCGGGGCGATCCTCCTCGAGAAATCCCTCCAAGCCACCCATCTCAAGCGCTGGACCTTCGCCTCGATGATGCGGACCGACCTGTTCGATCGTGGCATCCCTTGGATGCGGCTGATCCTCGGCCGCAAACGGTCTGGAACAGATCTGAGCCTCGGATGGACCGCACGCCTCAGCACGGTCCTGGCCGGTATCGGCGTTGCAGGACTCGTGATGGTCCCTTGGAACCCATGGATCGGAGCGATTGCCTTCGCCTCCCTGGCCCTGCTGGTCGGCCTCAACCTTCCGTTCTACCGGTATCTCTCAGGATTGAGAGGCATGAGATTCGCTCTTCTGGCGATTCCGTGGCATATCCTGTTCTACCTGACCTGTGGCATGGCCGGAGTCCTGGGGATGATCGGCCATATGCTGAGGCCTGTGCAGGTCGTCAAGACACCCGCTCGGGATCGGGACATGACGCGGTCCTGACTATTCAACGTTCCGAGCCCCCCACCGGGCTCGCCGGGCCTCGCTCTGGGTCCCACCCGACAGGCATTCCATCGAAATGCGAGGGTGCCATCATGGCCTCGCCCCACTGGACGGTGAGCCTCTTACAGACCGACCTGCTCCCAGTGGCAGGACAGGTAGATCCTGTTGGACGTCAACCAGATGGCCTGAACCCCGGGTTTCTCAAGACCGAGAACGGTCCAAGGGGTGCTCCAGAACGCCCGAATGACAGCCTTTGCCTCTTCCATAGCGTGCGGCGAACGAGCCCACGATTCGGTCCAGAGGCCGACCTTGGGACATGATTCCCCCCTCCCCTGCCCCCTTCTCGTCGCTGGAGCTGGACCGGCAGGACTGACCACCGCCCATGAGGCCGTCCGGCATGGCATCACGCCCCTCGTGATTGAACAGGGCGACCGGGTCGGAGGCATCGCCCGCACCGAGGAGCATCGCGGCTACCGATTCGACATTGGTGGCCACCGCTTCTACACGAAGGTCCCGGAGGTCCAGAAACTCTGGGAGGAAACCCTCGGCAGCGAGTTCCGGCTGACTCCGCGGCTGTCCCGGATCTTCTACAACGGAAAGTTCTACCAGTACCCCCTCAACATCTGGGAGACCCTCCGGAACCTCGGCGTCCAGCACAGTGCCGCCGCCATCCTGAGCTACGGACTCGCACGGATGCGTCCCCGGGGCCAGGAGGAGACCTTCGAGGATTGGGTCACGAACCGGTTCGGACATTGCCTCTTCGAGACCTTCTTCAAGACCTACACCGAGAAGGTGTGGGGCATGAGCTGCAAGGAGATCCGCGCCGAGTGGGCTGCCCAGCGAATCCAGGACCTGTCCTTCTTCACCGCGGTCAAGAAGGCCCTCCTGCCCGGAGGCGGCTCGGGGCCCAAATCCCTGATCGAGCAGTTCCATTATCCACGGCTGGGACCCGGAATGATGTGGGAACGGATGGCCGAACGGATCACCGAACGGGGCGGGTCCGTCCGGACCGGGACCGAGGTCGTCCAGATCCACCACCGGCAGGGACGCGTCCACGCCGCGGTGCTTCTGGGGCCGAACGGTCCCCGGACCGTCCAGACCGAGAGGATGATCAGCTCCATGGCCTTGGATGACCTGATCCTGCGGATGGATCCCCCGCCCCCGCCCCAAGTCGTCCAGGCGGCCCGGTCTCTTCGATACCGGGACTTCCTCGTTGTCGGTCTGGCCGTCAACCAACCCTCCTCCTTTGCCGACAACTGGATCTACGTCCACACGGCGGCTGTCCAGGTCGGTCGGATCCAGAACTTCGGGAACTGGAGTGCAGACATGGTGCCCGACTCCGGGAAGTCCTCCCTCGGCATGGAGTACTTCTGCAACCGCGGGGACAAGACCTGGAATCTCTCGGACGACGCACTGGTGAAACTGGCCAGCGAGGAGGCCTCCCAACTTGGGCTACTCCGCCTGTCCGATGTCCGCTGGGGCAAGGTGATCCGACAACCCAAGGCCTACCCGGTCTATGACGAGACCTACCGGGCCCATCTGGAGGTGATCCGGGAGTGGCTCGCGACGCTCGAGAACTTCCAGACCATCGGGCGCAACGGCATGCACCGGTACAACAACCAGGATCACTCCATGCTGACCGGGACGGCCGCCGTCAGGCGCTTCCTGGGATGCAGCGATGATCCGTGGGCGGTGAACACGGAGCGTTCCTACTACGAGGAACAGCGGGTGCCTGGGGAGAACCACTCCAACGCTGCAACCCGAATCCAACCCGCCGCGTCATTCTGAGGTCTCCAAATCCCCCTCCCACAACCCGCACAGGCCGATCGGTAGATGATGTACCGACACGATTCTTTACTGATGAGGGTCGTATGACTGGGAGGCGTTCAGAGTCGGGTGCGACGGCTCCATCATCCCTGGGGTCGACGGGCTTTCTGGTTCGTTCCCTCTGGAGCCTTGTTGCTGAGGACCGCAAAAAACTTCTGGGCGGGCTCGCCCTGGCCACCGTGCGGGTCGGGATTGCCGTTCCGGTTGCGTTGATGTTGAAACAGGTTCTCGAGTCGTTCAGCCGGGGTAACATGACGGGGGAGATCATCCTGATTCCGCTCGGTCTGATGTTGGTGATTGGCGCCTTCGGTGCTGCCTCACACCAGCTTATCGATACTGCAGTGCGGCGATCGTTGGGACGTTTCAGGATTCGTTTGGTGGACCAAATTCTGTCCCTCCCAAAGGTCGTCCATGATGGAAGCGAGCGGATGCGCCTTCACACTCTGGTCGTGACCGACATCGAGACTGTTCAAAGGTCCTTGAACAGTCTGGCGACCCAAATTGTTCCCAA
Source organism: Verrucomicrobiota bacterium (assembly GCA_039800465.1). Lineage (GTDB taxonomy): Bacteria > Verrucomicrobiota > Verrucomicrobiia > Limisphaerales > UBA9464 > UBA9464. The sequence continues at coordinate 3,388 of JBDLQQ010000053.1, forward strand.
CGGGCTTCTCGCCGTCGTTTTGATCACGGTTTTGGCTGTCCAGTCTCCAGCGATGGTGCTGGGCCTGATGGCCTCGCTCATCGCGAGTCATTTGGTCACCAACCACCTGTGGCAGAACCTTTTGGCAGCACAGCGGCGTTTTAGATCCACTCTGACGGAGTTTGGCAGTGAGTTTGCCACCACACTTCGGACGTTGGAGTTGACCTGGTATCAACAAGGCTCCGTGTTGGAGCTGGAACGGCATCGATCCATCATCAAGCGACTGAC
>JBDLQQ010000054.1:0-6052 GCA_039800465.1 Verrucomicrobiota bacterium
GTGATCTTCTGTCCGACGAGGGCGTTGGTCAGGGTGGATTTGCCGACGTTGGTTCTTCCGACGAGCACGGCGAGGCCGGCGCGGAACGGTGTGGTCTGCTGGGGTGCGTCCATTGCGGTCAACGTACCGGCCTGCCGCCGAGGAGCTTCTTGAGGGTGGATGCCGGATCGCGGACGAGGCCTTCGGTGACGGCGAATCCCTTCACCCGGCTCGAGGGGAGCCGGAACTTGAAGTCCCGGAACACCCGCTCACAGACGGTCATCAGCCCGCGGGCACCCGTACCCTCCTGGGCGGCGAGGGCCGCCAGGACACGGAGACCGTCATCTCGGAACTCCACCTTGATCCCGTAGGCGCCGAAGGCCCGCTCGTATTGGTGGATGAGGCTGCTCTCGCTCTTGCGGAGCACGTCAAACAGGTCGTCTTCGTCGAGCCCATGACATGCCACCCGGACTGGGAGGCGTCCGATAAACTCGGGCTCGAGCCCGTAGGCGATCAGGTCCGCGGTCGTGGTCTGGGCGATCAGGGCGTCGGTCGACAGCGTGGCTCGGCGCTTCTGCTGGTCCGCAGAGGGTGTCGTGAGGAGCCGTCGACGCACGAGTTGTTCCATCCCGGAGAAGGCGCCGCTGACGATGAAGAGAATATGCCGGGTATTCAGCGTCTCCTTCGACGGGACCCCGCCACGCATCGCGCTCATCGCGGCCTGGAGCTGTCCGGTCATGTCGTTCGGCGACACGAGTGGCACCTCGGCGTCCTCCATCAGCTTTAGCAGGTTCGTCTGCACCCCACGGCCCGAGACGTCACGTCCAGAGCCCGGTTCCCGGGTGGCCAGCTTGTCGACCTCGTCGAGGTACACGATCCCGTGCTCCGCCTTCCGGATGTTGTTCCCGGAGCGGCGGTAGAGGTCCCGGATCAGATCGTCGACATCCCCGCCTACGTATCCCGTCTCGCTGAACTTTGTGGCATCCGCCTTCACAAACGGAACGCCGATCAGTTCTGCGGCAGAGCGGATCAGGTGGGTTTTTCCAACTCCGGTGGGGCCTAACAGGAGGACGTTTTGCTTTTGATAGAACGGTGCAGTCTGTCCGGACTCGGTGAGGCGTACGTGCTGGAAGTGGTCACAAAGGGCCACGCTCAGGACCTTCTTTGCCTCTGATTGTCCGATGACGAATCGGCTCAGGTGGCGTGCAATCTCCTGAGGCCGCAGGCTGAAGTGGAAAGGAGGTTCCGATTCTGCAGCGGTCTCCATGACACCAGGCTTCGATATCCTTCCGGCGGATCTTCGGTTCCGAATTTGAGGCGGGATGCCTTGGGAGGTCGGGCCGAGAGAGGATGGAATCACGTTGGTTGGGTCGTCCACGGCAGGCAGCCTACCTCCGGTTACGTAGCCTGTCATTGGGTCAGTGCGCGTCCAAGCTCACCACCCTGGTGTGTGGCCGGGATCCCTTTTCTCTCAGATCGGCTTCCTGCAGAGCACCAAGTACTGGGCACCCATGGGGATGGGTCTCAGGAGCGGATCTAGGAACCTGAGTGCGGACAAGCTTCTCGGGAAGAAGAAGAGATAGTCGGTGCGCAGCACCTCAAATCCGGCATCACGCAGCATTCGACGGCTCTCAGGCGGCGTCAGGGTAATCGCATCGCGATCAAACGGAATCCGTGACATGATCCACCTGGTTCCGGGGTTCCATGGATTGTTCTCCCAGTAGGCGAAGATGCCTCCTGGGCGCAATGCGCTGTACACGATCTGACACCCTGATGGTCTTTCGCTTGGCGGGATGTGGTGGAACACACCGTTGCAGAAGGCGGTATTGATTGAGTTATTCTCAATTCCCAAGCCAGTTGTGACGAATACAGCCGGCTCTTTGATCCACCGCTTTCGGGCCATCGCGATCGATTTTTCTGAGGGGTCGAAGCCTACGATCTGTTCCGCGCCCGGCAGTCTTAGGAGAAAAGGGGTTGCCGTGCCGGTTCCACACCCAAAGTCGAGTATGCGTCCGGCGAGATCGTCTTGAAGGAATCGGGCGGTGTGCCGCACGCGTTCCTTAGCGAAATAATCCATGGACTCCCCGGACAGGGATAAACCCATCTGGAGGTTTTCTTCGTAGTTCTCTGATACCCGATCGAATTCCGTTTCGTTAGTTTCCATGGTTATCAGGGTTCGATCTGGAGGATTTGCTCATGAGCCTCGTTTCAAAAACGGCAGATAGCAGTGAGGTTTTGGGCGGGAAACTCTCATTCCCGTCGGGTACTGCTCGGTTTAAGCATCCGGCAGCATGCTTCTGTGATTCCGAGAGGTTGGCTGGAGCAGTTGTTTTCTGGAGTCCGAACTTCTAGGAGGCCACAGAAGAGTTCTGCCGCTTGATGGGCCTGCGGGCGATCCCGAATCTTGGAGAGAGTGCCGCACTCCGATCCCGAATCCATAGGGCTAGAATCTTGGACTTCTCCAGGCCGCTATGTACCTACAAGTTTTCAGGCGGTTTTGGATCCCTTCCGGTTCGTTTTCTTTGTGTTGAGGGAGAATACACTGACGCAGAAGCCGTTCAGAATCACGGAGATCCCGACGAGGAATAGGCAGGCTCCCGGTACAAAAATGCGTCCCGTCTGGTTGAGGTCGAGTTGGCCAAACCCGGTCTGGTACCAGCGATAGGTCTGGAGCCCCATGAGTCCCAATCCAGTCATCATGCTGAGCAGTCCAAGAACGATGAACCGCTCCAACTGCAGCCAGCCTGCCAGTTTCGTCATGCCATGATGGACCGGGAGCAGCCCCTCACGCTGGGCGTATGTCCGCACGAAGATCCCCAGGAATGTGGATTGCACGCCGAGATAGATTGCGATGCTGGAGGCTAGCAGCGTCTGAACGCTGAGCCTTGCGCCCGCGATGCTGATCCCGCTCATCGCCAGCAGATATCCAAGAGTCCCAGCTGCCAGAAGTGCGGTGGCCGGAAAACGGAATACCCAGCGGGGGCTGAAAAGGAGGAAAAACCGAAGCGTTCGCCATCCGTCCCGAAAGGTCCTTAGATGGGGACGTCTGCTCTTGCGTCCATCCGGATGCAGGGTGATTGGCACTTCCCCGATCCGATGACCGAAGAGGGTCGACTTGATGATCATCTCCGTGGCGAATTCCATTCCTGTGCACCGTTGCTGGAGGCCAGCCTGCATGGTTCGACGGAAACCTCTCATGCCGCAGTAGATGTCGTGAACCGGGATTCTGAACATGGTCCGAGCGAGCCAGGTCAACCCAGGGTTTCCGACCCAGCGGTGCAGGAACGGCATGGCGTTCTTCATCACAGTGCCCCCACCGCTGGGTAGACGGCAGCCTTGGACCAGATCGTAGCCTTCTTCGAGTTTCGACAGGAACCGCGGGGCCTGTGTGAAGTCGTAACTATCGTCGGCATCCCCCATGAGAACGTATTGCCCTCGCGCCGCCTCGAATCCCCCCATGAGAGCCGCCCCGTATCCTTTGTCCTCCACGGGCACCACCCGCGCCCCCTTGGCTGTGGCGATCTCGATCGAGCCGTCGGTGGAACCGTTGTCTGCGACCACAACCTCCCCGTCGATTCCGTGCTCACGGAGGGTTCTGACCGCTTTTTCGACGCAGATGCCAACCGTCTCATGTTCGTTGAGGCAGGGCATGACGATGGACAGTTTCATGATCTCAGAGAGGGGTGAGGCTTAGGGTCGAGGCTGCCCAGACAACGCCGGCCGTTGGTCGGCCAACGTGTGAGGCCTGGCGGTGCATTGGAGGTGAACCACAAGTCTGGAGCCATCTATCCCTGTCATTCGAGTTCCTGGGTTACCAGAAAGCGGGCCATTCGCAATCTTGAGAGCATTCGCCCGAGACGGCCTGGATGATGGGGTGATCCGGGCAGGGGGGCGAGTTGCGGCTGCCGTCTGTTGGGCCCTGGCATATGGACCGGACAGGAGGCACCGCCATCAAGGTCTCGCCTGATCCAGCGTGAGCGTGGCGAGGAACCCTTGTGGGCTCCGGTTCTCGAAGGACACCCGCCCTCCACAGGCCTCCATGCAGGTCCGCACGATGGCCAGTCCCAGGCCGGTTCCGCCGGTTTCCTGGGTCCTGGCGGTGTCGGGCCGGAAGAAGGGTTCACCCAGCCGGGCCAGATCCGTCGCGGGCACCCCGGGGCCCACGTCGGCGATGCACAGGTGCACGTGGCTGCCCACGACCGCGGCGGAGAGGGTGATTTGGCCGTGCTTCCCGGCATAGCGGATGGCGTTGCGTACCAGGTTTCCGATGGCCCGTTCCAGGAGTTCAGGCTGTGCCTGGACCGCGAGGGGAGGGAAGGGAGTCACCGTGATCCCCTCTGGGGCCGGGCCTTCGCGGTCGAGGATGCGATCGATCAGGGGTCGCAGGTCGACGGTCTGCAGGACGCTGTCCCTGGGACGAAGTCCCGCCTTGGAGAACTGCAGCAGTTCGTCGACGAGCCTCGACATGTGACGGACCTCGTCGCGGACGTCCCCGACATAGTCACGATCCGATGCGTCAACGCGGCTCTCGAGGATCCCAAGTGCCATCTCCATCCGGGCAAGGGGTGAACAGAGTTCATGGGCTGCGTCCCCGAGGAACCGCTTCTGGCCGGTCACAAAACTGGACAGCCGCACCGACATCCGGTTGATCGCACCCCCCAGGCGTCCCAGTTCATCCCTCCGCCTTTCATTCACCTGGATGTCGAACCGGCCCTCGGCGATCCGCTCCGTGGCCGCCGTCATCTGTCGGATGGACCGGGTGATGCTGCTGACGAATGGGATCCACCACAGTGCCGAGAGGGTGAGGACCAGGCCTGCCGCCCAAAGCCATGGAGTCGGGTCGAGGAACAGTCCGCCGGCGCTCAGGCTCTGGGAGAACACCACGAGACGCCCCATCGATGGACGACCGGATTCAGGGGGCGTGAGGGGGGCTCGTATGACGGCCCAGTAGCCTGCCGGTTCACGGGTTCGAAAGAAGAGAGGGGCCGCCCCCGGCCGTGGTCCACCCCCGGGACGGCGCAGACCCCCACGCCGTTCGGGGCCTGGTCCGTCTGGAGGATCGCCAGGATTCGGCGGCGGGCCTGGGTTGAACTCCGTCCCGCCACGGGGGGGCATCCCGGGTAGGCGGTTCCGAACGACCTCCGGCAGGGTCACAGGCGCCCCGGCGAGGAGCTCGTTCCGGTCGTCCAGCAGGCTGAACCGTGCCCCATAGGCCTCCTCGAACCGCTTCAGGATACCGCTCCATTGTTCCTGCGGACGGGAACGCAGTTCGGACACGATCACGTCGGCCACTGGCTGGACCCGATCCGCAGCGAGGGTCGACAGGAGCGACTCGATCCGGAACTCGGTGCGCACGAGGGCGACGAGCACGGCCGCCAGGAGCAGCAGGTTGAGTCCGAACCAGATGAGGAACCTCGCGTAGAGCGGGAATCGCCAGTTCATTCGGCGTCGGGGTTGATCAGCATGTACCCGGCCCCACGATAGGTCCGGATGAACCGGGGTTCCTTCGCATCGTCGTCGAGCTTCCGGCGAAGGGCCGAGATGTGGACGTCGATCGACCGGTCGAAGACGTCGTAGTTGCGGTCGCGGATCTCCTCCAGCAGGGCCTCGCGAGACCGCACCCGTCCCTTGGCCCGGGCGAGCGAGGTCAGGAGGTCGAACTCCACCGGAGTGAGGTCGACGGGCTTGTCCCCGATCAGCGTCCTCCGGGTGTCCGGCAGGATGCGGAGGGAACCCACCCGGAGTTCGTCGGGGGCGGAGTCCTCGGAGGGAGTGGACCGGGTGGATCGTCGTGTCACCGCTCGGAGACGGGCGAGGAGTTCCCGGGTGGAGAATGTCTTCGGCAGGTAGTCGTCGGCCCCGATCTCGAGCCCTACAATCCGGTCCGCCTCGTCGCCCCGCGCGGTGAGCATCAGGACCGGCACATCGGACCGGGTGCGGATCCGCTTCAGCACCTCGAACCCGTCCATCCCCGGCAGCATCAGGTCCAGGATCACCGCATGCCAGGTCTCGGCCGTGGCCCTCTCCACCCCCTCAGGACCGGTGTGGACAGCCTCGACGCTGTAGCCCATCG
>JBDLQQ010000055.1:0-4880 GCA_039800465.1 Verrucomicrobiota bacterium
CGGCGCCTCGGGACATCCGGCGAAGAGACCGCCACAGATCACGCCCTGCGCGAGGGTCAGTGCCTTGACGATGTCGCCCGACTTCGTGATGCCGCCATCGGCGAGGATCGTCACTCCACGCTTCTGAGCGGCCCGGGAGGCGACATAGAGCGCCGTGAACTGCGGGATGCCCACCCCGGCGACGATGCGGGTGGTGCAGATCGAACCGGGTCCCTGCCCGACTTTTATCACGTTCGCACCGGCGTCGGCCAGGAACTCGACACCCGCCGCACTGGTCACGTTGCCCGCGATGATCGGCAGGTTCCGGAACGCCGACCGGATCAGCTGGACCACCTCGCCCACCCCGCGGCTGTGGCCGTGGGCGGTCGAGACCGCGACGACGTCGATACCCCGCTCCACCAGCGCCCCGACATGACCGAGGATCCGGTCCCGGTCGAGAGCCCCATCCTTTGTGCGCATCGGGGCGATTGCCGCCCCGCAGACGAGACGGAACTGGCTGTCCCGGGCGGGCTTGAGCTGCGCGCTCCGCTCCTGCGTGATGCGCTCGATGTCGCTCATCGTGAACAGGCCCTTGAGCCCATCGTGGTCGTCGACGACCAGCAGCTTGTGGATGCCAGGATGCTCGGTGAAGAAACGGTCCGCCCGGCCAATGGGATCGGGAACGAGCTCCTTCTCGTGGATGGTCCGCACTTCATTGCGAGGGGTCAGGGCCTCGCGGACCCGACGCTTCGCATAGCGCGGTTTCACCACATGACCGGGCAGTAGACCCAGTAGACGGTTGTCGGCATCCACCACCGGGAACGTGGCGAACGAGAACTTCTTCTTCTCGATGAGCGCCAGGATCTCACCGATTTCCTGGTCGGGGTGCACGCGAATCGGATCCTGGATCAGACCATGGACGTGGTTCTTCACCCGACTGACCTCGGACAATTGGTCCCTCTCGGTCATGTTGTAGTGGATCAGCCCAAGTCCGCCGAGGAGCGCCATGGCAATGGCCATGCGCGACTCGGTCACGGTGTCCATGTCGGCCGACACGATCGGCACGTGGAGGTCCAGTCCCTCAGCCAGTCGCGTGTCGAGCTGGGTCTCGCGCGGCAGGACATCGGAATAGAGGGTCGCGAGGGTGACGTCGTCATAGGTCAACGCCTCGCCGCGGTGGGTCTGGAAGAACGTGTCGGCGGGCTGATAGAAGGCCGCATCGAGTTCCGCCGCATCGACCGGATTTGCCATGTCCAAAACTCGGGTCAGCCACGGTTCCAAGGCAAGGGAGGAATGTGGGATGACAATGCCGTCCTGCTGTCTTGGACCCCGCAGAACCCCGTTTGTTGAGACCGCAAAAAATGCCTTCCTTGAGATTTTTCATTGAACCCGTGGCTTGGGATTCATTTAATGCAAAGGCTTTGCACGTGATCGGGACACAGCGAGCTACGGACTGGGGTGCCTGCCTGGGCGCCATCCTGTGTTCCCTGCTCCTGATCGGGCTTGGGGTGCTGGGTTCCAATCCCGCCTGGCATGAGGCGCTTCATCAGGAAGTCCATGAGGCGGCGGCCGGGATCCACGATGGTGCCCTCCCGGGAGCCGCGGACAATGAGTCCTCTCATCCCGAGGACACCTGCGCCGTCTGCGCCTACCTCCACCAGCAGGTCGGCGGTGTTGTCGAGTCACCCTCGGTGGTCGTCGTCCTGGAAACGGCCGGCCTCCGAAGTTTCGCCCCGCCGGCCGAACCCGTCCTCGTTGCGCTCCGACACGAGCCCAGGAGTCGTGGTCCTCCCTTTGAGATCTGACATCGGTCTGCCCCCCGATTTCTGGCATGGGCCCGGATCGGACAGCGGGCACCTGATGTCCGAGGATCTCACCGAGGGGGGGTGCCCTGCAGCGCTCCCCTGGGTGACCGGTGCCTAATTCGAGCGGCACCCTGACCCGAGTCCCAAGCAGTCCTGTACGACTCCGGGTTCACTCCCCAAGACGATGGCCATGGCCCCATGCTTTCGTCCTTCGCAGTCCAGTAGTTCCAAAACCATTCCAAAACCATCACTCCATTCCTTTTCTGAACATGAACATGAAAACATTCCCACTGCTTCCTGTCGCCCTGCTTGCCGCCCTGGGACTCCCGGTGACGGCCCAGACCACAACCTTGAGTTCCGGCCATGCCGACATCGGCATTGGATTCGTAGACGGTGCCTTCGACCTCCACGTCCATGACGGGGAGACCGACACGGAATACTCGCCGCCATCCCTCGCAAACCTCCTTGTCGGAGAGGCCGCCTGGACCACAACTCCCGCCGCGCTCTCAGCGCTGGCACCCGTCGGTAGCAGCCTCTGGGTACTGCCCAAGAACGAGGATCCCAACTTGCTCTTCCTCGGCTTCGGCACCGAGGAGCTGGATCCGGCCGACTGGATTGGAAACATCAGCCTCTCCCTGCGGTCGGTCTCAGGCCCCGGGAATTTCGGGATCTACGACGTCGGAACCTTTGGCAACATCCAGATCCGCATGAACAGCGCCGACGGCATCGGTCAGGATGAGTCGCTGTCGCTGGTCCCAGGAAGCCACAGCCACTACAATCTCACCTTCACAGTACCCGGCACCTACAGCATCGGATTCGAGGCATCGGGAAACCACGTTGCGAACGGATTGATTGCCAGTGGCACCGTCCCGTTCACTTTCACCGTTGTGCCTGAACCCGGGACCTATGCCCTTTTGGGGCTCGGAATGGTGGCGCTGCTGGCCAATCGGTTTGCTCGACGTTCCTGAACGGCGATGCAACGTCGGGTCATAACGCTACTCCTGGGGCTGCTGACCCTCTGGGTGGATGCGGATCCCCTCGAGGGACGGGTGCGGCTCACGACGGAACACGCCGACCTGCGGGTCGTCTTCGAACCAGAGGGAACCAACCTATTCCGCTTGGCGGTGAGGGATTCGGACCGCGGAATCAACCACATGGCGACCAAGGCGGCCCTCATAGTTCGGGAAGCCGCGCGGAACACCATACCGGAGGGATTCGAGATGCTTGGGCCGGCAGGATCGGACCTCTGGATCCTGCCCCAATCGCAGGACCCCCAACTGCTCTACCTCGGCGCGAGTGGCGCGGGACTTCCCACGGGGCATATCGAAGGGGCTCCCTCCATCCGGCTCCTGCGGTTGGAGGGACCCGGCGACTTCATGGTGTGGCAGGCAGACCCCGTGCAGGGGTTGCTGCTGACCCTGAACACCCAGGATGGGATCACAGATGCCGACCGGTTCAGGGTGTCCGCCGGAGGCCACGTCCATTTCAACTGGGGATTCACTTCCAACGGTTTCGTCACAGCCTGGATGCAGGTTCAAGCCCTGGTCGGGGGCACCAACGCCTGGAGCGCCGAAACCCCCGTCCTGTTCGCGGTGGAACCCCTGCCCACCATGCCTGCCATCCCGCCCCGACTGTCCATCCTCGGACTTGATCCGGATGGATCCCCCCAATTGTGGCTCGAAGGCACCCCGGGAAACTCCTGCTGGATCCAGCAGTCGATCGACCTGATCCAATGGGAGACGGTCACGACCGTCACGGCAACGGCAACCCCATTCCGGGTGCCCCTTCCCACTCCCAACACCCGGGTTGTGCGGTTCTTTCGCGCCATTGACCCGTAATCCCAACGGTTTCGGTCAGAGACCCTCGGAATCTTTGAATGCAAACCGTTTGCGATTGATACCTTCCCATGCTGACTGGACCTGATGACGCCAACCTCTGGGATCGCATCGTCTTGGCGTTAGCCGGACTGGTGGCCCTGCACTGCCTCCTCGCACCGCTCCTTTCGGATCGGGTCCCTTCCATGACCGGCGAGGGTGCCCACCAGCTCTTGGCCCTGATTGCGTCAGTCGTGAGTGTCATCGCGGTATTCCGCGGGTGGATGGTACATCAACAGGCGAGGGTATTCGGATGGGCCATCGGGGGATGGGCTGTCTTGTTCATCGCCCGGGTCGGCGGGGAGGAACAGTTGGGGGAGGCGGGGGAGATCCTCCTCACCTGGATCGCGGTCACCTGCCTCGTCGTGACTCACCAGCTGAACCGCAGCCTGGCCTACTGGCACGCCCGGGAATGACTTGCCTCCTGAAATCTCTGATCTGCCTCGGCACCCTGATCCTCGCGACAGTCACCGGATGCCGCGAGGCACCACCCGAGAGACAGAATCCCCTGATCGTCACCAGCTTCTTCCCCCTCTATGACCTCGTCCGGCAGATCGTCCCGGAGGACTGCGACGTGGAGTGTCTGGTGTACCCCGGCGGTGATCCCCACGGACAGGAGCCAACCCCGGAGATGGCCCGACTCGTGGAACGGGCGGATGTCGTGGTGATTCTCGGACTCGGCATGGATGCTTGGGTGGAGAAACTGATGCAGGGAAATGCGTCAGCCCGCCTGCTCATCGCGAACTTCGGGCTGGCCGATCGGCGCGTGGGAACCGCAGCCCTCTCCGAGTTCAGCGACCACCTGCCCAACCCCGACGAGATTGACCCTCACCTGTGGCTCGACCCCGTGCTCGCTGGACGGCTCGTGGAGAACCTGGCTCTGACCCTCGCCGAACGTCTGCCCGCCCATCGCGCCGCGATCCAGGTGCGGTCGGGGAAACTCCTCGCGGACCTGTCCGCCCTGGATGCGGAGTTCCAGTCCGGCCTCGGGGACCTGTCCCGGCGGAAGGTGGTGACCTTCCACGGTGCCTACGGATACCTGTTCGCTCGGTACCGTCTTGAGACCGCCGGTGTGGTGGAACCCTTTCCTGGAGATGAACCCAGCGCCGCGTATCTGCGGAGGCTGGTCGACCTCATGCGCCACCTTGGCCTCCGGGTCATCTTCGCTGAACCGCAACTCCCGGATCGTGCAGCGCAGTTGATCGCCTCGGAGATTGGAGGA
>JBDLQQ010000056.1:0-17640 GCA_039800465.1 Verrucomicrobiota bacterium
GGACCACAACGGTTTTGGCCGTGGGCGAAGAAGCCAAGCGCATGCTTGGCCGTACGCCCGGCAACATCGTCGCAATCCGGCCCATGAAGGACGGCGTCATTGCCGACTTCGAGATCACGGAGGCGATGCTGCGGCATTTCATCCAGAAGGTGCATCATCGCAAGTTGATCATGCCCCGGGTGGTGGTGGCGGTTCCCTCGGGCATCACCGAGGTCGAAAAGCGGGCCGTCAAAGACTCCGCGACCCACGCCGGAGCCCGCGAAGTCTATCTCATCGAGCAACCCATGGCCTCGGCCATCGGAGTGGGACTGCCCGTCCACGAACCCTCGGGCAACATGATCGTCGACATCGGCGGTGGCACCTGCGAGATCGCGATCATCTCGCTGGCCGGCATCGTCTTCAGCCGCAGCGTGCGGGTGGGGGGCGATGAGTTCGACGAGACGATCGTCGCGCACCTGAAGCGCGCCCACAATTTGATGATCGGCGAACGTACCGCCGAGGAGATCAAGATTCGCATCGGGTCCGCGCATGTCCTGGACCAGGAGCTGACCATGGAGGTGAAGGGCCGCGATCTTTCCGCGGGCCTGCCCAAGACGGTCATCATCCGGTCCGAGGAGATCCGCGAGGCCCTGCAGGAGCCACTTTCCAGCATCCTGGAATCCGTCCGCATCACGCTCGAACGCTGCCCACCAGAACTCTCGGCCGACCTCGTCGACCGCGGGATCATGATGGCGGGGGGCGGGGCGCTGCTGCGGAACATCGACAAGCTCCTGGCCCAGGAGACCGGGCTGCCCGTGCACATTGCCGATGACCCCCTGAGCGCCGTCGCTCAGGGGACCGGCAAGGTCCTCCAGCAACTCAGCTTGCTGAAGCGGGTCGCCTCGAGCTCCACGGCCTGATCCCTCGGAGGCGCAATCGCCGGCCTTGATCCGCCGGACAACGTGCCTTCTCGATCCTTCCATTGGGTTCTGGGACTCGTCCTAGCCCTGGCTGTCGTGCTGCTGAACCTGCCCCCCGTGGCGGCAGGAAGGCTGCGCGTCGCAGTGTCCTCCCTGTTCCTCCCCCTGTTCGGTCTGGCCGGGTCGTCCCAGTCGATCATCGATCGGGCTGCCTACGCTTCCCTCACACGGAACACCCTGATCGGGGAGATCGAGCGCCTACGGCAGACCAATCAACAGCTCCAGCTGGCCGACATGCAGGGGCGGGCCGCCCTCGACGAGAATGTCCGCCTCCGATCCCTGCTCGGCTGGCAACCGCAGGCCCGGTGGACGCTCAAGGCCGCCCGGGTGGTCGGACGCGACCCCACCACCTGGTGGCGGACCATCACGCTGGACTTCGGGGAACGCCATGGGGCCCGGGTTGGACAACCCGTCCTGACCAGCGATGGCCTCGTCGGGAGGATTCGGGAAGTCTATCCCATGACCTCCCAGGTTGTCCTGGTCGGGGACAACGAGTGCGGCGTGTCCACCGTCATCCGCGAGACGCGGGACCAGGGCCTCATCCAGGCCACGGCCGCGGACCCCATCGGCGAGGGGGTGGTCCTTCTCAGGACCCTCCAGCACAGCCCCGGCATCCTCGCCGGACACTCCGTGGTCACCAGCGGACTCGGGGGGGTCTTCCCGCCCGGGATCCCGGTCGGACAGGTCCTGGATACCCGACCGGCAGAGGGCGGGCTCTACACCGAAGCCCGGGTACGCCTCGCGGCACGATTCAACCGGCTCGAGGAGGTCTGGATCCTCACCCGGCAACAGCCATGAACCGTGTTCCCATCACACTGCTGTTACTGACCACCTGGCTGGCCGTCTTCGGCCAGACCCAGTTCCCGACCCTGTTCGGGGACCTCGGGATGCCACTCGACATCCGCCCCGCACTGATCGTGTACGCCGCGCTGACCCATGGGCTCCCGACCGTGCTGGGCATCGCGTTGGTCAGCAGCCTCGGCACGGACGCACTCTCGGCGAATCCAATCGGTGTCTCGCTCGTCCCGTCCTTCGTGCTTGGACTCGTCCTGAACCTCCGGCGTCACCTCCTCCTCCGGGAACAGGGATACGCCCAGATGTGGCTCGGCTTGTCGGGAGGCATCGCCGTCCCCCTCATGACCTGGGGCCTGCTCCTGATGGATGACCGGCACGCTCCGATCGGGTTCGGAGTCCTCTTCCGGATCCTACTGATCGGATTCTTGAACGCAGCCGCCTGTCCGGCGCTCTTTGTCGTCTTCGATGGGCTCCGGGATGTCTTCGACTACAAGCCCATCCCCGAGATGGGTTTCCGCAAGGATCGCGAGATCAAGCGGGGGCGCACCTGAACGAGCCGGCTGACATGCTCATCTTCGACCAACTCAACAAGGGCGACCAGTCGCTTCGGCTGCTGGCCTGGGGTGTCCTTGCCGGGTTGCTGGTGCTGCTGGGTGGGCTCTGGAAGGTGCAGGTCCTGTCGGGTTCGACCTACCGCGAGCAGCAGCAGACGCAGAGCTTCCGGACAGTCCGGGTGCCGGCCATCCGGGGACGCATCCTGGACCGTTCCGGTCAGGAGTTCGCACGCAACACGCCGCAGTACCGGCTGGATCTCTACCTCGATGAACTCCGGCCCCAGTTCGATAGGCAGTACACCGAGGGCCGGAAGGCTCTCATCGCCTCGCGGCAGCCTCCTGCGGCTGCAAAAGCCCGGACCTTCTGGGATCTACTGCCGGGCCGGTTCCGCCGCAACGCCTCCGGGGTCCGGCTGACCTCCGGGGAACTGGAGCTGCTGCGACGACAGAGCCGTTTCGCCGTCGTGAGCAACGTCGTCGCCGAGGTCGGGCGACGCCTGCGACTCCCACTCCAGGTCAGCGAGCAGGCCCTGCACCACCACTACCTGACCAAACGGGCCCTGCCACTGCCCATCCTGTCCCACTGCACCCCGGAACAGGTCGCCCTCATCACCGAGCAGTCCTGGAACCTTCCTGGCGTCGAGCTGGACCAGGTCCCGATCCGCCAGTATCCGCATCCGGGGCTGGCAGTCCATGTGGTGGGACATCTGAAGCGGGACGACGACCACGACGAGGAGGATGGGCGCTTCAACTACCGTCTCCGGGACTATCGGGGCGGGCTGGGCTTGGAGGCGGCCTTTGACAAGGAACTACGCGGCGTTCCCGGGGCCCGGAGCATCCTCGTGAACTCCGCCGGATACCGGCACCGGCAGGGCGAACGGATGATCGCCCAGCCTCAACCGGGTCTCGACCTCATCACGACCCTCGACCTCGACCTCCAGGTCGCCGTGGAACAGGCACTCGGAGCCGTCGCCGGGGACGAGCGGGGCGCCGTCGTGGTGCTCGATCCACGGACCGGAGACCTGCTGGCCATGGCGTCGGCCCCTCGGTTCGATGCGGCCGAGTTCATCGAGGGCGTCCCCACCCAGCGCTGGAAGGACTTCTATCTCGCCGAGCCCGCTCGTCCGACGATGAACCGGGCCACACTCGGCCAATACGCGCCCGGATCCACGTTCAAGATCATCGATGCCGTGGCGCTCCTCGAGGCGGGACTCGATCCACGGACGGTGTTGTCGGTCCAGGCCGATCCCGAAAATCCCGCAAAGGGCCGATACCTCCTCGGTAGACGCTCCATCGGGGACACCGCCCCACCCGGCGCCTACGATTTCCGCAGGGCCTTCATCCGATCGAGCAACAGCTATTTCATCGACCACAGCCTCAGGCTCGGTTGGGAGAGGCTGCTCTCCTGGGGCGCGCGGTTCGGGCTCGGACAGAAGACCGGCATCGGAATCGCCGAGGAGCGCGGGGATTTTCCGACCCTCGATGCGGTCGAGGAGCGCGGATGGAACTCCGGCAACCTCGCCAACGTCAGCATCGGGCAACAGATCACCCTGACCCCCCTGCAGCTCGCGGTCGCAGTTGGTGCGGTGGCAAATGGCGGGACCGTGTTCTGGCCACGACTCGTGGACCGGTTGGAACCCCAGAACCCCCTGGCCTCCACCCCCATCATCCGTTTCCCGGCACGGCAGGTCCGGACACAGATCCAGGCTCGGCCGGAGACGTTCAACGTGATCCGCGCAGCGATGAGGGACGACGTGCTGGATCCGGAGGGAACCGGGAGGGCCGCCCGGATCGAGGGCTTCGAAATCTGTGGCAAGACCGGCACGGCGGAGATCAAGGGCAACGGTCGCAAGGACAAGGTCACGTGGTTCGCGAGCTTCGCCCCCTTCGAGGCACCCCGCTATGTGGTGATCGTGATGGTCGAGAGCGGCGCCTCCGGCGGCGGGACCTGCGCACCGGTGGCGCGTCGGATCTACGAGCACCTCCACCGTCGCGAGCAGCGCCCGGAACGCCAGCTCGCCCTCCAGGAGGGGATGCCATGACCGTGGGAATCCCCAGGACGACCCGACGCGAGGGCCTCGTGGATTGGAGCCTCTGGATGGCCGTCATCGGCCTCATGGCCGTCGGTGCGGCCTTCATCCTGTCGGCGACGGGTGCGGCCGACGAGGCGGCCAACCGTCCCTGGTGGCGGTACCGGGTGGTGGGACAGATCGGCGCCGACGTGATTGGCCTGCTCCTCGTCGCTGTCCTCTGCCTGATCGACTATGCCCGCCTGGCGCGATGGTCACTGGTCGCCTACTGGCTCTCCATCCTGCTCCTGCTCGGCGTCGCCCTCTTCGGCGTGTCCCGGCTTGGCGCCAAGCGCTGGCTGGACTTCGGGGTGTTCCAGTTCCAGCCCAGCGAGCTGGCCAAGCTGGCCTTCCTGTTCGCCCTCGGGAACTTCCTCACCCGTCCGGCGAACGAGCTCGACTCCCCACTTCTCTTCGGGCAGGCCCTCGGCATGGCCCTGCTGCCGTTCCTGCTCATCCTGAAGCAGCCGGACCTCGGCTCCGCGCTGGTCTTCCTGCCGATCGCCCTCGTCATGATGCTGGTGGCCGGCGTGCCCCGACGGTTCCTCGTCCGCTTCATGACCGGGACATTCCTGGTCGCCACGCTGCTGCTCGTCGACGTCCTGTACGCCCCACCGGGCTGGCATTTCCTCCAGCTGGAGGACTACCAGAAACAGCGGCTGCTGGTGTACTTCGGGCTCGATTTCGCAAAGCCCGACGCAACTCCGGCGGAACGCCTCGCGGCCCGGGCCGAGCAGGAGAGCAAGAGCTACAACGTCCGCCAGTCGCTGATCTCCGTCGGCAGCGGGGGCGTGCTCGGCAAGGGGTGGCGCGAGGGCACCCAGAGCGCACTGGGCTACCTGCCACGTGCCGTCGCCCACAACGACTTCATCTTCTCGGTCATCGCCGAGGAACGTGGGTTCCTCGGGAGTCTCCTCGTGCTGCTGCTCTACGCCGTGGTGCTGTTCTCCGGCATCCGGATCGCCTCCCAGGCACGCGATCGCCTGGGCAGGCTGCTGGCCGCAGGGGTCGTGACCCTTCTTTTCACCCACATCTTCATCAACATCGGAATGAACATCCGGCTGGTTCCCGTGACCGGCATACCACTGCCCCTGCTCAGCGCTGGGGGAACCTCGGTGATATGCTCGCTGATCGCGATCGGGATCCTGCAGAACATCCATTTTCACCGACGCCACTACTGACGTCCCAAACAGTCTCTCATCCCATGAGTCAACATACCTTCAAGCGCGGCCGTGGGCCGATGCGGTTCAAGCCCTCCCGTGGCCTCAGCAACCCCAAGCCCACCCGGGCCGGTGACGCCCCCACGGTCCTCATCGAGGCCAAGCCCGGACAACTCGAGGATCTCGCCCCGGAGGAAAAGCCGTTCGATCGGCGCCGGCGTGAGGCGGAGGTCCGACGCGCAGAGAACCTCGCCGCCGGCCTCCCGGAGGACACCCCCGAGGGGACCGAGGAGGTCCAGGCCGCCGGACGAGACCAGCGGTATCGCTCCCCCGTCTATTCCCAGGCCGAGGACGACGGCGACGAGGAGACCACGGGCGCCAGCGCGCCTGCACCCTCCCGAGTCCCCAAGGGCTTCATCGAGCGCGCCAAGCAGACCGTCACCGATGTCGTCAAGAAGGTCCGCAAGCTCATCAAGCCCGAGGAGAAGTCGACCATAGAGGTCATCATCAACGCCGAACCGCTCGAGACGCGGGTCTGCGTGCTCGTCGACTCCCGCCTCGACGACTTCACCGTCGAGCGCACCAACGCCGAGCGCCTCGTGGGCTCCGTCTACAAGGGCAAGGTCCGCAACCTCGAGGATGGCCTCAAGGCCGCCTTCGTGGACATCGGGTTTGAGAAGAACGCCTTCCTCCACTACTGGGACATCATCCCGAGCACCTTCGACTCCAGCGTCGAACTGGTCGAGCGCGAGGACCGGAAGAAGAAGGGCAAGGACAAGCCCAAGATCACCACGAAGGACGTCCCCAAGCTGTATCCGCTCGGCAGCGAGATCATCGTCCAGGTCACCAAGGGACCCATCGGCACCAAGGGACCCCGCATCACCACGAACCTGTCGCTCCCCGGACGCTACCTGGTGCTGCTGCCCAATTCCGAGCAGTGCGGCATCAGCCGCAAGATCGAGGACCCAGCCGAGCGCCAGCGCCTCAAGAAGATCCTGCGCGAGCTCACCCTCCCCGAGGGCATGGGCGTCATCATCCGCACCGCCGGCGAGGGCAAGCTCAAGCGGTACTTCATCCGCGACCTCGCCCTGCTCCTCGAGGAGTGGAAGGCGGTCCAGGACAAGATCAAGGACGGACGCGCCCCCTGCTGCGTGTTCCAGGAACCCGACCTCATCGAGCGGACGGTCCGCGACTTCCTCACCGAGGACGTCACGCGGATCATCATCGACGACAACCGGCAGTTCCAGCGGGTGAAGGAGCTGATCGGAAAGGTCAGCCAGCGCTCGGCCAAGAAGATCGCCTTCTACAACGAGGCGGAGCCGCTCTTCGACCGCTACAACATCAGCCGTCAGCTCGAGCAGGCGTTCGGACGCCAGGTGACGCTCAAGAGCGGCGGGTACCTGATCATTGACGAGACCGAGGCCCTGGTGGCGATTGACGTCAACACCGGACGCCACAAGGGAACCCGCGACCACGACCAGAACCTGCTCAAGGTGAATCTCGAGGCCGCCGACGAGATCTGCCGGCAGCTCCGGCTCCGGAACATGGGTGGCATCATCGTGCTCGACTTCATCGACATGAAGTCGCGGAAGGACCAGCAGCAGGTCTACCAGCGGATGCGCCAACACCTGAAGCGCGACCGCGCCAAGACCCACGTGCTCCCCCTGTCCCAGCTGGGACTGATGGAGATGACCCGCCAACGGCACACGGAATCCATCGCGGCGGCGATGTACGTCGACTGCCCGCACTGCCGTGGCCGCGGCGTGGTGAAGAGCCCGGAGAGCCTGAGCGTGGAGATCCAGCGCAAGCTGATGGCGATCATGAAGGCCCGGCCGCGCGACGACAGCGACTTCCAGATCCGCATCCACACCCACCCCAGCGTCCTTGAGCGGATGCGCTCCCAGGACGAGCGGCTGCTGATCGAGCTCGAGAAGCGCTTCTACGCCAAGCTGACCTTCCGTCCGGAGGCCGGCTTCCACACCGAGCAGTGGCGGATCGTCAACGCCATGACGAACGACGAACTGGGCAAGGGCGACATCTGACCCACAGGAGGCCGGTCTCCCAACCAGAGCCCACCCTTGGCCGAGTGCCGGGTGGGCTTTTTCTTTAGCACCGAGGGGGCCCTCTCCCTCAGGACTTCAGGTCCCGCAGACCAAATACCGCCGCACCCAGCGCGAAGAAGGTCGCGTTGAAGCCGAGCAGGAGGCTCAGGGACTCCCCCATCCGCGACCATCGGATCGGCGACTCATACATCTGCTGCCAGAGGTTGAGGTGGTACGTCAGGAACCAGGGCTTGAGGTCCGCGAACCATGGGATGTTCATCAGGATGAAGTTCAGGAAGATGAAGGACAGCGCCATGATCGTGGCCGCTGCCGGCTTGATCGGCAGGCAGCCGAAGAAGAACGCGAGGCCCATCACGGTAGTCGCCTTCACCGACATCAGCAGGTGGGCGGCGGCATAGCGCCAGAGACCGGCATCCGCAGGAAACACCGCGAAGAGTTCCCCGGGCACGAACGCGAAGAGCCCGCCCCATGGGAAGAAGGGCAACCCGATCAGGAGCCCCGTGACGCCCAGCAGCAGGCTGAGCACCACGGAGAAGATGGCACCGGCAACCCACTTCAGGAGGAGCAGCCGGGTCCTCGAGACCGGCCGGGCAAGGATCATCCGCAGGGTTCCATCCTCCGCCTCCTTGGCGACGAGATCGCCACCCACCAGCGACCCGTAGAGCGGCAGCAGCAGGTAGGCGAGCCAGAAGTTGGTGAAGCACGCGGCCGTGAGGGGCGAAAGAAAGGATGTGATGTCGTAGCCGTTGGTCTCGAGGAGATCCCCCATGCCGCGCGAGGCGCGCGAGAAGCGGAACACCATCAGGATCACCACCTGGGCCACGAAGAACATCGCGAAGCCCATGTAGGTCCGCTTCTTGCCGAACAGCTTCCAGAGCTCATACCGCAGCTGGTTCAAGAACATGGCGCCTCCTTCATCAGGGACAGATAGAACTCCTCCAGCGTAAGGGTCTCACGCCCGATCGCATGGACCGGATGCCCCAGCTCCACGAGCCGGCGAACAACCCCGCTCACCGGAACCCCGGACGCCAACGCGATGCGTCGCCCGTCCCGGGAACCCACCACCAGGCCCTCCGCCATCAGTCGCGTCACAACAAGATCGAAGGCGTCGGTCTCGAGGAAGACCCAGTCCTGCCCCCGCTGGACCTCCTCAAGCCCCCCCTCGAAGACCTTCCGCCCCCGGTTCAGCACCGCGATGCGATTGCACAGCTGCTCGACCTCAGTCAGCAGGTGCGACGACAACAGGAGCGTCAGACCCAATTCCGAATGGAGACGCCGGATCGTCGCCCGCATCTCATGGATGCCCTCGGGATCGAGCCCATTCGTGGGCTCATCGAGGATCAACAGCTCGGGATCCGGGACGAGGGCCTGCGCCAGGGCAAGCCGGGCCCGCATGCCGTGCGAATAGGTCCGCACGACCTGATGCTCCCGGCCGGAGAGCCCCACCCACTCGAAGACCTCGGCAAGGCGCTGTCGGGTGACGGGGCTGGAATATCCTGCGAGGATCTCGACGTTCCGCCAGCCGCTCAGGTAGTCGTAGAACGCCGGGGCCTCGAAGATGGCCCCGACGCGGGCCAGTGCCTTGGACCGGTCCCGCGACACCTCGTGGTTGCCGATCCAAGCCTCGCCGGAACTCGGCCAGACCTGTCCCAGCAGCATTCCGATCGTGGTGCTCTTCCCGGCACCATTGTGCCCGAGAAGACCGAAGACATCCCCACGGCGCACCTCGAGGGTGAGGGAGTCGACGGCCAACCGCTGGCCAAACCGCTTGGTGAGGTCCTTGAGGCGGATCATGGATTGGGCTTCAGCACAAAAAACTGCTTCACCGCGCCGTCCGAGTAGAGGTGGTTGGCGGCACGACCTGGGCCGAGCGTGGCGTGGAACCCGGACTTGTCGCTGATCACCGGAAAACCCGCCTCCTGCATCGGGATCCCGAGGAGCCGGATCCGGTCGGCTGGCTGGCCGTTCAGCAGGTTGTTCCAGAAGTAGCTCGAGCCGGTCTCCTCGAACAGGTTCTTGCGGTCGGACGGACACTTCCAGAGGCGGGCTGGGCCTTTCGGGGTCAGCACCAAATCCGCCGTGCGGAGGTCGACCTCGTTGGTGTCCCGGCCCCGGTTCTGGAGGGTCGGGAAGCGATTTCCGTTCTCGTCGAGATACACCCGGAGGACGAGGCCCATCTGGCGCAGGTTCGACTGACAGGCGGTCGATCGGGCGCGCTCCCCGGCCGAGGCCATGGAGGGGACTGCCAGGGTGGCCAGGATGCCGATGACGGCGATCACGACCAGCAGCTCAACCAGCGTGAACGCGCCGAGCCTCATTCCCGGCCTCCCCCGCGTCGGGGTCGGAAGATCCGTCCGTTCTCCATGGACCGCTGGATCTCCTCGAGCAGCGGGGAGACCTCCACCTTGAGATCCGCCGAGCTGTTCTCATAGAAACTCTTGAGCCCCAGCTTCACGACCTTCTCCTGGAGCTCCGGGCTGACGTCGGGCTGTCCGCCGGGCCCTCCACTCCCACCGGGTCCTTCCATGCCTTCGCCCCGCTCGCGGGCCTCCCGGAGCCGACGGATGGATTCCCCGATCGCCCGACGCCGACGCTCCTCCGGCATCTGCTCGAACGCCGTCAGCATCTGGTTGAGACCTGCAGGGATGGTCAGCTCCAGGAATGCCTCCTTGTCCTCCATCGAGAACTCACGGAAGAGGTCCCGGAACTTCGGGTCCATCCGGGCCTTCCGCCGATCCTCGGGGGAGAGCCTGTTGAGCCAATCGGCGAGCTTCCGGATCGCCGCAGCCCGCTGGTCTGGGCTGAGTGATTTCCAATCGAGGGACCTGAGGTAGGAGGCGATGCGTTCCGGCGTCACCTTGGAGGCCCGGGACCACAGGAAACCACCCAGCGCCACCGCCCAGGCGACCGCCAGGACGGCGACCGAGACGAACAGGAGGCGTCGTCTAGGATTCATGCGCAGAGCATGCACTCCTTCATGCGGCGATTCAAATGCGGAGAATCCACTCCAACCCCGAGGGACTCATCGCCCGGTCGGCTTCGAGTCCTGGAAGGCATACAGTTTCGAGGCGGTCCGGACGAGGAGCTGCTCCCCCACGGGAACCGGAGTGGCGTGGACCGGTTCCCCCAGGCGATTTCGACCCAGCACCTGGAACCTGTCACCCGCTGCGAGCACTGAGACGACTCCCTGCTGCGACGTCACATAGATCCGACCGTCTGCCGCAACCAGGCTCGCATAGTAGTCGCCCGGGGCATCCAGACGCTCCTCCTGGTAGAGCGGGACGCCTGTCCTTGGATCCAGGCAGGTGAGCAACCCCCCGTTCTTCACCTGATAGAACCGGCCCCGGTACAGGATCGGTGTCGCCACGTAAGGGAGCCCCTTCTTGAAGCGCCAGAGCACTCCGGCATCGGAGATACGGCCCTCGGCATCCGGGGCCACTGCAAACGACTGGTTCTCCACCTTCGCGAAGATGGCCGCCATGGAGTCCCACTCGGTCCGCTCGACGAGGCGATTCCTGTTGCCGTCGAGGTGCTTGAACCGCTGCTTCGCAGCACCCTCGGGAAGCTCCTCGAACGTCAGACTCCCGTCACGATCCGCATCCCGGGTCGACAGCACCTCGTCGAAGGGGGGCATGGTGATCCGATCAGCCGATCGATCCCCGCCCGTGGTCCAGCTTGAGGTCAGCAACAGTCCATCACCCAGCACCGGAGAGGTGCAGGTGATGCGGGAAAGCCCACTGACCCGCCAACGCTCCTCGCCGTTGTCGGGGTGGTATCCGATGAGCCAGAAGGTCCCGGGCACCACCAGGTCGGTCACTCCGGGACGTTCCCAGACCACCGGAGTCCCAAAGCCCCGACGCATCTCGGGACGTTCCACCGTCCAGACCGTCTTCCCCGTACGCACGTCGACCGCCACCAGCTGCGAGGCCCCGTCCTGGTCGAGGAGCTGGTAGATCCGATCCCGATGCAGCACCGGGGAGGAGCTCGACCCGTATTCCGTCTGCGGCAGCGGCAGTGGGTGACGCCAGAGTTCCCGGCCCTCGAGATCCAGGGCGATGAGCCCAAGGGAGCCGAAGTAGGCCACCAGCCGGTGTCCATCGGTGGCGGGCGTCGCCGAGGCCGGACTGCCCAGCGATCGATGGACCTCCTCGACCGTGGCCGTCGGGAGTTCCCGACGCCATCGTTGGCGACCGGTTGACCGATCGATGGCAACCACGAGGCATTTCCCCTCGGCAAATCCGGTCAGAAAGACATTTGTTCCCCAGACGATGGGAGACGAATTGCCCGAGGGCACCTCGCTGCTCCACCCCACGTTCTCGGTGGGCGAGAACCGGATCGGTGGATGTGCCGCCGGGGCCGCGATTCCCTGGCCGCCAGGGCCCCGGAATTGGGGCCAGACCTCGGGGGCGGCAGACAGGGTCTCCAGCAACCCGGCAAGGATGCCGATCAGGGAGAGGCTTCGGGGCATGCGCAGATCAAGCAGGCCCGATCCCGACCCGGCAAGCGGATCCCTACGACACACTTCCGAAGGAATCAGGCCTTCCGAGCCTTGGCCCGGGCGGAGGGCTTCCTCGCGTATGGGGAGTGCAGGTTGAAATAGATCCCGCACAACGGGCGATCCCCCTCCGACTGGCTCAGGATGATGGTCACATGCCGGTCCAGCGCGATCCCGTGCCGCATCTCGGGAGCCCGGTTGACGTAGGCATGGATTGCCTTGCCCATCAGGGACTGGAGGGTGGCGGCACACTCCTCCGGCACCTTGTCGAGACACACCACATGACGGTCGTAACTCGCCAAGGCGGCGGCGATCTCGGGGGCAAAGGTCTCGGCCGTGAGCTGCACGCGGCAAAGCTAAGGTTCAGGCGCACCCTGTAAAGCATCGCCCTCGTCCCACCAAAGTATCGGCTCAGATCGTCTGGCTCAGGAAACCGCCGTCGACCCGGATGTCGGTCCCCGTCACGAACCCACTGGCGTGGCTGCTCGCGAGGAAGACGGCCGCGCCGACCAGCTCCTCAGGACGACCGAACCGGGCCATTGGGGTATGCCCCAGGATGGAACGGGTCCGTGGGGTCGGGGATCCATCGTCGTTGAACAGCAGCTTCCGGTTCTGCTCTGCCGGAAAGAATCCCGGGGTGATCGAATTGACCCGGACCCCACGGGGTGCCCACTCCCGTGCCAGGAACTGGGTGAGGCTCAGGACCGCCGCCTTCGCCGCGGAATAGCTGACGACGCGTGAGAGCGGAATGTGGGCAGAGACGCTGGCGATATTGATGATGCTGCCCCGACCGGCCTCGGCCATGGCGGGACCAAACACCTGGCACGGCAACAGCACTCCACCCACGAGGTTGAGGTCGAAATTCCCCCGCCACGCGTCCAGGGGCAGATCCTGGAATGGCTGCTGGTCGGTCACCGTGGCCTTGGGGTCGTTGCCGCCGGCCGCATTCAACAGGATGGTGGGGCTTCCGAGACGCTCGCGGACCGAATCCTGGACCCGTCGCAACCCATCCTTGTCGAGGGCATCCGAGGACAGGAACAGGGCTTTCCCGCCGCGGGATCGGATCGCCTCGGCGCGGGCCTCCCCGCGCTCCGCGTTGCGCCCCACGATGGCCACGGAGGCCCCGGCCGCAGCCAGACCCTCTGCCAAGGCACCTCCCAGGACACCCGTCCCCCCCACCACCACCGCCACTTCACCGGACAAATCAAACAGGTTCATTCATCGTCTCCTTTCAAGGTCCCTCACACGGGCACGGTCATCACGACATAGTTCTTCCGTCCCTTGCGCAGGAGCAGGTGACGCCCGAAAAGCAGGTCGCCCAACACGATCAGCCGGCCCACTTCGGTGACCCGGTGGTTGTTCAGGTAGAGCCCGCCCCCCTCCAGATCCTTGCGCCCCTGCCCCTTGCTCGGGCACAGACCGGAGGCCACGAAAAGGTCCACCACCGGGATGCCCCCATCTGCAGGAATGGGGGTCTCCAGACGACGCGTCGGGATCTCCCCGACCAGCTCGTTGAAGGTGGCCTCGCTCAGCCCCTCCAGGGTGCCACCGGCGAACAGGATCTCGCTGGCGCGGACCGCCTCCTCCATCGCCTCCGTTCCATGGATCAACTCGGTCATCGCCCGGGCCAGGGCCCGATGAGCAGCACGCTTGCCGGGATCCGCCTGATGCTGAGCCTCCAGGGCCGCGATCTCGTCCCGACCTAGGAACGTGAAGAACTTCAGGTAGCGGATGACGTCCCGGTCATCGGCGTTCAGCCAGAACTGGAAGAACCGGTAGGGGCTGGTCCGCTTCGGATCGAGCCAGATGGCTCCCGACTCCGTCTTGCCGAACTTGGTGCCATCCGACTTCGTGATGAGCGGGAGGGTGAGCCCGAACGAGGGTCGTCCCAGCTTCTTCCGGACGAGGTCGATGCCCATCGTGATGTTGCCCCACTGGTCCGAGCCACCGATCTGCAGCTCGCAGTCCTGATCCCGGGCCAGCACATAGAAGTCATGCGCCTGGAGCAGCATGTAGCTGAACTCCGTGAAGCTGATGCCCACCTCGCGGTCCTCCATCCGGGAGCGGACCGATTCCTTGGCGACCATCTGGTTGACGGTGAAGTGCTTCCCGATGTCCCGGAGGAAATCGATGAAGGAGATCCGGTCGGTCCACTCCGCGTTGTCGACCAGGCGCGCCGTATTGGGGGTGACGCGGAAGTCGAGGAGGCGGGCCAACTGGGGCTTCACCGCATCGACGTTGGCGGAGATCTGGTCCTTGGTGAGCAGGCTCCGCTCGGCGGACTTGCCGCTGGGATCTCCGACGCTCCCCGTCGCGCCGCCGGCAACCGCGATCGGGACATGGCCCGCGTTCTGGAATCGCCGCAGGCAGATGAGGGGGACCAGATGGCCGACATGCAGGGAGTCGGCCGTGGGATCAAATCCGCAGTACAGCGTGACGGCGCCGGATGCGAGCCGTTTGCGGAGTTCCGGGAAATCCGTGCAGTCGGCGATGAGACCACGCCACTCCAGATCATCGAGGATGTTCATCGAAGCCGCAGTTATCGCGGCCCGGACCAAGGTCGAACAAGGGGGAAGTTGCTGGCACCCCGATCCCGACTCACCGCACAGGCAGGGTCTTGCCGAACCATCCCAGCATCTCGGACCACATCTCCGGGGTGTAACTGTGGCCCACCCCCGGATACACCACGCTCCGGAACGCATCAGGAGCCCCCGTCACGCTCCAGGCTGGCGCCGCCAACCGCTCGATCGCCCGGATGCCCGAGACAGGGGACCCGGCGTCCTGATCCCCGTTCAGACACAACAGCGACCGCGGCGCGATACAGGCAACCACGGCCTCGGTGTCGAAATGCCGAAGCAGACCAGGGACGTAGTAGTAGATCCCGTGGTACTTCAACCCTCCGATCGCGATGAGATCCTGGTATCGGGTGAGACAGGCCACTGCCACACCCGATCGGATCCGGTCGTCCAAGGCCATCAACCACCAGGTCCGGGTCGCCCCCATGCTGATGCCGGTGGCCCCAATCCGGGAGGCATCCACCTCAGGGCGTGAACACAGGTAGTCGAGGGCGATCAGGTCGTCCCGGAGCATCATCCCCCACAGGGAACGCCCCAGCCACAGCTCGAGTTTCGAGGCGCTCAACTCCCCCGCCGAACCCATGAGCCCATCAGGGCCCCGGCCCTGACGCTCACCAAAACAGGGAGCGTCGATCGCAATGACAGCGTACCCGCGCCGCACCAGCTCGGGCCCGGGAGCCACCGGCGTGTGGCGTTGTTGGAACAGCTCGACCTTGCCCCCGTCATACTCCCCCCCGTGCCAATGGCAGTAGAGGATCGCGGGGATCCTTCCCGAACGCCGCTTCGGAAGCAGGAACACCCCGGGAACCCGGGCGCCCGCGCCGTTGTCGAACTCGAACCGCTCCTCGGTCCAATCCCCATGGTCAACCGTCTCCAGCAGTCGCACGGGAGACGCTGCCGACCGGGGCGGCAGGTCACCAAGGCACCGCCAGAGCGTCGCGCGGATCTCGGCCCGATGACGTTTCCAGTCCTCTGCCGTGGAGGGGATGACGAGGGGAGGAACCGACCCGACATTCCGAAGCAGCGACATGCCCGGCAGGCCATTCGTCGACTGGGAATCAGCCATCATATCCACTGCCATGAACAGGCCCAACAGAAGGCCGAGCAGCCCCCTCCGGGAAGACCAACAGACGGGCATCGCAAGGCTCTCTAGGCGGACCTCAAGATCCAGGTTGCGACAACCGGACGGCACCTCATGTCGGCAGGGACCTTCACTCGTAGGTGTTGAGCCGGGCCACAAGCGCCCGGTTCACAGCCCGGAAACAGCTATAGCGGAACCGGATCTTGGCCTTGTCCAAACCGATATGGAAACAGGGGCTCAGATGGGCCAGCAGATCGAAGTCCCGGACATCATGAAGCTCACCGATCATCCACTGGACCTCCTTGAGGATATCATCGGGAAACGCGGTCAAGATGTCGTGCTCAGCCCCCTCTGTGTCGATCTTGATGAAGTCCACCTTCCGGATGCTGTTTTCCTGGAGGAATTCGCGGACCGACTTCACATGGACCTCCATCGTCCGTCCGACTGTCGGCACCACTTCGGGAAGAAGACTTCGCCCCCCGGTGTCCAAACCATCCTGCCGCCCCGACATCTGGAAGGTGCCAGTGCGGGATCCCAGCCCGCAGTTGAAGACGCGGACATTGGGATAGGGAGACGTGTTGAGTTTCAGGAGCTCGAAATTGTCCGGCGCCGGCTCGAAAGTGAAAATCCTCGCGTTCGGGAATCGTCGGGCGAAGTGGACCGAGGCCGAGCCGATGTGGCCGCCAATGTCGAACAGGACCTCCGGCTCCCCCTCGATCGGGAAATGGTACTCCGCGCGGGCCCCTTTGCGGAACAGCACCTCGTTCAGCGCCGCAGCGTCATCACCGCCTGTCCGATAGTAGAAGGGATGGCCTCCATAACTGAACTGGCGCCTCTGGGAGGGGAGCCGATCCCAATGGACCGCAAAGTCCATGGACCCGGACCGCCATAGAAACTTCAGGCGTCTTTCAATGCCCTGTATGTGCCCGCTTGCCATGATGCATGGACCGTGACTCCGGGTTTCCCGACCAGTCAAGCTGCTGGTCCACCATGCTGCGGACCCGGCGGCAATGATAGACAATGATGCTCGTAGAGACGGGTGTGCCGGAACAGCGTCGCATAGGCCGTTGAGAAGGCGATGAAGAACCCGGGATAACCATCGAGGAAACCCCGGCGGAGCACATAGGCCCGGACGAACCGCCAGAGGGATCGGGCAATCACCCCCATCGAAGACCATCCCGCCTCGGACTCCAACTGACGCTTCAGGTAGAGGTCCGCGTAGTAGGGGAACTTGCCGAGGTAGGCGGTGATCGTCGGGTTCGTGTAGTGATGCAGATCCCCTGGGAGCCGTTTGACAGGGCCCTCCAACAGGACCCGACAGTGCTCCTCCGCCCCGCCCCAGCGGCCCACATCTCGACGGTACAGGCGGAGCACGCGGTCTGGATACCAGTCCCCGTGGGTGATCCAGCGTCCCAGAAACCAGACCTTACGGGGGAACATCGCGCCGACAAACCGTTCGTGGTCCCCACGGAAAAAGGCTCGGATCTGCTCTGCCAGTCTGGGGGACAACTCCTCATCGGCATCGAGTTGCAGGACCCATGGCTGCCGGGCCAGATCCTGGACGGCGTTTTTCTGATCCCGAAATCCCTGCCACGGCATCCGATGGACCGTGGCACCATGGCCCAGGCAGATTTCCTCCGTCCCATCCCGAGTCTCCTCGTTGAGGACCACAACGATCTCCGAGACGAGGCCCCGCACGCTTTCGAGGGCGCGTCCGATGCGGGCGGCCTCGGCGCCGGAAATCAGACATGCGGATACGGGGAGACGCTCCATTCGAGAAGGCTGATCGGAAATGGATCCCGAGTCACCGCTACAAACCATGGCCGGAGCGGAAACCCCGTTGCAAGACGCCCGGCCTACCGGGCGGGATTCGGCGGGGAGAGCAGTC
>JBDLQQ010000057.1:0-4490 GCA_039800465.1 Verrucomicrobiota bacterium
CAGGCGGTGGTCTCCTCGATCGACAGCCGGATCAACATCCACACGTTCGAGTCGGAACCGGAACCGACCGAGCTGGCGATGAACGACATCGGCCGGATCCGCCTCCGCACGGCAAAGCCGCTGGTCTTCGACGGCTACACCACGAACCGCCTCACGGGTGCGTGCATCCTGATCGAGCCCGGCACCAACGCCACGGTCGGTGCCTGCATGCTCGAGGCTCCCCAGGAGCCGGTCCGGGTCGAGTACACGGACTTCGCGATCTGATGGGAAGAGAGTTGAGAGCCGAGAGCTGAGAGCTGAGAGTTCAAGGCGATCGGCGGTCGGGAAAAAACCTCCCTCCCGGTCTGCGATTCCCAGCTCGCTGCTCCCATGTCTTCGCCTTCCATCCAGAGCTCGTGGGCGGTCGTCCAGGACCACTCCCGGGTGTTCCGTGACCTGATCTTCGTCTATCCGGTGATCTCGCGGAGATCCCAGGGGCTGTCGATCGGGATCAATCTCAACCCGGACAAGCGCTGCAACTTCGACTGCGTCTACTGCGAGGTGGACCGCAGGACCCCGGGGCGGGCGGATCGGGTGGACGTGGCCCAGCTGAAGGAAGAGCTGCGATGGTTGATCCGGTTCGCCCAGGAAGGGGGCCTGGCCCAGCAGCCCAAGTTCTGCGAGGTGCCCGAGCTCACCCGGGTCGTGCGCGACATCGCCTTCAGTGGCGATGGGGAACCCACCCTCATCCCGAACTTCTCCGAGTGCGTCCAGGCGGCGATCGACGTCCGCCACGAGTTCGGTCTCGACCAGTCCAAGCTGGTCCTGATCACCGACTCGGCAGGCCTCGACAAGCCGGACGTCCGGAAGGGCCTGGCCCTGATGGCAGCCCACCGTTTCGAGTTCTGGTGCAAGCTGGATGCCGGGACTGAGGAGTATTATCGAACGATCAACCGGTCGCTGGTCCGGCTGGATCGGATCCTGGCCAACATCACGCGGACTGCGAAGGAGTGGCCGATCATCATCCAGAGCCTGTTCCTGAAATGGCAGGGTGAGCCCATGTCGCCATCGGAATTGGAGGCCTACTGTGGGCGTCTCCGGGACATCGTGGCCGCCGGGGGGGTGATCCGTGAGGTCCACGCCTACACGATCGCCCGCCCGACCCCGGAGGCGGCCGCGACCCGGTTGAGTCCGGGGGAACTGGAAGCGGTGGCGGCCACGATCCGGTCACGGACGGGTCTTTCAGTCTCGGTCTATGCCTGAGCCGCGTCGAAGGCGTCCAGGGACCGCGCGTGGGACACCGGATCGGCCAGGGGGCCGCTCTTCATCCGGGGTTCTGGCATGGCGTCGCCTCGTCCAGCGGGCCGTGGAGGCGGGAGCCCAATCCCCCTTCTACCTGTTTGCTGCGGCGCCCTACGAGGTGGCCATCGAACGCCTTGCAAGGCTGGACCATGGGAGGCCCGCCCGATTCTGGCTTTCTGCGAAGACCCAGCCGCTGCCGGCCCTGTGGCGTTGGTGGCGTCCGCGCGGGGGCATCGAGGTGGTGAGCGAGTTCGAGTTCCGAGGGGCGCTCCGGGCGGGTTATGGACCGGACGAGATCCTCGTCAACGGCCCGGCCAAACACAGGTGGCTCCCCGAGGTGTCGCGGCGGGGCCTGCGGGTCCACTTTGATTCCCTCCTTGAACTCGAGGCGCTGCTGCCGATCGCAAGGAAGCACCAGTGGCGGGTGGGGCTGCGCTTGAGGACCCCGGTCGAGGTCGATGCCCAGGACCCGGGCTGGGCGTTCCCGTTTGGATTCGAGCCGGGAGAGATCCCCGTCGCGCTGGCGCGGCTGACGGGGCAGGGACTGGACGCCGGATCCCTCCACGTCCACCTGAAGACCAACCTCCCCGATGTGGCCACGTTCCGCCGTGGGCTCGATGCTGTCATCCAGGTCTGCCGCGACACGGGATGGCGGCCCCGGTATGTCGACGTGGGCGGTGGTCTGGCTCCGGCGGGGCCCAGGGGGTTGGAGGGGGCCCGACTCGATGGCGGACTGGGTATTGAACGGCATGCCGCCGAGGTGAGGCGCATGGTTTCCCGGATGCCGTGGGTGGAGGAGGTCTGGCTCGAGCATGGACGCCATCCGGCGGCCGGCTCCGGCGTCCTCGTGGTCCAGGTCCTCGACGTGAAGGAGCGGCTGGGTCGTCGGCTTCTGATCTGCGACGGAGGGAGAACCCTCCATGCAATGGTGTCGATCTGGGAGGAACACGACCTGGCGTTGTTGGAATCCCGACGGGGTCGGACGGTTCAGACTGCGATCCAGGGGCCAACCTGCATGGCGTTCGACTGCCTCGGACGGCGGGAACTGCCGGTCTCGATCCGACCTGGGGATCACCTCCTGTGGTTCGATGCGGGGGCTTACCATTTGTCTTGGGAGACGCGGTTCTCGCACGGCCTGGCGGAGGTCTGGTGGGAGGAGGGCGGGGGGCCCCGGTGTGTCCGTTCTGCGGAGACGTTCGACCAGGCGGCGGGGTGGTGGCGCTGAGATCGCTGGGAGCGGGCGGAGCGGACATCGGTTGCTGTTGGGATAGGGCTTCCCAGTGAGGTCCGGTGTCGACTACCACATCGGGGCATGAATTCCCCGGTCCGCCGCCTTCTGAATCCCTGTGTCGTCGCCCTGTCCCTCTGTGGGACTGTGGTTGGGGAGGAGTCCCTGGTGTCCTCCCTGGTGTCGGGCACGACGATTGCGGGGGCGGTGGACACCTCGGCGCAGTGGAAGCCGGGTCCGGGAAGCACGATGGCGACCCGGGGTCTGAATACCCCCTCCAGCCACTACAATGGGTTCAACCTCGAGTTCCTCGAGCTGCGTCTGGAGAAGCCCCTGGACGACGCCGGCTGGAGTTCCGGTTACAAGGTGGAGATGTGGTACGGGCAGGATGCCGACTGGCTTCCGGGCGCGTTGGCCCCGAACCTCGCGGTGAAGCAGGCCTATGTGTCGCTCCGGGCTCCGGTGGGGAACGGGCTGGACTTCAAGGTGGGGCAGTTCGACGCGATCATCGGCTACGAGTATCTCGCGCCGTATGTGAATCCGAACTTCTCCCGGAGCCTGGGCAATTGGATCGAGCCATTCTCCCACACCGGGGCCCTGGCGACGTACGAGGCGGCGTCCTGGATCACCCTGACCGGGGGTGCGGCGAATTCCGCCTACGGCGTCATGAACACCAAGCAGCCGTGGTCGTACCTGCCGACCTATGGCGTGGGACAGCTGCCGACGGGACCCTATCCGAAGGGCGATGGCATCCTGACCTACATGGGGCTCGTCACACTCAAGGCGCCGGAGTCCTGGGGCTGGCTGTCGGGCGGCACCCTGACGGGTGGCATCGTGGAGGGGGGAGCGACGGGCAAGCAGGGTTCCATGAACTACTACGCGGGCATCACGGTCTCGACCCCGATCCCGGAGGTCACAGTCGGTTTTGCCTACGACTACAACGCCCATGCCTGGGATGACGCGACCTTCAACGACACCTGGGCGCAGGCTCTGGCCGGGTATGCGTCGTGGCAGATCCTGAAGGATCTGAAGCTCAACGTGCGCGTCGAGTATGCGGACTCCAGCCGGACCTCCGCAGGGGTGTGGATCCTGCCCCTGCCGGGGGAAGCCGATGGCTATGTCGTCGGTTCTCCTGAACGGCTCTTTGCCGTCACGGGGACCCTCGAGTATGCGCTGTGGGCGAATGTGGTGTCGCGGCTCGAGATCCTCTGGGATCGGGATCTCCGTCGCGACAACGCCTTCAACGGCAACAACAATGCGGTCCTGCTGATGGCGGAGATCGCGTACCGCTTCTGAGGCGGGTTGGAGGTGGAGGGCGGATGCCGCCCTGTGGACAAATCAGTGCAGCGTTTCGGTGGCACTGCCTAAAAAACGCCACGCCCCGGGGTGGACTCCGGGTGGAATCATAAAAATTCCATCTGGAAACCTAAGGAAAACAGCGGTTTTCGGTGAAGTGGGGCCGTGTGGACTCGGGTTGGCACTCGTGGTGCTTTCGGGAGGTCGGCTGGATGGAAAGAGGACCTCTGCCATCGGGCCTCGTCGCACGCTTTTGAAGTGCGATCCATCACACCCAGTTAACACACCAAAATATGAAGGAATTCCAAGCAACCAACGCGTTGAACCTCCAAGTCCGTTCCGGGTCCCGTCCGTTCTGGACCACGGCCCTTGCGACGGCCGGCCTGATCAGCCTGGGCTCAGTGGCCCTCGCCGATGAGAGCCCGGTCTCCAGTCTCGTGAGCGGCACGACCATTGGCGGCGCGGTGGAGACCTCGGCCCAATGGAAGCCGAGCACCGGCAGCACCATGGCCACCCGGTTCGCCAACACGGCTCCCGACCACTACAACGGGTTCAACCTGGAGTACGTGGAGCTGCGCCTCGAGAAGCCTCTCGACGACGCCCAGTGGAGCGCCGGTTACAAGGCGGAGATGTGGTTCGGTCAGGATGCCAGCTGGCTCCCCGGTTCCTTGGGGCCGAACCTCGC
>JBDLQQ010000058.1:0-6670 GCA_039800465.1 Verrucomicrobiota bacterium
CGTCGGCATGGGTCCGCAGTACCGGAACCCGAAGCCGGACACGCCGGGCGACAGCGTCGTGCTGGTGCTGGATGACGACGGCGACGGCCGGGCGGACCGGACCCGCGTCTTCGCCACGGGCTTCAATGCGATCCAGGGCCTGGCCTGGCACGGACGCGACCTCTGGGTGGCCAACGCACCCGACCTCACCGTGGTCCGGGACCTCGACGGGGACGACGAGGCCGACGAATACGTCCGGGTCTACACCGACCTCGGGAACCTCGAGCATGGGCTGCATGGGTTGAACTGGGCACCGGACGGACGGCTGTACATGAGCAAGGGCAACTCGAAGGGCCTGACCCAACCCGGTCGTGTCGCGCCCAAGGCCTTCCGGGATCTCTGGGGCGTGCGGGCGCCATTGGGAACGCCCGACCTGCCGCCCCCCCAGACCTTCGGCAAGGGCGGGTACCGGAAGGCCTATCATGACCCGTCCGACGACTGGGGACTGGAGGGCGGCGTGCTGCGGTGCGAGGACGGCGGGACAGGACTCGAGATCGTGTCGCGCGGCATGCGGAATCCCTGGGACATGACCTTCGACAGCGGCTTCAACGCCCTGGTGACCGACAACGACCAGAACTCCGGCGATCGGGTGTTCCGGGCATTCCATGGAGCCCACTTCGGCTGGAACCATCCCTGGAGCGCCCACTGGGGCACCGCGCCGCATCCCCCCACCGCCCCGGTGAGCGGCCCCCTCCACGAGGGCTCCTACACCGGCGTGGTGTTCGGGGATTCCCCGGCGTTCCCCGGATCGCATCGACAGGTCTTCTTTGTGAACGACTGGATGCGGAAGACGACCTTCGTCTGGCGTCCCGTCTGGGACGGGGCGTTCCTGAAGCCGGTGGGAGGCGACTGGGAACCGTTCGTCGAGGGAGGCGACTCCCTGTTCCGTCCGACCGACCTCGAGGTCGGTCCCGACGGCGCCCTCTGGATCCTCGGCTGGAGCGCCGGGTACGGGGCCGAGTACCGCGACGGGCAGATGACGAGCGAGGGCCGGGTGTTCCGCGTGACCGCCACCGGCCAGAAGCCGAAGGCCCCCGTGGCCTCCAAGCGATCCAAGCCCCTGTCGCGCTGGACCCCAGCCGAGTTGATCGGGGATCTCGACGGCTTCCTGCCCGTGTGGCGGATCGATGCGCAGGACGAATTGGTCCGACGTGGCGACACGGCACGATCCGCCGTCCTCAAGGCCCTCCGGGACCGCGACCTTCCCGAAGCCCGGGAGACGTGGCTGCTCTGGACACTCGGGCGCGGCAACGTCACGGACCCGTCCCTCGACACCACCCTCCTGAATTGGCTCCGGGAACCCGGCACCGGCCTCAACCGCCGGATCCAGTGCGTGCGGATCCTCGCCGACCGGACCCGACGTCGTGGGGGTGACAGCGCCCTGCCGGACGCCGTGGTCACGCTGCTCGGGGATCCCGAGGCGCGACTCCGATTCGAGGCGGTCCAGGCCGTCGCCCTCTGTCATCAGACCTCCGCCCGCGACGCGCTGGTGCGCTGCCTCGCCACCGAACAGGACCGCGTGAGCACGTATGCCGCGTGGCAGGCGCTACGTCGCATCAGCACGAAGGACATCCTCGAGACCCTGCTCACCGACCCGCGTCCGGGCGTCCGCCGAGGTGCCCTGCTGGCGCTTCTCGAGGATCAAGCCCTCGCGGAGAAGCAGGTCCGACCGCTTGCCTCGGATCCCGATCCATCGGTCCGCGAGATCGCAGCGCTCTGGCTGCAGAAGTCCGGGTCCGGCGGCGAGACGGTCCAGGTCCGGGGCCGTCCGCTGGATGTCCTCCCGGCTGGCAGTGGAACCCCCGGGACGGCCCTGCCCCCGGCGCCCTCCACGGCGACGACGATGGAGAAGGCACTGGCCGCCCTCGACACCGGGAATGCCGACCGCGGAGCCCGGTGGTTCCATGAACCGGGCGGTGCCGGCTGCGCCCAATGCCACCGGTTCGCCGACCGCGGGAACGCGTTCGGACCCGACCTCGCCGCCGTCGCCGACCGGGCCCCGGTCCGACACCTGGTGCAGTCCCTCCTCCAGCCCAACGCCGTCATCACCGAGGGATTCCAGCTTCTGACCCTCCAGACCCGGGACGCCGAATACTCAGGCATCCTTCTCGAGGAGAGTGGCCTGTCGGTGACCCTCGGCCTTGCGAACGGCGATCGGGTCGTCGTGCCGAAGTCGAAGATCGTGGAACGGACCACCGAGAAGACCTCGGCCATGCCGGCGTTCGATACCGTCCTCGGTCCCGGGGAGGTCGCCGATCTCATCGCCTACCTGAGGAGTCGTCCCTCGCCTGCCGCATCCACCCCACCCAGGTCGGCGACCCCGGGCGCCACGCCGGGATTCGAGCTCGCCGAGTCACCAGGTCGGCTCGGGATCCGCCGGGACGGCCGGCCTCTCGCGGAATTCGTCTACCAGGATGACCGGATCCTGCGTCCGCACTTCGCCAACCTCCACGCGCTCGACGGCACCCGGGTGACCCGGAACCAGCCGCCGGTGGCGGGCCAGGATGCGACCGACCACGACACCATGCATCCGGGGCTCTGGCTGGGGTTCGGCGACATCAACGGCACAGACTTCTGGCGGAACCGCGGACGGATCGAACACGTCCGGTTCATCGAATCCCCATCCGTTCGCGAGGGCGCCCTGGGGTTTGCGACCGAGTCCCAGCTCCGCGGGCCCGACGGCACCGCGCTGGGCAGGATGACGAACCGTTTCGCCCTGCTCCCCGGTGACGGGTCCTGGATGCTGACCTGGGAGGCGGTCCTGGTGCCGCTTGGGGAAGAGCTGGTGCTGGGCGACCAGGAGGAGATGGGCTTCGCGGCGCGGGTGGCCACGCCGCTGACCGAGAAGAGCGGCGGCCGGATCCTCAGCAGCACAGGCCGCGTGTCGGCCAGGGAGACCTGGGGACAGGCGGCCGACTGGTGCGACTACGCGCGGGTGGCCGAGGGACGGTCGACCGGGATCACGCTGATGGCGGATCCCTCGAACTTCCGGACCTCCTGGTGGCACAACCGGGACTATGGCGTCTTCGTGGCGAACCCATTCGGTCGCGAGGCCCTGAAGCAGGGGGCGAAGAGCGCTGTCCGGGTGAAGCCAGGATCCCCGCTGCGGCTGCGCTTCGGCGCGGTGCTCCATTCCGGACCGGCCGAGCCCCCCTTCGATCCCGCGGCGGCCTACCTCCGATTCAGAAACCGCTCCACACCGTGAACCCCACCGGCCCATCCTCGACCCGGCCCATGTCCGAACCCTTCAAGCTCACCCGCATCGCCACCCTCAAGACCGTCGACGAGTTCCGCGCCCACGTCGCCGCCCTCGGGATCGACATCCCGACCGAGGACACGATCGCGACGACCAGATCCCCGCTCCTGCAGCCGCTGTCCGGCGTGACGATCCACGGGAAGACGATCGGCAACCGCTGGGCGATCCACCCCATGGAGGGCTGGGACGGCACCACGGACGGCGGGGTGACCGATGACATGCGGCGACGATGGCGTCGGTTCGGCGAGAGCGGGGCGAAGCTGATCTTCGGATGCGAGGCGATGGCGATCCGACCCGATGGTCGGGCCAACCCGAACCAGCTGATCCTCCAGGAATCCAACCGCGAGGGGATCCGCGAGCTGCTTGGCCTCCTCCGCGAGGCCCACCAGCAGCACCATGGGACCACCGACGACCTCGTGGTCGGGTTCCAGCTCACCCACTCCGGACGCTTCTGCCGTCCCAACGACAAGAAGCGGTTCGAGCCCCGCGTGGCGTTCCGGCATCCGCTGCTGGATGGACGCTTCCGGGTGGAATCGGACGACCAGGTGCTGACGGACAACGAGGTCCGGGAGCTGATCCGGTGCTACGTCCGGTCGGCACGGATCGCAGCCGAGGTCGGGGCCGACTTCGTCGACCTCAAGCACTGCCACGGCTACCTGCTCCACGAGTTCCTCGGGGCCCACACGCGTCCGGGACTCTATGGAGGCAGCTTCGAGAACCGGACCCGGATCCTCCGCGAGATCGTCGAGGGCATCCGGGCCGACGGGAACCCGATCGACCTCGCGGTCCGGCTGAGCGCCTTCGACTTCGTGCCGTTCCGCCCCGACCCGGCGCGGTCCCAGCCCGGCCGACCCGGGCCGGGCATCCCGGAGGATTACTCCGCCCACCTTCCCTACCACTACGGGTTTGGGGTCGATCCCCGGAATCCCGTGGCGCACGACCTGACGGAGACCTTCCGCTTCGCCGATCTCTGCGTGGACCTCGGGATCCGCCTGCTCAACCTCACGGCAGGATCCCCCTACTACAACCCGCACATCCAACGCCCCGCGGCGTATCCGCCGTCCGACGGCTACCAGCCGGCGCACGACCCGCTGATCGACGTGGCGCGCCAGCTGGACGTCGTGCGCCGGGTGAAGGCCCACCTCGCTGGACGCGGGACCGCGGTGGTCGGCACCGCCTACAGCTACCTCCAGGAATACCTACCGCACGTCGCGCAGGCGGTGATCCGACAGGGCTGGACGGATGTCGTGGGCCTCGGGCGCATGACGCTCAGCTATCCGGGCATCCTGTCCGACGCCACCCGTCAGGGAGTCCTGACGCCGCGCCTGCTGTGCCGGACCTTCAGCGACTGCACCACGGCGCCCCGCAACGGGCTGATCTCCGGGTGCTATCCGCTCGACGACCACTACCGTGTGAAACCGGAGGCCGAGCGGCTGAAGGCGATCAAGAAGGGGTCGGTCTAATCGCACCCCGGAGACCGACGACATGCACCGCGAGACGATTGGCATCCTCGGACTCGGCCTGATGGGGACCGCGTTGGCGGAACGCCTTCTGGAGCACGGCATCCCGGTGGTGGTCTGGAACCGGACCCGATCGAAGGCCGATCCGCTGGTCGCCCACGGGGCCCGCTGGAGCGACAACCCGCTCCTCGAGTGCCGGCGGGTTCTCGTGAGCCTCTATGACAGCGCAGCGGTGGAGGCGGTCCTGACGCCCCTGCTGATCCAGGCCCCGGCGGGACGGGTGATCCTCGACACCACCACGGGCGACCCGGAGTCGGCAGCAGGGATGGGATCGAGGTGCGCGGCGCGGGGGATACAGTACCTGGACGCCCCGATCTCGGGATCGAGTGCACAGACGCGTCGGGGGGACGTGACGATCTTCGTCGGCGGGGATCGGACGACGTTCGAATCGTGCGCCGATCTCTGGTCGATCCTCGGCCACCGGGTGCAACACGTGGGTGCCTGCGGGAATGCGTCCCGGATGAAGCTGATCACGAACCTGGTGCTGGGCCTGAACCGTGCAGCCTTGGCGGAGGGCCTCGCGTTTGCGGAGGCGCTGGGGGTGGATCCGGCGGCGGCCCTCGAGGCCCTCAGGAACAGCAATGCCCATTCCCGGGCGATCGACGTGAAGGGAGGGAAAATGGTGTCCCGGGACTACACCCCACAGGCCCGGTTGTCCCAGCACCTGAAGGATGTCCGGCTGATCCTCGAGGCCGCAGGCGGAGCGGGTCTCGCACTCCCCCTCGCAGAGGCGCACCGCCATCTCATGGAGCGTGCCGAGGGGATGGGTCTTGGGGAACAGGACAACAGCGTCATCCTCGAGGTCCTGAGAAGGCGCTGAGGGGACCCAGGTTGCGAGGGGAGTGTCGTCATTTGAGAAACGCCTGGGATGGCGTGAGCCCCTCTCGACGGTCCGGGTGGAGTCGGGTCCCGGGACAGCGAGCGTCCCTCAAGGGGTGGGCGTCACCCGGTCGCTAGCCTGAACTCGGGATCCAGCTCAGCTCCCCTTTGACAGACGCCTCCAACCGGGTTGGTCTCAAGGCATCCCGATGTCCCGAACGCACCGAACCGCTGGATCACCGCCACGCTGCGCCTTCACGCTGATCGAGCTGCTCGTGGTGATCGCCATCATCGCCATCCTCGCAGGCATGCTCCTGCCGGCACTGTCCCGGGCGAAGGCCAAGGCGCAGATGATCCGATGCACCAGCAACGAGAAGCAGATCGCGCTCGGATACCAGCTCTACGCCACCGACCACGAGGACTCGCTGCCTGTCGCCGGGACCGAGACACCCATCGGCTCCGGATGGGTCGCGCCCAGCCGCTGGTTCGCCGAGATCTCGGTCTACATCGCCAACGACGACCGCAACTTCACCAACCTCGTCGCCAGGAACAAGGTGGTGGCCTGCCCCATCGCGAAGATCGGGACGAACGTCATCCCGGCGAAGGTGCCCGGATACCAGGGGTATGGCGGCTACGGACACAACTACGCCTACCTCGGGTATACCCCGGCCGACCGCGTCAAGGCCTCCCTCATCACCAAGCCGGCCGACACGATCTTCAACGGCGACGGACTCGACCCGACGAAGGGCCTGGAGTGGTGGAACTACGGCTACCTGTATCCGCCCAGCCTGAACATCCCCCTGTTCCGATACGTGCGACACGGCCAGGGCGGCAACTATTCCTGGGCGGACGGACACACCTCGATGATGCCTTGGAAGACCCTCTCCAAGGGTTTGAACGGCAAGGTGGACTGGTACTACCAACCCCGCCCCTAGGCGGGGCCATCAGGGGCGTTGGAACGCGATGCGGGACACCGGGGTGCTCGTGGGACCCGGATTCACCCATCCCGCTTCCAAGCCCGCCGTCCCGCACGGGT
>JBDLQQ010000059.1:0-3732 GCA_039800465.1 Verrucomicrobiota bacterium
GGGTTCCGACAAGCCAGGCGCGGGCCAAATCCGGTAGGGCCACAGTCCCTTGAGGCCCCATCTCGATCCCTCTCGGATTAGTTGAGAGCTGAGTGTTGAGTGTTGAGAGGAAAAATGCCGACCCAACACTCGACCTCATCCGCCCCTTCTTCTCAGCGCCACGGCGCCTCTGCGGGAGTCCCCTCCCCGTCTTCAGTTGCCTCGATTCTCCTCCGCGTCTCGGCGTCTCCGCGTGCCGTTTCCCTCCCGACACCGCGACGGGTTCGCAGGGCACTGCTCACCCACCGCGTGCAGGCCTGAGCGAGACCGTTTTTTTCTCTCAACTCTCGACTACTCCGCCCTCTTCCTCCGCGAGCGTCGCGCGGCTAGGGTCTCCGGCACGTGAGGCCCATACTCCTCGAATTCGGCGACCTGCGGATCCACTCCTTCGGCGTCCTCGTCGCCCTCGGATTCCTCCTCGGACTCCGCGCGGCGGCATCCAATGCCCGCCGCGCCGGCCTCCACGGCGACGTCATCTACGACCTCGCCCCCTGGCTCATCGGCAGCGGCCTGGTTGGCGCCCGGCTGATGTACGTGGTGACCTACTGGAACGAATCGTTCGCCGGACAGCCGTGGCGGGAGGTCTTCGCGGTCTGGAAGGGGGGGCTCGTGTTCTACGGGGGGCTCATCCTCGCCATCCTCGTCGGGATGGGACGGATCCGATCCCTCGGTCTGCCCCTCTGGACCACGGCCGACTGCCTGGCCCCCGGCATCGCCCTCGGACACGTCTTCGGGCGTCTCGGCTGCCTCCTGAACGGCTGCTGCTATGGACGCCCCACCCAGCTTCCCTGGGCGATCCACTTCCCCACCGGCCACGCCTCCGGTGGCGTGGGGATCCATCCCTCCCAGATCTACGAATCGCTCCTCAACCTCGCCTTCTTCATCGCCCTGATGTGGGGTTTTCGACGGCGCCGATTCCCCGGACAGATCTTCGCGATCTACCTGATGGGCTACGCCCTCCTCCGGGCGTTCACCGAATGGTTCCGGGGAGACTATGACCGGTTGTCCCAGCCGCTCTCCGGATCCTTCACGCCGGGACAATCCACCGGACTCATCATCCTCGTCGCGGGCATCGCCCTGTATTTCACGCTGAAACCCAGGGCAGCCGCTCCGGCACCCGGCACCGGGACCCCCACCAAACCATGAGCCGGCACGAATCGTTCACGGTGGAGGTGTCGATGCTGGGGCGGCGTCTGGACCAGTTCCTGCACGAACGCTTCCCGGACACCTCCCGGGGCGAGATCCAACGCCTGATCACCGAGGGCTGCGTCCAGGTCAATGGCAAGGCCCCCAAGGCCTCCCAGAAACCCAAGTCCGGCGATGTCGTCACCGTGGAATGGCCCGACCCCGTCGCAGCCGATGTCGTCGCACAGGACATCCCCCTCGACCTGCTCTTCGAGGACGACGACCTGCTCGTCCTCAACAAGCCTCCCGGCCTGGTCGTCCATCCCGCGGCGGGGCATGCGGACGGCACCCTCGTGAACGCCCTGCTCCACCACTGTGCCGGCAACCTCAGCGGGATCGGCGGCGTGGCACGACCGGGCATCGTCCACCGGATCGACCGCGACACCTCCGGATGCCTCGTGGTGGCGAAGAACGACACCACCCACCGGGCGCTGCAGGCCGCGTTCGCGGAACGCCAGGTCGACAAGCGCTACCAGTGTCTCCTGTGCGGGGACATCCAGCCGCCCACCGGGGAACTCCGGGGCCGCATTGCACGCCATCCGGTCCAGCGCAAGCGGATGACCGTCACCGAGGGGCCCGGACGCGAGGCGCTGACCACCTACCGCCGGCTCGCGCGCCTCCGCGGCGCGTCGTGGGTCGAGGCACGGATCCACACCGGGCGCACCCACCAGGTGCGGGTCCACTTCCAGGACCTCGGCTTCCCGCTCGTGGGCGACCTCGTCTATGGCGAGCGGGCCAACCGACGTCTGGCAGCCGAGACCGGATGGAAGGCCCCCCGACAGATGCTCCACGCCCGGACCCTCGCCTTCACCCACCCGCGCTCGGGGCAACCGCTGTCCTTCGAAGCCCCCCTGCCCGAAGATTTCCAGGACATCCTGAGAAGGCTGGGCGGCCAGCCCGAGATCGCCACCGCACCCGTCTGACCCATTCCTTCCCGACTGACGTCGAACACCCCAGTCTCGCCCACCGCCTTCCCGCCATGTCCTCCCTCGAAACCCTCGGCCCCCGCGTGACCCGTATCGTGGCCTCCACGCCGGTCCACGACATCCACACGCACCTGTACGATCCGAGCTTCGGCTCCCTGCTCCTCTGGGGCATCGACGACCAGCTGGTCTACCACTACCTCGTGAGCGAGGCGTTTCGTCAGATGGAGTTGCCGTTCGACCGGTTCTGGTCCGCCTCGAAGACGGAACAGGCCGAGTATGTGTGGAACGCGCTCTTCGTCGACCATTCGCCCGTGTCGGAAGCGTGCCGGGGGGTGCTGACGACGCTGCGGGCGCTCGGGCTGGACCCGCGTCGACAGGATCTCGCGGCAATCCGGCGGTGGTACGCGGAGCAGCGTCCGGGGGCCTTCATCGACCAGGTGCTGCAGGTGGCGAACGTGGAGCGGGTGTTCATGACGAATTCGCCGTTCGACGACGAGGAGCGGGCCTTCTGGGAGGCGAAGCCCTCGCGGGATCCGCGATTCGAGGCCGCACTCCGGATCGATCCACTGCTGTTGTCGTGGCCGGAATCCGCGGAACGCCTCCGTCGCTGGGGCTATGCGGTCGGCATGGAACCCAGCGAGGGCACGGTTTCGGAGATCCGACGCTTCCTGGCCGACTGGACGCGTCGGATCGGATCCCGGTACTGCATGGTCTCCCTGCCCCCGACCTTCCGGTATCC
This sequence comes from Verrucomicrobiota bacterium, assembly GCA_039800465.1. Lineage (GTDB taxonomy): Bacteria > Verrucomicrobiota > Verrucomicrobiia > Limisphaerales > UBA9464 > UBA9464. The sequence continues at coordinate 2,890 of JBDLQQ010000059.1, forward strand.
GGCGGACACCGACACCACCTGGTTGCTCGAGCGCGCGGTGTTGCCGCACTGTCGGGAGTTCGGACAGCCCTTCGCGATGATGATGGGGGTCCAACGTGCCGTGAACCCGCTCCTGCGGATGGCCGGCGATGGCGTCGGCCGCAGCGACCTGGGCGCCCTGCAGGCCCTCTGTGCGGCGCATCCCGAGAACCGGTTCCTCGTCACCTGTCTCGCCCGGGAGAACCAGCATGAGCTGGTTGTCCTCGCCCGGAAGTTCCGGAACCTCCATCCGTTCGGCTGCTGGTGGTTCACGAACACGCCGCAGCTGATCACGGAGATCACGACCCTGCGTCTCGAGCTGCTGGGGACGAGCTTCACCCCGCAGCACAGCGATGCCCGGGTCCTGGACCAGCTGATCTACAAGTGGCACCACTCCCGCGAGATCCTCGCGGACTGCCTGACGCGGAACTACGCGCGGCTGGCAGGGTCGGGCTGGGATGTCTCGGACGACGAGATCCGTCGCGACGTCCGGGAACTCCTCGGCGGCGGGTTCCGTCGCTTCTGCGGGGCGTGAATTCGCGGCGGTTCTGAATTTCCCGATTGCCGGTCGCGCCGGGGATTCCTGATGCTCGGCGCATGTCCAGCCGTCGTCAGTTCCTCCAGACCTCCGCCCTTGGTGTCGCCACCTGGATGACCGGGGTCCAGGCCTCCGCCTCCACCCGCCGTCGCATCTCCCCCAACGAACGCCTCAACATCGGCGTCGTCGGCGTCGCAGGACGCGGTGCCGAGAACATCGAGGGGATCAAGGACCAGAACATCGTCGCCCTGTGCGACTGCGACAGCCGCAACCTGGCCGGTGCCGCC
>JBDLQQ010000060.1:0-14563 GCA_039800465.1 Verrucomicrobiota bacterium
CACCCTTCCAGCTGGCGGCGTAGAGGGTGGACATCGCGTCGACATCGAGATCGGTCACCCGGGGCAGCTTCGCGAAGGGTTCCTGGGACGCGCTGAAGGTGGCGCCCTTCTCGGTGAGGCCATGGTGGTAGATCCATTCGGTCCCCCAGTCGGCGGTGAACGGAGCGTTGTTCCAGGCGGCCGGGAATCCGGGCTCGTCGATCCATGCTGCTCCGCAACCCGACCCACCGCCGTAGTCGGCGAGGGGTTGGATGATCTCGTCGGGGAAGTTCTTGAAGAGACGTGGATAGCCATGCTGGGTGTAGCCGCTGAAGTGGTGCAGGCGGATGTCCCAGCCCCCGCCGTCGTTGGTGTTGTCGCGCGAGAACCCGTCCAGCAGCGGGCTGACGGCCACCTCGAGGATGTTCCGCGTGCCGTCGGCAAACAGCTCCATCTCGGAGCCGTCCGGCCGCACCCGCAGCACACCGCCGCCGCGCAGCTGGAGCTTCCGTCCATCGGTGCCAGTCGCCTCCATGAAGCCGAAGTCCCCGATCGCGGCGTAGATCCAGCCGTCGATGCCCAGTTCGATGCCGTTGGAGGAATGGTCTGCGGGGCGGTCCTTGAAGGTGAAGGCCAGTCCCGAGATCAGGGTCTTCTTCTCCTCGGCAACGCCGTCACCATCCTTGTCGATGAACACGCTGAGGTCGGGAGGGTGCAGCAGGTAGAGACGGTCGTGGTCCCAGATGAGGCCGCGTGGGGAATCGACATCCGGTACGAAGGCCCGGACCTCGTCCGCCTGTCCGTCGCCATTGGTGTCACGGACCCGCAGGACCCGGCCGAGGTGGGGCTTGCGGTCGAGCGATCCATTGCCGTCGCTGGAGACGTACAGGGTGCCATCGGGTGCGGCGCCGACGAAGACCGGGTAGTTGACCGCGGGAGGTGTGGCGAAGATGGAGGCGTCGAATCCGGGAGGGAACTGGATGTCCTTCCCCAGGGTGGCGGCCTTCTCCGGGGAGGCGACCGCCGGGAGGGTCTTCAGCTCCTCCGGGGTGGGCTGGCGGTCCTTCGCGGTGAACTCGGCGGCGGTGAGCGGTAGGGCGATCTGGGAGAACGCGAGGCCGAGGCCGGTGAGGAGCCGTGAGTGCAGGTGCATGGAACCAGTGAACCGACCGTCCGCCCCCGGCGCGAGTTCAACTTTCCAGCCGTGCCCCGGGCGGGCACGCCGCACTCCATCACCGTCGCCTTCCCTTGTACCACATCCACTCCGGCGTTGCCTCGTAGGGGTGCAGGGGATCGATCGTCAGGGCGCGGGTGAAGTTGTGCTGCTGGACGTGGCCGTCGGCGAATCCGATGGGGGATACGAACCGGGCAGGGGCATTGCGCGGGTCGACGAACTCGACCGGACCGGCGGCGCTCCGGTGCCACTGGTACCATCGGGGACCCGAACCCGGGCATCCATAGATCCGCGCCGACGGCTCGTAGGTCACGATGAACCGGGTCGGTTCAGGGATCCAGCCCTCGGGTCGGCCCGCGAGGGTCTCGGGCACGGTCGGGGCGTTGTCATACTCGAGGAACCCGCCCCCACCCAGGACCGTCAGCTGGCCACCGTTGTACTGGTAGCTGGTGCCGATCACCCGGTAGTTCGAGGGGGTGAAGGAGGGGCCGCAGTCGGAGGAGCAGGGAAGGCTCGGTTGGCCCCGGTCCTCTGTGCAGCGGAAGAGCTCCGAGGGTTTGATGTAGGGCCAGAGGGGGCGCGATCGGGCGTTTGGGAAGCAGCCTGGGTTGAGTGGATCCCGTCCGCCTAGGGCGGCGAGGGTGGGGCGTAGACCGGAATCGAGGAGTGTACCGGTGTTCGGATCGAGCTGGGGGACGGCGGCAGGGGGATACTTGTCCTGATGGTCGTCGGCATACATCTGGATGCCGATGCCGATCTGGCGGAGGTTGTTGACGCACCGGATCAGGTTGGCCCGCTGCTTCGCGCCGGAGAGCGAGGGGAGCATCATGCTCGCCAGGATGCCGATGATCGCGATCACCACGAGCAGCTCGATCAGGGTGAATCCACTGCGGCTGGCGGACCTTTCTGGGATTCCTGGGGAAGACGCGTCACCCACGGATCCAGAGTGGGATCAGGCATCCGATGGGCAACGGCAAAATCCCCCCACATGTCCCGGATGGACGGGATTGTTTTCTCCGTTTTCATCCCGCGCTCTCACGCCTAGCCTTCCGCGCATGGGAGGTTCGTGGACGCAGTGGGGATACGGCATCGTGGCCGCATCTGGATTGGTTTGGCTGACCGGGTGCGACCGGCTTGGAGGAGGCCCCGGGTCGGAGCAGCGGGAGACCAGCTTTGTCGAGGGGCAGAACTTCGCGATCCAGGGACAGAAGGAGAAGGCGATCGCCAGTTTCGAGCAGGCCGTCCTTGCAAACCCGTCCAACGCCTCGGCCCACCTTGCCCTGGGCGATCTGTACTATGGCCAGCTCGAGTTCATCGATGCCGCCTACCACTACCACCGCTACGTCCAGCTCATGGAGCGCCGTGGCCAGCGGCCGGACATCTCGGCCGGGGACAACCTCCGGAACTGCGAGATGCAGATGGCGATCAAGTTCAGCCGCGAACTGAGCCGTCAGCAGAACGATCTTGAGATCGAGAACCTCCGCCGTCAGATCACGGAGAAGGAGGGGACGATCCAGCAGCTCCGGTCGGAGCTGCTCCAGAGGTCCCCCACCAACCAGGTCGCGATCGCCGCTGCCGGCGGGGGGACTCCGTCCCGCCCGTCGGCGTCGGATCAGAACCCCTCCTCGAGGACCGGTACACCCCAAGCACCCGCGCCCACGGAACCGGTGGTTTCGGGAGGTTCGACGAACCGTCCAACGACCGCCGGTGCCCCGGAGCGGCCCCGGGCCGCCTCCGGCAAGTCCCATGCGGTGCGTTCGGGAGAGACCCCGTCGATCATCGCCCGGAAATATGGGGTCACGGTGAAGGCCCTCATGGCGGCCAACCCCGGCGTCAACCCGAACCGCCTCAAGGTCGGGACCGTCCTCAAGCTTCCCTGAGCACGCGGGAATCCGCCCGGCTTCAGGTTGGGGGTTGTGACCGGGGCGTTGACCGGTACCCTGCAGCGTGGTCTCCCGCGGTCTCATCCTCGTCGTCGTCCTGTTCTGGGGCACGATGAACGTGCTCCTGTGGCGCGCCGAGTTCGGGCGTGGCCGCGATGCGCTCTCCGAGGTGCCCCTCGGGACCGTGGTCGACCGCCTCCTCAACGCGCCGGATCCCTCCGCATTGCAGATCTCCCAACGCGGCGCGGTGCTCGGGTCCCTCCGATGGATCCCGACCGTCCTGGAGTCGCGCACCAGCAGCGGCGAGGATCCCTCCGTGCCCGAGGGACTTGTGGACGCCACCGGGTACAGTCTGGATCTCGACCTCAACCTCCGGACCGTCACCGATGGACCGTTGGGACGGCTCCGGATCATGACCCACGTGGACCTCGACACGAACCACGTCTGGCAGTCGGTCTCCGTGCGGATCTACCAGCGGCCCGCCATCTGGGAGATCTCGGCCAAGGCGGGTGGCGACTCCGTCCGGATCCGGCATGAGGAGGGCGGCAACACGGTGGAGCAGGACTATACGGCCCGGGATCTGCGGGCGCTCCTGGGTCTGATGGGAGGGGCGGCCGCGCTGGTCCCCATGCCGGTGCTCTCGGAGGTCGAGAAGCTGGGGGGGGCAGGGTCGGTTCCACGGGTGCGTTGGAATGCCAGGAACGACTGGTTGCGCATCGGCCGGAGCCGCGTCCGCACCTATCGGGTGGAGATGACCTTCCTCGACACCTACACGGTCGTGGCCCAGCTCAGCCGGGCGGGGGAGATCCTCGAGGTCCGGCTGCCCGAGGGAATCGTCCTCGCCAACGAATCCGTCCCGGTGTCCCGCGGTCCATGAATCTCCTCCGATGATCGAGCTCGAGAACCTTGTGAAGCATTTTGGCGATGTCCACGCGGTGGATGGGATCACGCTGACCGTGCCGCGCGGGGAGTTCTTCTGCGTGCTGGGTCCCAACGCCGCGGGGAAGACCACCACGATCAAGATGATGGTGGGCCTGATCCGGCCGACGTCCGGCTATGCCCGGGTGGCCGGATTCGACCTCCAGACCCAACCCCTCGAGGCCCGTGCCCGGCTCAGCTACGTGCCCGACTTCCCGTTCCTCTACGACAAGCTCACGCCGTTGGAGTTCATCCGGTTCACCGGACAGTTGTTCCGGATGCCGGATGATCGGATCCTGGCCGAGGCGGAGGAGTTGATCCCCCGGTTCAGCCTGGAGCCCTGGCTCCACAAGCCGATCGAGGGCCTCAGCCACGGCACCCGCCAGCGCGTGGCGATCGCCAGCGCGCTGCTGCATCGCCCCGAGGTGTTCGTGATCGACGAGCCGATGGTCGGGCTGGACCCCCACCATGCCCGCATCGTGAAGGATCTCCTCCGGGAACGGTCCCGGCAGGGGATGACCATCTTCCTGAGCACCCACCAGATCGAGGTGGCCGAGGAGATGGCGGACCGGGTGGGCATCATCCACCAGGGGCGGCTGATGGCGGTGGGGACTCCCGAGGAACTGCGTCGTCGTGCGGGCGTCGACGGCGCCCTCGAGCATGCGTTCCTGACGCTGACCCGTGCGCCGGATCCCGGCGCCCAGAATGGTGGTGTCGGCGGCCCGGTGCCATGACGGACGATTTTCCATCCCCCTTGCGACTCCTGGTCGGGACGGCGCTCCGGTCCATGCACCGGAGGGTCCTGTCGCTTCGGGACCAGTCATGGCTCCTGCTGTCGCTGATCACGGTGTTCCTGTCCGGGTATGCCGTCCTCGCCTTCACCCTCTTCTATGGGGGACTGCGGTTCATCGGACGCTTCCCCGGCCTCGGTGGGCTCCTCGTCGAGCGGCTCCTGTTCCTCCTGTTCGCCTGCCTGTTCGGGCTGCTCCTGATCTCCAACCTGATCGTCTCCTACACGAACCTGTTCCGGAACCGTGAGACGGCATTCCTCCTGACGCTTCCGGTGCCGCGGCAGGTGGTGTTCCAGTGGAAGCTCGTCGAATCCACGGTGATCGCCTCGTGGGCGTTCCTGTTCCTGATCGCCCCGCTGCTTGTCGCCTACGGGCTGGTCAACCAGGTGGCGTGGCATTTCTACCCGATGGTGCTGGTGATGATCGCGTTGTTCATCGGGCTTCCCGGGATCCTGGGCTGCTGGCTGTCGCTCCAGATGGCGCGGTTCATGGACCGTCGGACCTTCCAGGTCGCACTGGTCGTCGGGGTCTCGCTCGTGGTGGGGTTCCTCCTCCTCCGGATCCGTCCGACGGCGGTGACGGAGGAGAGCCTGGAGACGGCGCGGGTGCTGAATGTCATCGATCGTCTCCTCGAAAACACCCGGTTCGCCCAGTTCCCGCTGCTGCCCAGCTACTGGCTCAGCTCCAGTGTGCAGAACTGGGGCGAGGGGGCGGTCCGGGCGGCGTTGTTCTTCTTCTCGGTCCTGCTCAGCAACGTCCTCTTCTTCGGGATGATCGCGGTCCTGTGGCTGGGCGACGCCTTCTACGAGGCCTCCAGTGTCGTGCACAGCCGTGGGAGCCTCCTGGCCCGCTGGGAGTGGTTCCGGCGTCGTGAGGAGCGTCGTCGGCTCTCGGCCGACCCGCTCCGGAGCCTGGGTCGGCCGGGCCCGCTCGAGTCCCTGCTCGCCTGGAAGGGGATCCTGGCACCGGATGTGCGGGCGTTGATCGCGAAGGACTTCCGGGTCTTCTGGCGGGATACGACCCAATGGGGCCAGGCGTTCATGCTGTTCGGGCTCCTCACGGTCTACATCGTCAACCTGCGCCATTTCACCCGTCAGCTCGACTCGCCGTTCTGGATCTCGCTGGTGAGCTACCTGAACCTCGGGGCGTGTTCGCTCAACCTGGCGACGCTCACGACGCGGTTCGTCTTCCCGCAGTTCTCGCTCGAGGGCAAGCGGGTCTGGGTCGTGGGACTGGCTCCGATCGGACTCGTCAGCCTGGTCCGTCTCAAGTTCTGGCTGACCAGCTGGACCACCCTCGTGGTCACCCTCGGCCTGATCCTGCTCTCCTGCTCGATGCTGGGGCTCGACGCCGCCCACACGCTGTTCTTTGCAGCGGTGATCGTCGTCATGACCTTCACGCTGAATGCCATCTCGGTCGGACTGGGCGCGCTGTACCCGAACTTCCGGGAGACCAACCCGGCCAAGATCGTGAGCGGGTTCGGCGGGACGTTCTGTCTGGTCCTCAGCTTCCTCTACATCGTGGGTTCGGTGGTCCTCCTGGCACTGGGAAGTCCATGGGGATGGCGATCCGATGCGGTCGGGGAATTCAGGCCGTACCATGCCGTGGCCTCCGGGATCGCCTTTGTGGGGATCAGCCTTCTGTCTGGGGCCGTCCCACTCCGGATGGGCCTCCGCAGGGTCGCTGACACCGAGCTGTGATCCAGCATTGAAAGCCAGCAATCCCGGGACCCCGCATTGACGGGAGTCCTTGGAAGGTTACCGATGGGGTTGCGATGAAGTGGTCCCTCAAGATCGGCCGACTCTGGGGAGTGGACGTGTACCTCCACTACACGTTCCTGGTGTTCCTCGGCCTGGTCGGGCTCGACTCCCGTCTCCAGACGGGGCGGTGGGGCTCGGCTGTCACCGGCGTCTCGATGTTCCTCGGCGTGTTCCTGTGCGTCCTGCTGCACGAGTATGGCCATGCCATGGCGGCGCGTCGGTATGGGGTCACGACCCGTGACATCACGCTGCTCCCGATGGGTGGGGTCGCCCGGCTCGACCGGATCCCGGACGCGCCAATCCAGCAGCTGGTGATCGCACTGGCAGGTCCGCTGGTGAACGTGGTGATCGCCGGAGGACTCGGGTTGGGGCTCCACTTCTCTGAGGAGATGCCCGGATCGATCCGGGAGCTCGAGTCGGCCGGATTCTTCCCGAGGCTCCTCCTGATCAACGCCGGACTGGTCGCCTTCAACCTCCTCCCGGCGTTCCCGATGGATGGTGGCCGTGTCCTCCGGGCCCTGCTCGCCCTCTGGATCGATCCAGCCCGCGCCACCCGGATCTCCGCCGTCGTCGGGCGGGTGATGGCTGTCCTCTTCGTCGGGGCCGCGTTCCTGATGTCCAGTCCGATGCTCGGCATCATCGGGGTCTTCGTCTGGATGGAGGCCGGCGGCGAAGCCATCTCGATGGAGATGCGTGCTGCAATGGGCGATGCGACCGTCCGGCGGGTGATGTTGAGACGCTTCCGGGTCCTCTCCCCGACGGATTCGTTGTCGCGGGTGGCCGAGTGGTTGATCGAGGATTCCCAGGTCGAGTTCCCGGTGGTGGACAACGCCGGACAGATCGTGGGTGTGGTCACCCGGAATGGTCTACTCGAGGGCCTACGGCGGGGAGGAGAGTCGGCCCCGGTGGAGGGTGTGGTGCAACGGGACGTGGTGCAGCTCGATCCCGGGGAGGCTCTCGAGACCGCGATGCTGCGCCTCGAGGAGTCTGGACTTCCCGTGGCGCTCGTGGTCGAGGGCGGTCGGCTGGTCGGCATGCTGACCTCCGAGAATGCGGCCGAGTTCCTCGCCCTGCAGCGTGCGTTGCGACGGGACCGGGTTCCGCCGGTCCTCGTCTCGCGACCGCGCGAGGTGGGTTGAGGGTGGGTTGTGGGCCGGTCCCGACAGGGTCCAGCGGTCCGATCGGGCCCTGCGCATCGCAGGATGCGGATGGGTCTTGTGATCGTGGTGTGGGTCCCCATCGTTGCGTCGTGGCACGGTGCAGTGAGATCGCGAGGAGGGTGTGGGTCCTGATGGGGATCCTCTTCGCCGTGCTGCCGTTGCTGGGTGCGGAGACGAATGCGGTTCCCTCGGATTGCCTCGTGCTGAGGCGGCTTGAATGGATCCCGCAGCTCCGCCCGCGGCTGATCCCAGCCCTGCCGCCCGCGGTCTATCCCGTCGCTGCCGTGGAGGACCTGGCGACGGCACGAGCCCGGGTCTGGGCATCGGTCCGGGTCTGGGGTGACACCAATCTCACCGTCGGCCGCGGCCGCCTGTGGTCCTATGACGACACCCAGGGCCGGTTCCAGCCGGTGCGGGGTCCGGTGGAACCCCACTCGGTCAATGCCCTGATGACGGATGCGAAGCGTCTGTGGTTGGGACTCGATGGAGGGGTGGCATCGATCGATTTCGAGACGGGTGCCACCCAGCCCTATGGCCCGGCCCAGGGTTTTGTCACATCGGAGGTCGCGGGCTTCGCCGAAGCCGAGGGGACCGTGGCCACCCTGGGCCGGTTTGGGACGCTCTGGTTCCTGCCTCCTGAGGCACAGACCTTCGCCCGGGCCAGCGAATCGGCGTCGTCGGAGGATCCCCGGGAGCCGAAGCCGTGGCTGGACTTCACCTCCTCCAAGGAGTGGATGGGCACCGTGTCGGAGTCCCTTGCCAGCTTCCGACATCGGCAGGCCCAGCATTGGATCCCCCTCTCCAAGGAATTCGCCAACGGCAATCCGAGGACCGACCGCCTCCGTCTGCGCTGCATCGAGGGGGATGGCACCGGTGGATTCTGGCTCGGCAGCGATGCGGGACTGCACTGGCTCCACCCGGCCGACAACATCGTGGAAAACCGCTTCGCCCCGGTCCAGGTCACGGTGCCGGGAGGTCTCGGCGTGGCGGTGACGCCGGGATTCAAGCCCACCCGAGCGGCCCAGGCCGCGGCTCGGCAGCGGGTGCTGGGTCAGATCCGGGATCGCATGCGCGCCCGGGCCAGTCGCGCCCGTGAGAACCTTTCCCTGAAGCAGCGGGTCGATCCCGTGACCCCATCCAGTCGCATCCCCGGTGGGGTCACGGCGCTGCATCGGGATGGACCGTGGCTCTCGGTGGCCACGGTGGACGGGATGAGCACGAACCGCGGACGGGTTCTCCTGATGCATCAGCCCACACGACGCTGGGTGGGATGGTTCCAGGTCGGGGGACCCGTGGTGTCGATGACTGCCGATCCAGGCCGCCTCTGGATGGGGCTCGATGTCACCGGATCCCGTGGGGTCTCCGCGCTGCTCGTCGCCGATAGGACGCCCCTGGTCTCCGTGCCCCAGGACCGATGGGTCCGGGACGGGATCCTGCCGGAGGAACTGGGCGAGAAGCTGGCGTTGCTGCCGGTCCGGGAGCGTGCCGTGATGGCGTTCTTCGCCGGACAGAACGATCGCGTGGTGGAACTCCTGTCACCAGGGCGTCAGGTCCCGGAAGACCTCGATGCCGAGGGCCTGTTCCTGTTGGCCTTTGCCCACGACCTGATCGGGCTGAACCAGCCGGAGCGTCTCGACGAGTACCTGGACCTGCTTCGGAACCGCCATGCGGGATCCGTCTACGCGGAGTTGGCTGGGAGCATCCGCAGCGCGAGGCCCGCAGAGCGCACCGAACCCGAGCCCGCGATGGAACCCGCCAGTGGCGCTGGTGCTGCCCCGGAGCCGTCGTCAGGTGTGCCGTCGGATCCAGGGGCACCGGTTCCGGCTTCACCCGTTGTGGAGTCTTCGATCCCTGTCGCGGCGCCATCGGCACCCGTCGCTGCGCCGATTACGACTGAGGCCGCTGCACCGACACCGGCACCTTCGGGGGAACTGACGGATTCCGAGCGGGTCCGCGTGGCGGCGGTGGTCCGGAAACGGGATCTCAACCGTGATGGGAAGCTCAACCTGATCGAGGTCCGCCTGTGGCTGGGTCCGGCTGTCGACTGGCTCAGCCTGGATCTCGACGGCAATGGCGACCTGGGACCGGCCGAGATCCTTCAGGTGATTGTCCGGGAGGATGCGAAGGCGGAAGCCCCGACGAAGTCTTCTGGCGATCCAGGCGGGACGTCCGGCAAGTAGGCTTGGGTCAGGTCCCGGGCAGGGGTTTCCAGGCCTCGTGCTTGAACCGGTTCCAGACCCAGACGAAGTCGGGGTTCTTGGCGGAGGCCCCGGACCAGAAGAAGCTCTCCTTGCCGTTGGCGGAGTCGGTGGCGGCCTTGATGGTGTTGCGATCGGTCCACCGCTTGCCCTCGCAGTGGGCGTCGGCGAATCCGAACGTGCTGAAGGCGCCGTGGAAGACCGCGAAGGGGTCGACCCAGCCTGGGGTGCTGACATTGATCACCCAGGTGCCGAGGTTGTAGCTCCGGGGGTCGGACTCCTCGATGAAGGCCATCGACATCGAGGGTTCGGCGATCGCGGAGTGCTTGCCGAACTGCTTGATGCCTTCCCAGCCGCTGACGGCATTCCACCTGGAGTCGAAGTATTTCCCCATCGCGTCGCACTTGGAGTAGCTGTCGTAGGCCCACCCCTTGCCGGGCTTCCGGCTGCGCGTCCGCAGGTCGCCGGGGCAGTGGATGGCACCGACCGCGCTGCAGTACTTGAACATGATGGAGCTTTCGTAGCCCCTCTTGACCCGGTTCTCGGCCTCCTTCGTGTTGATGTTTGCGGCGATGTCCGGCGAGGGACCGGCCCAGAAGCCTCCGCCCGGGTGCTGCATCCCTGGAGCTGCCGTCGGCAGCAGCTCGTCCCGGTTGTCGGTCGAATACATGAACCATCCGGTGACCAGCTGCTTCTGGTTGCTGAGGCAGGCGGCGCCCGTGGCCTTCAATTTCGCCTTCGAGAGGGCGGGTAGCAGCATTCCCGCCAGGATTGCGATGATTGCGATCACGACGAGGAGCTCAATGAGGGTGAAACCACCGCGGCGGGTTTGGCGGGGGGCGATATGGACAGGTCTCATGGCCGGGGAAGAAACGGGGTCTCGACAACAATGTGTACAAGGAGTTGGGGCGTCGAGTCCGATTACCACCCCGATCGCTCGAGTGTGCCCACTTGTTCCTGAAGACCCGAGGCTGCCATAGGTTGGGCGGTCGTAGGGTTGATGAACCGCCCGGCGTCGAGGAGTGTCTGGGAATGCTCCGACCCCGAAAGAAATACACCGTCTTCGACCTCCAGCAGTTGAAGGGGAAGCGCCAGCTGACCCATATCCACGTGAAATCCCCCGAGGAGGCCGCGGCGGCGGAGCAGGCAGGCGTGGATCTGATGAGCTGCAGCTTCGACTCCCCGGAATCCCAGGCCCGCCTTCCCGCGCTGGTCGCTGCCGCCCCGCAGAGCTTCCTGTCGGCCGCCACCCCTCACGGTCTCGCTTCCCCCGAGGAGGCCATCCGGGTCGGGTTCAAGGCCCTCGAGGCCGGCGCCAGCTCGGTCTACTGCTCGGCAAGCCCCCGGATCATCGAGGCCATGGCGCGCGAGGGCCTCCCGGTCGTCGGACACGTCGGACTCGTCCCGCGTCATGTCACCTGGACCGGATACCGCGCCGTCGGGAAGACTGCCGACGAGGGGTTCCAGCTCCACGAGCGCCTGAAGGCCCTCGAGAACGCGGGCGCCTATGCGGCCGAGATCGAATGCGTCCCGCACGACCTCGCCCGCTTCCTGTGCTCCCGGACCCGCCTGATCCTCATGTCCCTCGGATCGGGTGATGGCTGCGACACCCAGTTCCTCTTTTCTGACGACATCCTTGGCGACTACGACGAGCGCCTGCCACGGCATGCAAAGGCCTACCGGAACTTCCGGGAGGAATTCCAGCGCCTCCAAGGGGAACGCATCGCCGCGTTCTCGGAGTACATCGCAGACGTCCGCGAGGGACGCTTTCCCGAGCGGCGGCACGTCCTGGAAATGGACCCCGCCGTGCTGATGGCGGTGAAGGACCGGATCGAACGGGCCTGACCCGTCGCCGGTCCCCGGGCTGTACCCCTCGGTTCAGGCCAAGAGGCCCTGGACGACCTGACCTTCGCCCGTGGGTCCGATCAGCTTCTGGTCCAGTCCCTGGTACCGGTACAGGAAGCTGTGCGCATCGATCCCGAGTTGGTGCAGGATCGTGGTCTGGAGGTCGCGGATGCTGACGGGGTTCTCCGCGACCTTGTAGCCGAAGTCATCGGTCGCCCCGTACAGCCCACCGGCACGGATGCCGCCGCCTGCCATCCAGAGGGTGAAGCAATGGGGATGGTGATCCCGGCCGAGAAAGGTGGATCCGCCGCGGGCCTCGTTCATCGGGGTCCGACCGAATTCCCCACCCCAGATCACCAGCGTGTCCTCCAGCAGCCCTCGTTGACGCAGGTCCCGGATGAGGGCCGCGCTGGCACGGTCGACGTCCCGACACTTCTTCGGGAACGCCTCCATGAGGTCGTCACCCGGGCTCGTGCCATGGATGTCCCAACCCCAGTCGAAGAGCTGCACGTACCGGACGCCCTTCTCGACCAGTCGTCGGGCCAGGAGACAGTTGTTGGCGAAGCTGCCCTCACCGGGCTTGGCCCCGTACATGGCCCGGATGGATTCCGGTTCCCGACCGATGTCGAACACCTCCGGCACACTCGCCTGCATCCGGAACGCCAGCTCGTATTGCTCGATCCGGGTGAGGGTCTCGGGATCACCAAACTGGCGCGCCTCGGCTTGATTGAGGTCCCGGAGCGCGTCGAGGGTGCGGCGCCGGCTGGATCGGTCCATGCCGGGCGGATTGTTGGCGTACAGGATGGGTTCCCCCGTGGTGCGGCACTGGGTTCCTTGGAAGACCCCGGGGAGGAATCCGGAACCCCAGAGGCTCTTGCCGCCGGTGGGATCCGTCCCGCCGCTCAGCAGGACGATGAATCCGGGGAGGTCCTGGTTCACGGTTCCGAGGCCGTAGGTAATCCATGACCCCATGCTGGCGTTCCCGGCGCGCATGCTGCCGGTGTAGAGCATGAGCTCGGCGGGGGCGTGGTTGAACTGGTCGGTCCAGACCGAGGGTACCACCGTGATCTCGTCGGCGATGCCTGCGATGTGCGGGATCTGTTCGCTGAACCAGGCGCCCGAGGGCCCGGCCTGGCGGAACTTGTAGGGGGAGCCCAGCATCTTCGGGACGCCCTTGATGAAGGCGAAGCGCTGTCCCTTGAGCAAAGACTCCGGGCACTCCTGCATGTGGCGCTTCTGCAGCTCCGGCTTGTAGTCGAACAGGTCGAGGGACGGCGGGGCCCCGGACATGTGCAGATAGATCACCGACTTCGCCCGGGCCGGCCGCGGGGAGGATTTGGAGGCCAGAGGGTTGGCCGTGGCCGGGGAGGCCCAGCTGGAATTACCAAGCCCCAGCTGACCCAGGGCGACTCCTCCAAGGCTCAGGACCCCGGCGCGCGCGAAGAATTCCCGACGCGTCAGGGCCTGCGCGTGCCGGAGGCGGAGTTCGGCATTCAGGTTGGGGTCCATGATGGGAAACGCTACGCGCAAAACCTCCCGCAGGCCACCAAATCCCCGGTGTCTGGGACCGGACCGCGCCCCGGAGTTTCAAAACGACAGAGCCCGCAGGGTGAACCCCAGCTCCTCGTCGGCAATCATCCGGGAGATGTCGGCATAGCCGGATACCGGATACCCGAGCGCTGGATCGAAGGCCGCTCGAAGCTCCACGGGGTGGAGGCCGCGCTGCGACTCGATCCACTCGAACAACCCCTCGATCGTCAGGTACGTGCTCCACTGTTCCTTCGGGAGAGGCTCCCCGGTGTCGACGGTAACGACCTCCGTGACGATCCCGTTCCGGACCGTCACCCGGGCCCAGCTCCAGAAGGGGCAATGGCAGCTCCACTGGCACTCGAACTGGTAGGACGTCAAACCCTTCGCCCGCCAGCGCTGTCGCGCCAGCAACCACTCAGCATGGAGTTCCTCCCACTCGAACAGCGAGGCCCTGAGGAAGCCGGAGGAGGTTCCTGCGATCGGGATGCCTGCCGCGAGGGACGTGCCTTGGGAGGGTTCGGTGACCAGGATCGTCTTCCAGTCCAGGAGATCTCCTGAGGACTCGATCCGATAGCGGCGGTCCCAGTCCGCAGCCAGATCCAGTTGGAGATTGGATCCACTGAGCCGTGCCGAACGGATCTCCGTGGCCTCGCAGGTCTCCAATCCAATGCCGAGTCCCACAATCCCAATGGCGACCAGCGCCCACAGCGATCGCCTCGATGGGAGAGTTCCTGGGGTGCCTTCGCGGGTCTTCATGGTGCGAGCGTCTTCTGCAGTGTGGGTGCGAGCCATGTGGCCACCAGACTCTAGGCGGCTGTCAGGGCACTCAGCTTGGCGGAGGCCTTGCCCGAATCGAGGATCTCACCGGCGAGGTCCCAGCCCTCGACCATGCTCCGGACGGCTCCGGCCACCATGAGGGCGGCCGAGGCGTTCAGCAGGACTGCATCCCGTCGGGGTCCGCGATCCGATCCAGACAGGACATCCCGGATGATCTGGGCATTCCGGGAGGCATCACCACCGGCCAGGTCGGCGAGGCTGGCGGGCTGGAGAGGGAAATCGGATGCCGACCACTCGGTGCAACTGAACCCCCGGTCGTGGTGGAACTCGGCGATCGTGTTGGATCCCAGGGTGCTGAGTTCGTCGAGGTGCGCGGGTTCCGAACCCGCTCCCGCCGGGACCAGTCCGCAGACCACCATCGCGCGTCGCAACCCCAGATCCTGGAGGGTCTGGGCGATCGGCTTGCAGACTACAGGCCGGGAGACCCCGACCAGTTGGCAGGTGGGGCGTGCCGGGTTCAGCAGAGGTCCCAGGAAATTGAACAGGGT
>JBDLQQ010000061.1:0-15493 GCA_039800465.1 Verrucomicrobiota bacterium
GACAGGCTGCGGCCAGGGGGTATGAACTCGCGACCAACAACCCGATCTTCATCAACAACTACGCCGCGGCCCTGCTCATCGAGCGCACCAACGCCCCGCTCGCCATCGAGCTGACCCTCCGCCAGCTGGGCAAGGATCCCACGAGCCGGGCTGCCCAGATCAACCACGCGCTGGCGCTCCTCCAGAACGGACGGATCGACGACGCCGCCGAGCAGCTCGACCGCATCGACCGGCGGGGTCTCGACAGCTCGTACCGGACCCAGCTGCAACTGGGCTACTTCGAGCTGAACGTCCGACGCCGCAATGCGGCTGCGGCCCTGGCGGCCTACCGTGAGATCGAGCCCCGATTCCTCATGCCGCCGCAGGCACGCTGGGTCGAGGAGAACCAGAAGCGCATCGCCTCCGAGGGGTAGAACACTCCTCGGCAAGGACCTCGGAACTGCGGCGGAGAGGATTGCCCGCAGGGTGCAGAGGCGCCCGGAAAAGATTGGGGAACACGTCCACGAGCCGGACCAAACCGGACTCGGCATGGGAGCCTTGGACACGACGTGCCGACGCAGGAGCCACTCAGGGAGAGTCGCCCATCCGATACAATCAGACGAGGACTCCCACGACACAGGCGGTAAGGTAGCAGGCGAGCAATCCAGCGATCATCGCCCGGAACCCCAGTCGGGCGAGGTCGGACCGTCGTTCTGGAGCCAGGGCCCCGATGCCACCGATCTGGATCGCAATGCTGGCGAAGTTGGCGAAGCCGCACAGGGCATAGACGGTCAGGTCATAGGCCCGCGGTGTCAGGGTCGCCTGAGCCTTGGAGAGGGAGATGTAGCCGATGAACTCGTTGAGAACGATCCTCTCACCGAGGATCTGGCCGATCACCCGGGCGTCCTGGAACGGCACGCCCATGAGCACGGCGAACGGGGCGTTGAGCAGACCAAGGGCTTCCTGGATCGGCTTCTCCGTGGTCCAGCCCGCGAGGCCGACGGCCCAGGCGACCAGGAAGTTCGCGAGGGCGACCAGTGAGGTGAACGCCAGGAGCATGGCCGCCACATTGATCGAGAGCATCATGCCGTCCGCCGCGCCGCGGCAGACAGCGTCCAGGCCGTTCACCGTCGTCCGCTCCACCTGGGCACTGGCACCCGCCGCGGTGTCGCTCACCTCCCGCTCCGGGAACATGATCTTCGAGATCAGCAGCGCCGCGGGAGCGCTCATCACCGAGGCGGTCAGGAGGCTGCCGGCCGGTATCTTGAGCACGCCGGTGTAGACCCCGATCACCGTCCCCGCGATGGTCGCGAACCCGCCGGTCATCATGCAGAACAGCTCGCTCTGCGTCATGCGGGGCAGGTAAGGACGGATCATCAGCGGAGCCTCGGTCTGTCCCATGAAGATGTTGGCCGCCGTGGCGAGCGTCTCACTGCCGCTCGTGCCCATGGCCCGGCGCATGACCCACGCCATGCCCCGCACGACATGCTGCAGGATGCCGTAGTGGTAGAGAACGGCGGAGACCGTGGAGACGAGGATGATCGTCCCCGTGATGGTGATGGCCAGGATGACGGTGTTCTCCGGCCCAAACCCGCGGGCGAGGATCTCATCGGAGGCCAAGGGGCCGAATACGAGCTGGTTGCCCTCGCTGGCGAAGGCCACGAGACGGTTCACCGCTGTCTGGAAGCCATCGAAGATCCGGTGCCCCGGCGTGGTCTTCAGGATGAGCGCAGCGAACCCGGCCTGCAGGCCGAGTCCCCAGAAAACCGTCCTCCATGGGAACCGGCGCCGGTCCACCGACAACACCCAGGCGAGGAGCAGGAAGGAGGCGATTCCCGTGAGACTCCAGAGTCGTTCCGTCACGGCGGTCCAGCCTACGGAGCACGGGGCCCAGCGCAAACGTGAAGCACCGGCAGGTCGTCGCAGGACGATCCGCGACCTTAGGACATCCCGGGTCCGAAGACACCACTCGGACGGAACGTCACCTGACTCCAACCCGCCGCCTGCGTCCCATCACTCCTTCCCCCGGAGCAGCACGATGGAGTTCGGGAATCCCTCCACGCTCTTCCAGTGGAACTCGAGGACACCCTCCTGGCTCAGCGTTCCGCGGCCGCCATTCCACGCCTCCAGGGCTCCCTTGAAGAGCACCTCCTTGCCGTCGGTCCTGAAGGTCCCCTTCCCCCCGACGCCCATCGTGTAGGTGCCGTCGGCTTTGAGAACGACCATCCCTCCGCCTCCCCGGGTGACGTACCAGGATCCAGCCAGCGAGGGGATCGGTACATCCTTGGGCTTCGGCGGGGGCGGGGCCGACTCGTCGATGAAGCGCCGTCCGACGGGCGAGATCCGGATGCGGGTCACCTGCTCCTGGTACGCCTCGAAGAGGAGGTCGTACTGACCTGAGACGACCTGGTAGTTCCCCCCCGAGGAGGCCCCACCCGGGAACTTCCCACGCACCGTGGCGAGCGAGTCGCCCACCCCGATCCCACAGGCCAGCCGCACCTCCCGCTTGAGGGTGCACCGCTCGATGTCGCCAGTGCCCGGGGTGTACCAGAAGGTCCATTCGCGGCCCTCGACAAGCCCACCAAAGCCCTCCGTCAGACCCTGGAACCGCCTCAGGACCTCCTCCTTCTTCATCGAGAGGCGGAGTCCGTTGGACAGCGGCTCGACCAGATTGGTCCGGGCCGGTTCGACAGGGATCGCTGGCGCGGACTTCGCCCCGGTGGGCTTTGCCGGCCTCGACTCGGCCGCCCGGCTGCCAGCCAACAGGAGGGCCAGCAGCCCGGGCAGGAGGATGATCGATCGCCGGGAGATTCCCATGGGGGGCACCGCGGGTTCCAGACCGACCTGACCTCAGGCCGCTGCGATCAACTGACGCAGCACGTAGGGCAGGATCCCGCCGTGCTGGTAGTAGTCGATCTCGATCGGGGTATCGATGCGGCACGTGACCGGGACGACCTCGACCGCCCCGGTGCGACGGGTGATGCGGAGGCTGAGGTCCTGCTGCGGACGCAGGTGGGCGTCGAGCCCGACCACGTCGTAGGTCTCGGTGCCGTCCAGGGACAGCGTCTGGGCGGTGGTGCCGTCCTTGAACTGGAGCGGCAGGACGCCCATCCCGACGAGGTTGGACCGGTGGATGCGCTCGAAGCTCTGGGCGACCACGACCTTCACGCCGAGGAGATTCGTCCCCTTGGCGGCCCAGTCTCGGCTCGACCCGGTGCCGTATTCCTGTCCCGCCAGCACGATGAGCGGAGTCCCCTGCGCCTGATAGGCCATGGAGGCATCGTAGATGGACATCTTCGACCCATCAGGCCCGAGGGTGTTGCCACCCTCCTCACCACCGAGCATGAGGTTCTTGATCCGGACGTTGGCGAAGGTGCCCCGGGTCATGATGCGGTCGTTGCCGCGGCGCGAGCCGTAGCTGTTGAAGTCCTCGAACGTGACGTTGTTCTCGAGGAGGTACTTCCCGGCGGGCGACGCCTTCTTGATGGCGCCAGCGGGCGAGATGTGGTCGGTCGTGACCGAATCGCCGAAGATCCCGAGGGCGCGCGCTCCGGAGATGCCACGGATCGCACCGGGCTCCATCACGAAGTTCGTGAAGAACGGCGGTTCCTGGATGTAGGTCGACTGGCGATCCCACTCGTAGACGTTCCCGACGCTGGACGGGATCTCGTTCCACTTGGGGTTCTGGGCGGCGAAGTCCTTGTACAGCTTCCGGAAGACCTCGGGTTTCAGGGCGGACTGCATGGCCTCACGGACGTCGACCAGTGTGGGCCAGATGTCGGCGAGGTAGACCGGGTTTCCTTCCTTGTCCTCGCCCAGCGGCTCGCAGCTGAGGTCGATGTCGACGCGTCCGGCGATGGCGAAGGCCACGACGAGTGGCGGGGACATCAGGAAGTTGGACTTGATGTTCTGGTGGACGCGGGCCTCGAAGTTGCGGTTGCCCGACAGGACACTGGCGGTCACGAGGTCGTTCTTCGTGACGGCCTCCTCGATCGCCGGGTCGAGCGGTCCCGAGTTGCCGATGCAGGTGGTGCAGCCATAGCCGACCGTGTTGAAGCGGAGCTTGTTGAGGTACGGCTGGAGGCCCGTCTTCTTGAGGTAGTCGGTGACGACCCGGGAGCCGGGGGCGAGGGAGGCCTTCACCGCCGGGTTGACCTTGAGACCCTTCTCGACGGCCTTCTTCGCGAGCAGTCCTGCGGCAAGCATCACGCTCGGGTTGCTCGTGTTGGTGCAGCTGGTGATCGCGGCGATCAGGACCGATCCGGTGCCGATCGTGGCCTTCTTGCCGGCGGCGGTCTGGACCTTGACCGACTTGCCGAACGCCTGGCGGGACTTGCCGAAGCCGCTCTCGGTGACCGGACGCTGCACGGCCTGGAAGAACTCGCGGCGCAGGTTGCCCAGCTCGATGCGGTCCTGCGGACGCTTCGGTCCCGCCACGCTCGGCTTCACGGTCGACAGGTCCAGCTCGACGACCTGCGAGTAGTCGATCGAACCCGCCTGCGGGATGCCCCAGAGTCCCTGCTCCCGGTAGTAGTTCTCGTAGATCCGGCAGTCCTCCTCGGAGCGCCCGGTGGCACGGAGGTAGTTGACGCTTTCCTCATCGATGGGGAAGAAGCCCATCGTGGCTCCATACTCGGGGGCCATGTTGGCGATCGTGGCCCGGTCGACCACCGGCAGGGCGACGGCGCCCGGACCGAAGAACTCGACGAACTTGCCCACGACCTTCGTCTTGCGGAGGAGCTGGGTGATGGTCAGGGCGAGGTCGGTGGCCGTGACTCCCTCGTGCAGGAATCCGGTGAGATGCACCCCGACGACGTCGGGCGTGAGGAAATAGACCGGCTGGCCGAGCATTCCGGCTTCCGCCTCGATGCCGCCCACGCCCCAGCCCACGATGCCGATGCCATTGATCATCGTGGTGTGGGAATCGGTGCCCACGAGCGTGTCCGGGTAGTAGACCTGCCCATCCACGCTGTGGGCCCCGGTGGCGAGGACGCCCTTGGCGAGGTACTCGAGGTTGACCTGGTGGACGATGCCGATGCCGGGCGGGACAACCTTGAAGGTGTCGAACGCCTGCATGCCCCACTTCAGGAACTGGTAGCGCTCACGGTTCCGGCTGAACTCGAGGTCCAGGTTCTTCTGCATCGAGGCGGCATCCCCGGCGAAGTCGACCTGGACCGAGTGGTCGACGACGAGGTCGACCGGCACCAGCGGCTCGATGATCTTGGGGTTCTTGCCGAGCTTCGCGACGGCCGAACGCATCGCTGCGAGGTCGACGAGCAGGGGAACGCCGGTGAAGTCCTGCAGCACGATCCGGGCGACGACGAATGGGATCTCGGCCGTGCGCGCGGCGTTGGGCTTCCACGCGGCGAGCTCGCGCACGTTGGCCTCGGACACCTTCCGGCCATCGACGTTGCGCAGGACGGACTCGAGCACCACACGGATCGACACCGGCAGGCGGGAGATCGGGCCAAGCCCGGCCGCCTCGAGGGCCGGGAGCGAATAGAAGCGACCCGTGTGGCCATTGCCGAGGTCGAAGCTCTTCAGTGAGTTGAACAGGTTGTGCGGCGTGCTCATGCGTGTGCTGGTGAAAACGGCGAAAAAACCGTGGGTCGAACAGTGGGGAGGACCACGCAGAGCGTCAAGGAACTGCACCTTGCCGGGACGTTCCCCATGTGACCGGAGGCTTTATGACCCCATACTTCGAGCCTAATGTCCCCCCGTGTTCCCACGCCCCATCACCTGCCACCTGCTCGCGATCACTGGACTCTTGCTGTCGATGGGGATGTCCCAGGGTACCGGCGCGGACCAACCACGCCAGATCGACCTCCCCCGGACCGCTGGGAACTGGATCGTGGTGGATCGGGAGCCCGGCCAGTACCTCGGCCATCCGACCACGGTGCTGCTGGAGGATGGACGGACCCTCCTGTGCGTGTATCCGAAGGGCCACGGGAAGGGACCGATCCAGCTCCAGCGGAGCCCGGATGGGGGGCGGACCTGGAGCGGGCGGCTGCCCGTGCCGGAGAACTGGTCGACCTCCCAGGAGACCCCGACGATCCACCGGGTCATCGACGCCTCCGGCCGGAGACGCCTGCTGGTGTGGTCCGGTCTCCATCCGGCGCGGACCTCGATCTCGGAGGATGACGGGGCCACCTGGTCCCCGCTGAAACCGGTCGGCAACTGGGGGGGCATCGTGGTGATGTCGAGCCTCGCCCCGGTCCGGGACAGACCCGGGCACTACCTGGCCTGGTTCCACGATGACGGGCGGTTCCTCCGGAAGGACTCCCAACCGGAGAAGCCCCCGGTGTTCCGCGTCTTCCAGGTGGCGTCCACCGATGGGGGCCTGACCTGGGGAGAACCCCGGGAGCTGTTCGCCTCGACAGGAGTCCACCTGTGCGAGCCCGGATGGGTGCGATCTCCGGAGGGCACCGAGATCGCCCTCCTGCTCCGGGAGAACCGGCGGGCCAGACGATCGCACGTGATGTTCTCCCGGGACGAGGGACGGACTTGGACACCTCCGCGGGAACCGCCGGCCTCGCTGTGCGGGGACCGGCATGTGGCCCGGTATGGACCCGATGGCCGGCTGTTCGTTTCCTTCCGGGACACGGCGAAGGAGTCCCCGACGGCCGGGGATTGGATCGGATGGGTCGGGAAATACGAGGATCTCAAGGCCGAGACCGAGTCTGCGGGGACGTTCCGGGTGCGTCTCGGGGACAACCACCATGCGTGGGACTGCGCCTACCCGGGGGTTGAAGTCCTTCCGGATGGGACGTTCGTGGTGACGACCTATGGGCACTGGGAGGCCGGCCAGCCGCCTTTCGTGGTGTGCCGTCGGTTCACGCTCAAGGAGCTCGATGATCAGATCGCGGCCCGGGTACGGACCGAGTCGAAGTAGCGGGCCGGGCAGGAAGATGCGGAAGGGAGGATCGTCCGCTGCAGGGGGCCAAGTCGGGCGCGTCGTCTGCGGGGTGGGCGCTCCCGCGCCCAGTGCCGCAGGGCACTGCGGCACCCACCTCATGTCTTGGACCGCATGTTTCCCGGCGGCCCACACCCCGTGACGCCTGCAACCGCAGCCGGACTGGACCCACCACAGCCCGGGCAACACCACCCGCGCTTCGGCTCGCTCTTCCGGTGACGACGGTCCCCAATCCGGTGTAGCCTGACTGGGTTGCAACCCGATGTGGACCCTTCATAGCTATCTGGTCAGGCAGGTCCTGGCGACCTGCCTGCTGACGGTGGCCACCTTCACGGGGATCCTGCTGCTCGGGAACGTGCTGCGCGACGTGTTCGACATGGTGGCGTCGGGACGGGTCGATGCCCGCACCGCGCTCGAGGCGATCCTGTTGCTCATCCCCTACGCCCTCGCGTTCGCACTCCCGATCGGGATGCTCACGGGATCCCTCCTGGTGTTCAGCCGGCTGAGCGTCGACCAGGAGCTCACGGCGATCCGGGCCGGGGGCATCAGCATCGTGGCCGCCGTGGCCCCGGTCGTCTTGCTGGCCGCGATCATGACCGGCCTGAATGCCTGGCTGAACATGGAGGTGGGACCGAACTGCAAGCAGGCCTTCCGTCGACTGCACATGGAGGTCGCTCGCCGCGGGGCGACGACGTTCATCGGGGAGGGGCGCTACGTCCAGCTGGGCAACCTGACGCTGTACGCGCGGGAGGTCCGTGGAAATCGCCTGAGGGACATCCTGATCTACGGCACGACCAACTCGCCCACCGGGACTGACCCGGCGGCCCCTAAGACGGTCCGAAACCTCGATGTCTGGGCCCCGGAGGGGGAGGTCCTGATGGGCACGAACGGCCTGCCCTCCGCCATCCGACTCCTCCGTCTTCAGGGGCTTTTCCTGACGGCCGACGGCTGGCAATCGCACTTCAACGCCGAGCACATCGAACCCATCCGCTCCCTCGACTCGGGCGGGGCCTGGAAGCCCGGGTTGACGATCATGAGCTTCCGGGAACTCCTCGCCGAGCTGGCCCTACGCCGCGAGGGCGGGTCGGCGATCTCCCCAGTGCGGGTCCAGATCCACAAGCAGCTCGCGTTCTCGTTCTCCTGCGTGGCCTTCACCCTGATCGGGATTCCTCTGGGGATCCGGGTCCAGCGCCGCGAGACCAACATCGGTGTGGCGGTCGCCCTCGCCCTGCTCGCGGTCTACTACAGCTTCTTCATCCTCGGGCATTCCCTCGACACCCGGGCACACCTGTACCCGCACCTGCTGTTCTGGATCCCGAACTTCGCCTTCATGGCGATCGGCGTCCTCCTCCTCCGCCGGGCCGAGAAGCCCGCCTGACACCGACACGCCGCACCGCTCCTGCGCCGGGTTCAGCCCCGGAACCCGCTGGCCTGGCGTCCCCGGACCGTCACCTCGCCCCGCACCAGGGAACCGATCGCGGCCGGATACAGCTGGCGCTCCGCCTCCTGGATCCGCGCGTGGAGACTCTCGGCCGTGTCGCCATCGAGGACCGGCACGGCCCGCTGCGCGAGGATCGGTCCGGTGTCGATGCCCTGGTCGACGAGGTGGACCGTGCAGCCGGTGACCTTCACGCCATAGTCGAGGGCCTGTCTCCAAGCGGCGAGGCCCGGGAACGAGGGGAGCAGGGACGGATGGATGTTCACGACCCGGCCCTCGAACGACCGGAGCAGGCCGCCCTTGAGGATGCGCATGAAGCCCGCCAGCACGATGAGTTCGACCCCATGGTCCAGCAGCGTCTGCCGGTAGCGCTGCTCGGCCTCCTCGTCGAGCTTGGTCCGGAACCCTCCGGGATGGAGGTGCAGGGCCGGCAGCCCCCGATCCGCCGCATGACGCAGGATGCCTGCGTCGGGGACGTCACTGATCACGACAGCCACCTCCGCCGGCAGTGTGCCCGCGGCGATGGCGTCGGCGATCGCCACGAAGTTGGATCCCTTGCCGGAACCCAACACCCCCAACCTGCGGACTCCCGAACCATTCATGGGGCTCAGCCTATCGGAATGCCCTCCCCCGGAGAAGCTCCGCGGCGACGCGGGATTCCGGCTCGTGTCGCCGGACGGCCGTGGACATCCTTTCCCCATGTTGGTGACCGATCTCATCCCGGCGCGACGCCCCGATTCCAAGCGACTCCTCGTGGTCCTGCACGGCCTCGGGGACTCCATGGAGGGGTGGCGTTGGCTGCCGGAGGTGCTGGAGATCGACGACCTGAACACCCTGCTCGTCAACGCGCCCGACGACTACCATGGCGGGTACTCGTGGTACGACCTGTACGGGGATTCCGGGCCTGGGATCCGACGGAGCCGGGAGCTCCTGCTGCAGTTGCTCGACGCCCAGGCGCTGGCCGGGTTCCCGTCGGAACAGACCTCCCTGCTGGGGTTCTCCCAGGGGTGTCTGATGACGCTCGACGTCGGATTCCGCTACCCGAGGCGGCTGGCGGGCCTCGTCGGGATCAGCGGCTATGTGTGGGATCCCCCGAGCCTGCTGCGGGAGAAGTCGGCCGTGGCGGCGCAACAGCGTTTCCTCTTCACCCACGGGAGCCGCGATCCGCTGATCCCCTGCAATGAGGTCAAGCAGCAGGTGGATCTCCTGACCGCCGGTGGGCTCCCGATCACCTGGCGCGTCTTCGACAAGGTCCACACGGTGGCGGGGGCCGAAGAGGTCGACCTCATCCGCTCCTTCCTGCAGGCACCCGTCCGCGCTCAGGCCTGATTCCCAAACCGGTCTCCTCGGGTCCCCGGCTGTTTCCCAGCCGTCTTCGGAACAGTTTTTGACACACCCCGCCGTTTCCAGTTGCTTCACCTCGGTCCGACCATGCCCCTGCCCCTCCGTCTTCCCGTCCTCTCCCTCCTCGCGATCCTCGCCAGCGCCCTGACGACCCTCGCGGCCCCGTTCGTCCAGAGCTTCACCCCGAACGTGGGTCCCCCTGGGACGTTGGTGACCCTGACCGGCAGCGGGTTCCGACCCTCAACCGCCCTGCCCATCGTCCAGTTCGGCACGATCCAGGCCAACCTCATCAGCGTCAGCGCGAACGCGATCGTGGCGGTGGTGCCCGAGGGGGCAACGATCGGCCCCATCACCGTGACGGCCATGCCGATTGGCAACGGGCAGTACACGACCCCAGCCTATTTCTATCTCCCACCCCGGGTGTCGGACTTCGGCACCCGCATGATCGGAGGCCCCGACATCGAGTTCGAGAAGCCCGTCATCGCCTCTCCCGGGGCAACCCTCACCATCGTCGGCGCCAACTTCTACGTCCCGAACTACCCGCGACTTCTGGTCAAGGTCGGTGAGATCCCGGTGAACGCCGTGGTCACGGCCGATTCCCAGATCCTGGCAACCCTGCCCCAGTGGATCGAGACGGGGCATGTGTCCGTCCACACCGAGGTGGGTGGGACGACCAACCTCCAGCAGCTCGTCTACGGGCCGCCCCTGATCTCGCGGTTCACCACGACCGCGAAGGGCGGCGACACCATCGAGGTCCATGGCTACAACTTCAGGACCCGGAACGCGGCGGAGTTTGAGCTCCGAATCGGTGGCGCGAAGGCCACGGTGGACGTCCTGTCGAACACCAATCTGACCGCCATCGTCCCGGACGCCGCGATCACCGGGCCGCTCGTGGTCTCGGTTCCCGGCGGGACATTCATCACCCCCTCCAACATCGTGATCCAACCGCGGATCACCGGATTCACCCCCGACACCGGCGCCGCCGGCACGGTCGTGAGGATCGACGGCAGCGGGTTCAACGGGGCCACCCGGGTCGACTTCGGCAGCCTCCCTGCCGCCGCGTTCAAGGTCCTCCACTCCATGCAGGTGGAAGCCACGGTGCCGGCAGGGGTCCAGACCGATACCCTGAAGCTGGTCACGACCAACGGCACCGCAGTGTCGAGCACGCCGTTCTACGGCACGCCGCGGGTCGACTCGTTGTCACCGGCCTCTGGACGGCCCGGCACGCAGGTCGTCGCCGTGGGAGTCAATCTGAGGGGGGCCACGGGACTGACCCTCGCGGGACTGGCCATCACGGGTTTCGAGGTGCTGGACAACCGGCAGATCCGCTTCGAGATCCCAGCCGGGGCAGCCTCTGGACGCGTGCGGGTCACCACCCCGGGCGGCAGTGCCACCTCCGACGCGAGTTTCGTCGTACGCGGTCCGGAGCCCACCCTCACCAGCCTGTCACCCGCCGAGGGTGGACCGGGTACCACTGTGACCCTTCTCGGCTCCAACCTCTCCACCGTCACCAACGTCACCTTCAACGGGGTCCGCGCCTCCTTCACCGCCACCTCGGCGACCACCCTCGAGGCGGTCGTCCCGAGCACCGCCACCACCGGACTGGTCCGCGTCTCGTCGCCCGACGGCGTCGTGGATTCGCCGAAGGCCTTCATCGTGGGCACCTCGGCTGACATCCGGGTCACGCTGTCCGCGAGCCCGAATCCCGCGGTCGCCCAGGGCAGCATCCTCTTCAGCCTCCAGGCCTTCAACAGCGGTCCCCTCACCTCCAAGGACACGGTCATCGAGTTCCTGATCCCCGAGGGGATGACCCTCGTCGAGACCACCGGGTCCATCACTCCGTCGGTGGCCGGGAAGAAGCTCACCTACCAGCGTGGGGCCTTTGGACCCAGCGATGTCTTCCTCGCCGGCGTGCGGGTCGGCGCCGGAGCCCCCACGAGCGCCGTCGCCGTCGCAATCATCAGCGGATCGACCCCCGATGCCAACCCGGGCAACAACTCGGCCCAGGTCACCGTGACGGTCACGATGCCCCGGCTGACGCTCGAGCTGGTGGATCCCAACCAGTTGGCGCTCTCCTGGCCATCGGCCGCGAAGACCCGCTACCAATTGGTCCACGCGCCCCACCTCGGTGAGGCGTTCACCCCGGTGACGGATGCGCCCGAGGATGATGGAAACCGGCTGCTCCTGATCCGCCCCACCACAGGTCCCGCGGAGTTGTTCCAGCTCCGGCTGATCACCCCCTGAGCCCCCCTCAGGGCACGACATCGTCCCGGAGCCCCGAGTCGAGTCGCAGCCAGAGCCGCCGGTCCCGCTTGGTCGGTCGTCCCTGTCCCTTCGGACGGCTCGGAACCATCAGCTGGGACCGGAGCCGTGCCCGCTCCTGCTCCTCGGACGGGGTCAGGTCCTCCACGAAGGCCGGCAGGTCCTTGGCTCCGACCCGCGAAGGTGGGCTCCCCACCACACGCAGGGTCCGGCGGAGGCGCTCGAGCTGGACCACGACGAGGTCGCCCGGATGCACCTCCCGTGCAGGCTTGGCGGGCAGGTCCTGGATCCGCACATGGCCCGACCGTATTGCTCCTGTGGCAAGTGTCCGGGTCTTGTAGACCCGCACCGCCCAGAGCCATTGGTCCAACCGCATCAGGCCTCCACGGGTCCAGACTGGGATCCATCCGGTTCGCAGCGGGAACACACGCCGAAGAATTCCAGTCGATGGTTGATCCGCGCGAACCGGTGTCGACGCGCCAGCGCCTGCTCGAACTCCGGCGGGAAGCAGTCGTCGATCTCCACCACCAGAGAACACCGGGTGCAGACCAGATGGTGATGGTGTCCATCGTCCTCCGGGGTCACCAGCTCGAATCGGGCGGCGCCATCGCCGAGGTCGAACCGCCGCACCAGGCCCATGCCCTCCAGGGTGTGGAGATTCCGGTAGACCGTGGCGAGGTCGCAGCCCTGCCCCAGCGCTGCATGGATCTCCCGGTTGGACATCGGCGTCTGGTGTCGACGCAGGACATCGAGGATCGCCTGCCGTGGACCGGTCACCCGTCGGGAGTTCCGACGGAGCCGGTCGGTCAACTCGTCGAGCGGCTGCTGGATCAGCCGGTGCGGATGCTGGTGCTGGCCACAGGGGGTGTTCACGGATGGCTGGAACGGCGGGCGGGCCGACGCAGCGCCCGGGCCACAAGGGAAACCAGGAACAGGCCGACGGAGGTCAGGACGATGGACGGTCCGCAGGGGAGGTCGAACTGGTAGCTGGCCACCACGCCACCGATCCCGGACAGCAGGCCGCAGAGGAGGCTCAGCAACAGCTCCTGCCGGAGGGTCGACGCCACGTTCCGGGCCGTCGCCGGGGGGATCACCAGCAGCGAGGTCACCAGGATGATGCCCAGGAGCCGGATGCTCAGGGCGACCGTCAGGGTCAGGAGCACCACGAAGACCAGGTTCAGACGACGGACCGAGGTTCCGCTGACATGCGCCAGGTCCTCGCTGAGCGTCATCAGGGCCATCTGGCTCAGCCGGGCGACGAGGAATGCCAGAACAAAACCGGAGACGACTCCCGCCAGGATGACATCGGGCCAGCCGACGCTGAGGATGTCCCCGAACAGGTACCGGTGTAGTTCGCCGCGGAAGCCCCGGAGCTTGCTGAAACCCACGACGCCGGCGGCCATGAACCCCGACATCAGGAGGGCCATGATGGTGTCGGTCAGCAGGTCCGTGTTCTCCCTCAGCCAGAGCACGAGGAGCGCGACCGCGAGACTGACCCCAAGGATCGGCCACGCGGTGTCGATCCCGAGGGCCAACCCGATGGCGACGCCGGCCAGAGAGCCATGGGCCACCGTCTCACTGAAGAATGACATCCGCCGCGCCGTGACGAACACACCCAGCACGCCACACAGCGGCGCCAGGAGCACTGCGATCAGCAGTGCCCGCTGCATGGAGGGCTCGCTCAGCATCGAATCCATCACAGGACCTCAGCCTCCTCCCCCGGGGTGATGATGATGACCCGGGCCATGGTCATGGTGGTACGGCGTGAAATGCATCCCATAGGCCTGCCGCAGCGAATCGGCGTTCATGACCTCCTCGGGGGTCCCCTCGCAGCAGATCACGCCGTTGAGCGCATAGACCCGACAGGCATGTCGGTAGACCATCGACAGGTCGTGGGAGACCAGGACCACGGACAGCTGCCGTTCGCGGTGGACGGCGGCGATCAGCTCGTAGAACGACTGCTCACCGGGGGCATCCACCCCGGCCGTGGGCTCGTCGAGGAGGAGCAGCTCCGGGGATCCGATCAGGCTGAAGGCCACAAGCACCCTCTGGAGCTGTCCCCCGCTCAGCCCCGCGACCGGCCGATCCAGCAGGGAGCCGAGGTCGTGTCCGGGCAGGAGTCCACGGAGGTGCTGATCGAGGGTGGCCCGACGCCACCAGATCCAGTGGCGGGTCTCCCGGAGACGGAGCGCGAGGAATTCCCGGACGCTGAGCAGGAAGCTGCGATCGAGGGCGAGCCGCTGGGGCACGTAGCCAACCCGACCGAGGATGGCCGGACCGATCGGTTGACCGAAGATCCGGATCTCGCCCGCCGCGGGCTTCTGCAGCCCGAGGAGGCATCGGAGGAGCGTGGTCTTGCCCGAGCCGTTGGGGCCGATCACTGCGACGATGCGACCCTTGGGGACGTGGAGGTCGATGCCCCGGAGCACCTCGGTCTCACCCAGCGACACCCTCAGGCCGCGCACCTCGAGCGCCAGACCCTCGCGATGGAACCGGATCGAGGACATGTCATCGGAGCGCGCCCCGGAGGGCCCTGAGGTTGGCGCGCATGCCCTCCTCGTAGGCCTCCGGAGTCAGACGGCCGGTCTCCAGCGTGTCCAGGGTGGCGACCCCGATCGACAGGTCCTTCGCCAGCTGCCGGGCCAGCTTCACCTCGAACTGCGGCTCCACGAACAGCGCCGTCACCTTGTCCCGACGGATCGCCGCCGAGAGTTCCGACAGGTAGCGCGGTGAGGGGGAGGTCCCGGGCACCTCCTCGATCACCCCGACGAGGTGCAGGTCGTACCGCCGACAGAAATACGGGAACGCATCATGGAATGTCACGATGTCACGCGACTTCAACGTCCCGATCGCCCGCCGCAGCTCCTCGTCAAGCGCCCTGAGGCGGGTCACATAGGCCTGCCCCCGTTCGGCGAAGTAGGTGGCGTTCGGCGGGTCGAGCTCGCCCAGCGCCGCGACCAGGTTGCTGACCGCATGACACGCCAGCAGCGGATCCAGCCAGAGGTGGGGATTGGGGGCTCCGGAACCGTGGTCGTGACCGTGGTCGTGACCGTGGTCGTGGTCGTGATCTCCATCGTGACCCGCGATCTCAAGCTCCGGAACCCCGTAGATCAGCTGGTTGGTGGAGAGCCCGGCAGCCGCCTCGACGATCCGGACGGGGATCTTGCGGTTCTGGAAGACCCGGGAGAACCAGGACTCCAGTCCAAGTCCGTTGAGGAAGACGACGTTGGCCCGTTCCACCCGGCGGATGTCTCTCGGACGGAACTGGAAGTCGTGGGGTCCGACATTCGGTGGGAGGAGGCTTGCGACATCCGCCCGATCCCCAGCCACGTTCACCGCCCAGCAATAGAGGGGGGCGACACTCGTCACGACCTGCAGCCGATTCGTCGCCTGCAACGTCCCGCACCCCCACGCCACCCCGAGGAGCAGCATCAGCCACCGAAACAGGCGCCCGGTCTGGAGATCACGACCCATGGTTGCAAACAGCTTGCAAGAACTCCGTCGAAAACAAGAAGCCCGCCGTGGTTGCGGCGGGCGAGGTGGCCACCGAGGGGCCT
>JBDLQQ010000062.1:0-3653 GCA_039800465.1 Verrucomicrobiota bacterium
AGGCGAGTTCGGCCTCGAGGGTGATCAGGACGTCGCCCATCCGACGCTGGACGAAGGTAATCGTCGCGCCGCGTCCACCGGTATCGAGCACCGGGGCATGGGCGAAGAGTCGGGTCACGAATGCCTTCGCCTGGGCCTCGTCACCGCCGGACTTCCTCAGGGCATGTCCCCAGGCCGAAAGGTACGCGTTGCGTCCGGTGCCGCTGGTCTTGGGATTGGGGAGGGTGATCGTGACCCCGGGTTGGACCAGGTCCTCCCAGTCCCGGATGTGACGCGGGTTGCCCTCACGAACGAGGAAGAGGACGACGGTGGAATAGGGAGCCGAGTGGTTCGGAAGCAGGGAACGCCAGTCCTCCGGAAGGAGGCGTCCGCGTCGGGCGATGAAATCGACGTCGCTGACGGTGTTGAGCGTGACCAGGTCGGCATCAAGCCCATCGACCACCGCCCGGGCCTGCTTGCTGGCGCCGGCGTGGGAGTTCACCACGTCGATCTCCTGTCCGGTGTGGGCCCGATACCAGGGTTTGAATCCGGCATTGAGGGCACTGAAGAGCTCCCGTCCCAGATCGAACGAGGCGTTGAGCATCTGCGGATGGCCGGCTTTGTTCCGGGGCACGCCACTGGGTTGGCAGCCGATGCACAGCATCAGGGCCAGCCAGCCTAAACAGCAAAGTAACCACCGCTTTCCGCGCACAACACGACCATCTTTGGAATAAAGTACACCAAGTCAATAGAGAATAAGTGGTATTGGTTTTCAGATCGGGGTTGAGCGAGGCGGCACTGCGGTCGCTTGGGGGGGATCTGCTGATTTCTTGTTACCCGGTTCGTGTTCCTCCACCGTCGCCGCCTCTTCCGTGGACCTCAGTGCGCCCAATGCCGTCGCTGGACTCCTCGTCGGCACTGTCGTCGGTGCCACGGGGGTGGGTGGGGGTGCCCTCATGACCCCGATCCTCGTCCTGGTGTTCGGGATCGCGCCGCAGACGGCGGTGGGTACCGATCTCCTGTATGCCGCCCTGACCAAGATCTTCGGGACCGTGGTCCATCATCGACATGGGACCGTGGATTGGCCGGTGGTCCGACGTCTCGCCATGGGAAGTCTTCCGGCCGCGGCAGCGACGCTGGCGTGGATGACCCTGACCGCGACCGCCCAGATCCGGGGCGGGTTCCTGATCCAGGCCGTGGCGGTCGCCCTCCTCATCACCTCGGTCGGCATCCTGGCGAAGGACTGGCTCCAGGAGGTGGGGCGACGGGGTCCGGGTGGCGTAGTGGGGGCGCTCGGGCGTTCTCAGCCTGTCCTGACCGTTCTCGCAGGCGCCGTCCTCGGGGTGCTGGTGACGCTGACCTCCATCGGTGCCGGGGCGCTTGGGACCGTGATGCTGGTGTATCTCTATCCGGTCCGATTGACCCCCAGCCGCCTAGTCGGCACGGACCTGGCCCATGCCATCCCGCTCGCGCTCATCGCCGGGCTGGGGCACCTCTTCCTCGGGAATGTGAACTACTCCCTGCTGGTCAACCTGCTGGTCGGATCGATCCCGGGCGTGCTGATCGGCTCCTGGATCAGCACCCGGGCCCCGATGCAGGTCGTCCGGGTGGGTCTCGCGGTCATCCTGGCGGCGGTCGCGGTCAAGATGCTGCTCACCTGAGCGGGACGCGCCCGGTGCGTTCGATTGCCGTCCCTGTCTCTCGGGAGCATTGCCAGCGCGCCGCCCAGCCGGCTACGTTTCGCGTCCACACAAACCGCAACACGTCACGACCTATGGCACTTCGACTGGGCGACATCGCGCCGAACTTCACCGCTGAGACCACGGAGGGAACGATCGACTTCCACCAGTGGCTCGGGGACTCCTGGGGCATCCTCTTCTCGCACCCGGCGGATTACACCCCTGTCTGCACCACCGAGCTCGGCGCCACCTCCAAGCTCATGGCCGAGTTCCAGAAGCGGAACGTCAAGGTGGCCGCCGTCAGCGTCGACCCCATCGAGGACCACCACGGCTGGATCAAGGACATCAACGAGACGCAGTCGACCACGGTCAACTTCCCGATCATCGCGGATCCCAAGCGCGTGGTGGCCACGGCGTACGACATGATCCACCCGAACGCCGACGACAAGATGACCGTCCGCTCGGTGTTCATCATCGGCCCGGACAAGAAGATCAAACTCACCCTGACCTATCCGGCCTCGACCGGCCGCAACTTCATCGAGCTGCTCCGGGTGATCGACTCGCTCCAGCTCACCTCCAAGTTCCGCGTCGCGACGCCGGCCGACTGGAAGGATGGGCAGGACTGCATCATCACTCCGGCCGTGAAGGACGACGAGGCGAAGACGCTGTTCCCGAAGGGGTTCCGGACCGTGAAGCCCTATCTCCGGTTCACCCCCCAGCCGAATCGCTGAGGTCGGGCCTCTGCCCGATCCGTGACTGATCTCCATGGATCCATCACACGATCCGTTCCAGAAGGCCCGACGCGAGTCGGGCCTCTTCGTTGGCGAGTTCCAGGGTGAGGAGGTCCCCATGATCCTCCGGCACGAGGACGTCCGTCGGGCCGCCAAGGACTGGAAGACGTTCAGCTCGGACGCCCCGTTCCGGGTGCCGATCCCGTCGGAGGAGGCCTATCGGACGATGCGGCAGATCCCGGTCGAGACGGATCCGCCCGAACACACCGAGTACCGGGCGATCGTCGAGCCGTTCTTCCAGCGGTCGAAGGACCCCGCAATGGTCGCCCGGGTGGATGCCCTCGTGGCCGAACTGCTGTCGGACGCCCTGCGGCGTCCCTCGATCGAGATCGTCCGCGAGTTCGCGCTGCCGTTCCAATCGCGGGCCCTGACCTATCTCCTCAACGTCCCGGAATCGGAGGCGGAGACCTGGATCGGATGGGGCACCCACGTGTTCAAGGACGGGGCCTCGGGGGAACGCAAGGGGGCGGCCTTGGAGACGTATCTGCACGGTCAGTTGGACCGGGCCCAGAGGAATCCCGGGGACGACTTCTTCAGTGCGTTGTGCCAGGCGACGTTCCAGGGGCGTCCACTGACCCGGGAGGAGCAGATGGGCTTCGCCAACCTCACCTTTGCCGGCGGACGCGACACCGTGATCCACATGGTGTCCTCGGTGTTCGGCTATCTTGGGAAACGGTCCGAGGCGCTTGAGTTCCTGCGGGCGGATCCGAAGCGGATCGTGCTGGCGGTGGAGGAGTTCCTGCGCGTGGTGTCCCCGCTGACCCACATCGGTCGGGTCTGTCCGGTGTCGACGGAGGTCCAAGGCCATACGGTCCCTCCAAATGGACGCGCCTCCCTCTGCTGGGCGTCGGCAAACCGGGACGAGGCCGCCTTCGAGGCCCCGGAGGAGGTCCGACTGGACCGGAAGCCGAATCCCCATGTGGCGTTCGGGAGTGGGGCGCACTTCTGCCTGGGTGCGGCCCATGCCCGACTGCTGCTGCGCAGCCTGATCCAGGGCTGCACGGAACGCGTGGGTCGGATCGAGGTCCAGCAGGCGGTGGACCGGGTAGAGGAGGAGAGCCGGTACCGTCGGGTGGTGGGTTATGAATCGCTCGTGGTGCGGTTGGTCGGGCATTGAGGATCCTGTTCAACAGAGCATCGCGGGCCGTAGGGGTTGGACAGGACCATGGTGGATGGTTGGAGCGTTTAGCTCCGCCGTCTACAG
>JBDLQQ010000063.1:0-5454 GCA_039800465.1 Verrucomicrobiota bacterium
CATGCAGTCGAGAAGCCAGCCGAGCGCGGCCACGATCAGGACGAACCACTGGTATCGATTCAGGAGGCGCCACCAGGGCGCGTGGGGATCCGACGATGGATTCATGGGAGGCACCGTTGGAGAGCGTGCCTACGCTCCCGGGGGGCAGGGAAGGCAAATGCTCGGGGAACCGGCGGGCAGCACCTCTCGAGATCCGGAACCTCTCCCCAACGTTCCCACCCGGCGCCCCATGAGGCTTCGAAACCGTCGGGCACCCAGCATCGCGCTTCCCATTCCCGCAAGGGACTTAATGCCCTCCCATGACGAGGTGTCCGTCCCGCATCTCCACCGTGCGTTCGGCGCGGGCGGCGACGGAGGCGTCGTGGGTCGCGATCACCAGCGTGCAGCCCTGCTCCTGACGGAGCTCGAGCAGGAGCTCGAGGACCGCGATGCCGGTCTTGGAGTCGAGATTCCCCGTGGGTTCGTCCGCCAGGATGAGCTCCGGCTGGTTGACCAGGCAGCGGGCGATCGCCACGCGCTGCTGCTCGCCGCCGGAGAGTTCCGGCGGGAGATGGTCGAGCCGCTCCGCCAAGCCGACACGCTTCAGGAGTCCGATCGCCCGTTCCCGCGCCGTGGCCACGGGCAGGCGCGCCATCCGGGCCGGCAGCATCACGTTCTCCAGGGCATCCAGCTCCGGGAGCAGGTGATACGACTGGAAGATGAACCCGACATGACGGTTCCGGAATCGGGTCAGCTCCGAGCGTCCCAGCGACGACAGGCGATGGGGTCCGACCGTGATCTCGCCGGCGTCGGGCCGGTCGAGTCCGCCCAGGAGGTGGAGCAGGGTGCTCTTGCCGGCGCCCGAGGCTCCGCGGAGCGCCACGAAGGCTCCCCGTTCCACGGTCAGGTCCACTCCCTTGAGGATCTCGAGACGGCGGCGTCCGAGCGTGTAGGTCTTCACGATGCCGGTGGCGTGGAGGGCAGGCTCAGTCATGGCGCAGGGCATCGACCGGTTGGAGCCAGGCCGCCCGGATCGCGGGCAGCACACCGGCCAGGACACAGATCACCATGGAGACGACGCAGATCACCAGGACGTCCTCCGGCACCACCTTCGCGGGCAGGGCTGAGAACTGGTAGATGGAGGCGGGGAACAGGTCGTAGCCGGTCAACCGGTTCATCGCCCCGAGGAACTCGTTGCGGTAGCGCAACGCGAGGAGCCCGGCGCCCAGACCGCTGAGCACTCCCAGGACGCCGACCACGAGGCTTTGACCGAGGAAGAGCAGGGCCACCGAGGTGGGGGTGGCTCCGATGGCCTTGAGGATCCCGATCTCCCGGGTCTTCTGGACCACGAAGGTGATCAGCGCGCTCATGATCCCGAAGGCCGCGACGATCACGATGAAGAAGAGGATGTAGAACATCACCCGCTTCTCGGTCGTGATGGCGTCGAGGTAGTCGGAGTTGGTGGTGAGCCAGCTCCCGACGAAGTAGTCGGACCCGAGCTGGCGTTGCAGCTCGCGGGAGGCCTTCAGCGTGGCGGTGTCGTCGAACGAGTACAGCATCACGCTCAACCCCTGGACGCCCTCCCGGTTCCCCTGGCCCCAGAGGTCCTGGGCATCGGGCAGGGAGGTCAGGATGAGGTTGGCGTTCAGGTCGTTCATCCCGAGGTCGATGATGCCGCGGACGGTGTAGTCGTCGGCATTCCGGGCCTCCTCCTCGCCCTTGCGGAGGGATTCCACCATGCGCTCGAGGGCGGGGACCGAATAGATGGCCAACCGGTCGCCGGCCTGGATCCGGTAGTTGCGGGCGACCACGTATGGCACCAGCAGGCTGTTGGGGCCGAGCTTGAACTGGCCGTTCATCAGCGTGTTGGTGAGCTTGGAGGTCTTCGCCTCGAGAACCGGGTCGATGCCGCGTGCGATGGTGCCGAAGATGGCCGAGGGGCGGCCGTCGGTCGGCTGTGTCTTGATCATGATCTGGGTGTTCACGTAGGGGGACACCCCCTTGACCCAGCTATTGGTGGCGATCCGACGGGAGAGCGCCTCCCAGTCCTGGATCTCGGCGCCCCGGGCACTCTCGATGGTCACGTGGGCGTTGAACCCGATCAGCCGCTCCCGGATCTGGATCCCGAAGCCGGTCATGACCGAGATGACGATGATCAGGACCGCGACCCCCAGGGTGACCCCCAGGATGCAGATCAGGGTGATGATCGACACGAATGTCCGTTTCGGCCGCAGGTAGCGCAGCGCGAGGGCGAATTCGTACGGGAGTCCGGCCATGACGTGCCGTGGACGCTACGGTCCCCGTCGGGACCGGCATAGATCAAAGAGCGGGGAGCGTGGATTGGTGGATGATGCAGCGACCTGCATTCCTGGGTGCACTGTCGGCCTGCAAGAGGGACAGATCGTGTCGCTGAATCTCTGCGGAAACCGGGGACTCCTGGGCGCTCAGGCCTGGGGAGAGGTGGGTGCTGTCGCACCCAGTGCCGCAGAGCACTGCGGCACCCACCTGCATGGCGCAGGGCGAGGAGGGCACTCAGGGCGCACCCTCGATCCGGAAGAAGGTGGGGCTGGGCGTCGGGAGGATCCGGAAGACGACCTGTCCCGACGGATCCAGGACGCGCGACTCCACCCGGGTCCAAGGACCTCCAGGCTGGCTGGCCTGCTGGAGGGTACAGGTGCCGTTCGGAGAACCGGCTACGCGGATCTCGAGGGTGCCCTCATCGAGACGCGGGGTGAGTTTCCACGGACCGGGGACGACGATGAATGACTCGGCCACGGGTCCGGACCAGATGCTGCGTAGCGGTGGATTGTCCGGTCCAGTCAGGGCGGTGTGCTGGGGATTCCGGGTGCGGACCGTGATCCGGGTGTCGCGGGAGATCTCGATCGGACCGTTGTAGAGCCGCGCCCCGGTCGCGATCTCGTCGCCGGTCGGACCGCCGCTCCTCCGCGGATCCGTGCCATCCAGGGTGTAGTACAGCGGCAGGTTGGAGGGGTGGGAGAGGAGGACCCGGTAGCCGGCCTCGACGGAGCGCCCTGCCTCGGCGAACTCGGGAGGGCGGACAAACTGGCGATCCATGAAGTCCAGCCGGTTGGTCAGCCAGGTCTTCAGGTAGCGGATCTCCGCCTGGTAACTTCCGCCGCGCGGGGTGATGTACCACCGGGCCTGTTCCCGGGGTTGTGCCTTCAGAACCTGTCCGGTCAGGTCGTCGACCAGACGCCATAGGTTGGTCCCGCTGAAGTGGGATCTCCGCAGGTCCTGGTAGCGATCGATGTACTGCTGGTGAAAATCGGGGTCCGTGAACAGCTGCCCCCACCAGGTGTAGTTGAAGAAGTCTGTCCCACCGTCACTGGTCTTGGAGCGCCAGGTCCGCGGATTCGCATCGCGGCCGTCGGTCGAATACAGGGCGCGGTCGAAGTCCCAGAGTGGACCGAAGTGCAGCTTGCCGTCCCGCTGCTTGTAGAAATAGGCGCTCAGGCGCAGGGCATCGACGTTGAAGGTCAGGACGTTCAGCAGGTGGTGATCGATCCAGGAACCGACGTCGATGTAGGCCCGGTAGCCCTTGATCGGATCCCGGAAGTCGGGGCCATGCAGGGCATTGCCGAAGGCGTCCATGTGGTCCTGGAGCCACACCCGTTGCCGTTCGCGGTCGGGCTGGAGCATCTCCTCCTCCTTGGGGTCGACGTATTGGATCGACTGGAACGCGGCCCAGAATCCCCAGTCTCCTGGATCCGGCCGGTCGATCTTCATGAGGTAGCCCCCGGTGACCTCGGGCGGGTTGCGGATGCCGGGCGCCAGTTCCGGGGCCTCCACGCGATTCCTGTCCAACTTGATCTTCTCCTCGAGGACGTAGATGCCGAAGTACTGGTTGGCGGGAACCGGTCCGAATCCCTTCTGGGCGAAGTACACCTCGACGAACCGCGTCCGAGGGGAGTAGCGGCCGATGTCCCGGCTGAGCTGATGCGCGAACGGGTTGTGGATCAGGATGGGCTCGAAGTTGTTGGGGGCGTACAGGACCCAGTCCGGATCCGCCGGCATGCCCAGTGGGCCGAGGGCGCGTCCGAATCCGAACTCGTCCTGGAACTCCAGCTTCATGCTGACCTTGCTGTTGCCCTCGGTGCTGGAACCCCGGGCTGCAATGCCGGCCCTGGAGGTCAGCGTGGGGAGATTCGTCAGCGAGGTCCTCCCCGTGGAGTCCGGTTCGAACAACTGCACATGGGCGAAGCTCTCGGTGTCGGGCGATGGACGTCCCCGGTCAAAGTGGTGGATCAACAGCACCGGGAGATCCGAGGTGAACCCGGCTGCCCCGTCGCTCAGGGGGATGAAGGTCTCGCTCCGGACGGGTCCCGGAAGGAGCCCAGTCTGGAGCGACAGGGCGCGGACCTGCACCGCATTCGTGAGGACCAGGGGGCCCGTGTACCGCGGGGACGCCTGGGTGGGGATCGTGCCGTCGGTGGTGTAGACGATGGCGGCGGCCGGATTGGTGGTGGAGAGGGACAACGTGAGGGCGCCTCGATAGGTCTGGCTGCTGGCGCTGAAGTCCACCGGAGGGGCGAATCCGGGGCCGGAATTCGAGTTCGGCTTACCCGGCGTGGGCGTCGGGAAATAGCCGACCTCGTTGGGGCTCCCCGGGGGGCGGCCGTAGGAGACGTTCTCGAACTGGACCGGATAGGCCTGGATCACCGAGATGGGTGAGCCCGAGGGGTCGCTGAGGCCGAGGTGTCCGCCGGCCTCGCGTGCGATCTTGAAGTTGGTGTGGAGGTGGGTGGTGTCGGTGCGGCGATCCTTCGCGGAGGCGAAGACCACCAGGAAGCCCTTGGCCGGGATGCTGACCCCGGGGAACTGCCATTTCCGGGGCAGGGCGGGGTCGTCGGACAGCCCGTGGTTCGACAGGTCCACCGAGACGGCATTGGGATTGAAGAGCTCGATCCAATCGGGTCGATCGCCATCCTCGTCCTGGAGTGACCGGCTGTTGCTCGCGAGGAACTCGTTGAGGAGAACCGGTGTCGCAGCCGATGCGCCTCCAACGAAGGTCAGGAAGCCGAGGATCCGGAGGAGCCGAATCACGGAGGCGGCGAGGTGGACGGGGCGACGCATGACCTCGTATCCCATGACGGAGAACATGGCTGGGTCAAATCCGGGCTGTGGGAATCAGGAGTGCCCCGATCATTACAACGGTATCTCGGTTGCGTGAGTTTGAAGTTTGTGGAGTGCGTGGTGGGTGTTGGTGAGGTGGAGAAGGGGGGGTATTGGATCGTTGGCGAGGTTCCCGCCGGGTTGATGCTGGGCGATTGCGGGCAGTTGGACGGGTTTGAGGCAGGTTGTGGGCGGGCGACGCCCCACCCGAGGACATCCTCCACCCCTTGGATTCAATTCCAGCACTCTCAGAGTGCCATGTTCACCACGTTGGGGCGTCACCGTTCATGGTGCGGCCACACCCGAGCAGCCCACCTCTGCCACGAGTTCATCCACACTCCA
>JBDLQQ010000064.1:0-11661 GCA_039800465.1 Verrucomicrobiota bacterium
AGGTCGGAGAGATTTCCCGCGGCATCCAGTTGGATCAGCTTGCGGAGCGCGATCCGTGCGATCGTTGAAAAACGACGGCTCGATCCGGTCTCGTGCAACCGTCGCGTCTCATCATCCCTGAAGGAAAGGATCATGGGTTTGAGGATCGTCCGCAGGCGAGAACTTGTCGGCGTGATAGGAGCTGCGGACGAGCGGTCCGCTGGCTACGTGGACGAATCCCAGGGCCTCGGCCTCCTGCTTGAGACGGGCGAACATCTCCGGGGCGATGAACGTCTGCACGGGCAGATGCCGGAGCGTGGGCTGGAGGTATTGACCCAGGGTGACGATGTCGACCTGGGCCGACCGGAGATCCCGGAGCGCCTCGAGGATCTCCTCGTGGGTTTCGCCGAGACCCAGCATGAGACCCGACTTCGTGTGCAGCGGGGCCTGCGCCCGTTCCTTGGCCAGTTTCAGGACGGCCAGCGACCGGTCGTAGGTCGCCCGATGCCGCACTTCAGGGGTGAGGCGGCGGACCGTCTCGATGTTGTGATTGTAGATCTCGGGCTTCGCCGCGAGGACCAGGTCGATGGCCCAGGAGCGTTCGAGGAAATCCGGGACGAGAACCTCGATGACGATCCCGGGGTTGAGGGACCGGACAGCCTCGATGGTCTTGCGGAAATGCTCGGCACCACCGTCCTGGAGGTCGTCGCGGGCCACCGCGGTGATCACCACGTGCTGCAGGCCCATCCGGCGGGTGGCTTCGGCGACGCGTTGGGGTTCGTCCGACTCGAGGGGCAGGGGCTTGGCGGTGTCGACCGCGCAGAAGCCGCAGGCGCGGGTACACCGGTCCCCGGCGATCATGAAGGTGGCAGTCCCCCGGCTCCAACACTCCCAGTGGTTGGGGCACTTGGCGCTCTCACAGACAGTGTGCAGGCGAAGGTCGGAGAGCAGGAGTCGGGTCCGGGTGAAGGCGCTCGAACTGGGCAGCTGGACCTTCAGCCATGCGGGCAGACGCGGGCGCATCCCGATCGGGTTGGGGGCTGTGGCCTGCGGGGAAGGGGAAGGATTTAGAACGGCGTCCATCAGAGGATGGGGCGATTACCGCCCGATCGGTTCGATCTCTCAGGCTCAACTTTGAGCCGACCGGATCAGCCTGTCGAACGCTGCGGCCGACTCGATGGTGGCGGCACGGCGATTCCATGACTTCAGCAAGTTGACATCGTTCGCCTGCTCGAGCCGGGCTGCGATGTCAGGAGGTGTGTGCCCAAAACGCTCCTCCAGCAGGTCCCGGATGGATTCCCGCAGGGCCAGGAGTTGGCCCTTGGAGAGTCCTTCCTCCATGGCGGCGCGTTCGAGTGTGGTGACGAAGGGCATGGTTTTAGTGGGTTCAGAGTGTTTGAGTTGGTGTTGGAATTCAATGTCCAGTTCCCCGGTCAATGGGGTCATGCGCTCGAGCATGGTGAAGAGTCGATGAAGGTCCTGTCGGCGAAAGCCCTGATGGATCAGTTGTCGAATCCACTGGAGCTTCATCCGACAACGCTCGGGTGAGTCGCAGGTGGTCCGATGCGCGATCCGTTGGGCCAGGATGAGCTTGGCGACCGGATTGCGGCTCCGGAGGAGTCGGTCCTCATTGAAGTCGAGGAGCTTGCAGCTGAGGTATTCGAAGCGGCTCCGACACCCCCAGAGCTCGTGCTCGTAGGGTCCCGGCCGCCAGTTGGGATCGTCATCGGCGAGGATGACGAGGCTGACCACGGGTCGACCCCGGAGTTCGACCAGGCGGTTGTGATGCCGATACATCCGGAAGGCCATCTGAGGGTCGTGATGGGCCTGGGTCTCGGTGTGGAGCAGGACATCCTGCGCCGTGCCATCGGCCCGGGTGACCCCGATGAGGCGATCCAGATGCTGACGACCGTGCTCGGCATCATGGGCGATCTTCCCGAGTTCGGTGTCGAGGTAGACCGGGGGTTTGGACCAGTCGATTCCCCTGAAGACCGGGCGTTGGCACAACTGGAGGAATGGGCGAAGGAAGAACTCCCAGGCCTCCTTCCAGGCGGCATCGAAGTCGGGGATCGTGTCAGACATCCCGGCATTGGAGCAGAGCCGGGAGCCGCTCCACCATCGCCAGATTTAGGGGGGAGGTGGGGAAGTTGAGAGTTGAGGGTCGAGAGTTGAGAGAACCTCCGATTGACCCTCCAACCGGACCCCCTAACCTCATGCCCGCCTTATGAGCAAACTCGACGACGTGTACGCCAAACTGCAGGTCAAGACCGGTGCCAAGATGGCCCTCGTGGTCCTCGACGGCCTGGGAGACATCGCCACCACCGAGCAGGGAGAACTGACCCCGCTGGAGGCGGCCAAGACCCCGAACCTCGACGCGTTGGTCCGACGCGGCTGCGCCCAGGGGCGTATGATCCCTGTCGCCCCCGGAATCACCCCGGGCTCCGGTCCGGGTCACCTCGGCCTGTTCGGCTACGACCCGATCGAATGGGAGGTCGGCCGCGGCGTCATCGAGACCCTCGGACTCGGCATCGAGCTCAAGAACGGCGACGTCGCCGCCCGCGCGAACTTCTGCACCCTCGACGCCAAGGGGCTCGTGACGGATCGCCGTGCTGGCCGGATCGCGACCGAAGTCTGCGAGCGCCTCTGCGGCATCCTGTCCTCCAAGATCAAGAAGATCGGCACCACCCAGGTGCTGATCTACCCCGGCAAGGAACACCGTTTCGTCGTCGTGTTCCGCGGAGCCGGTCTCGAGGGGCCGCTCACCGACACCGATCCGAATCGCGAGGGGCTGCCCATCGCCACGGCCAAGCCGGTGGATCCCAAGAGCGCCGGCCAGAAGAAGGTCGCGAAGCTGATCGCCGACTTCTATGCCGTCGCACTGCCGCTCCTCAAGAAGGAGTCCCCGGCCAACGGGTTCCTCATGCGGGGCGTGGCTCATCAGCCTGACATCCCGACCTTCGAGCAGCGGTATGGACTGAAGGCCGCCGCCCTCGCCGTCTATCCCATGTACAAGGGGCTCAGCCAGCTGGTCGGCATGACCAAGATCGAGGGGCCTGAGACCATCGCCCAGCAGTTCGAGCGGTACGTCGCCGAGTACGACAACTACGACTACTTCTTCATCCACTACAAGTACACCGACAAGGCCGGTGAAGACGGCAATTTCGCGGCGAAGGTGAAGGCGATCGAGGACTTCGACGCCGCCCTGCCGATCCTGCTCGCGAGGAAGCCGGATGTCCTGGCGATCACCGGGGATCACTCGACCCCCTGCGCGATCAAGGGACACTCCTGGCATCCCCAGCCGGTGTTGTTGCACTCGGCCTGCAGTGGATCCGACAAGCTCAACCGGTTCACCGAGACGGGCGCCAACATCGGTTCGCTGGGCATCTTCGAGGCCAAGTACCTGATCCGCCTCATGCAGGCGAACGCCAAGATGTTCGACAAGTACGGTGCCTGATTCGGACCCGTGATCCGGACCGGGGTGGTCGTCTGAAGACCGCCCCGGTCCGTTGCATTTTCCAACCCATGAAAGCCGTCATCCTCGCCGCGGGCAAAGGGACCCGCATGAAGGACCTCACCAACGAGGTTCCCAAGCCGATGCTCCGCGTCCAGGGACGTCCCATCCTCGAGCACATCCTCGAAGGGCTTCTCGCGACGGGGATCCGGGAGGTCTGTCTGATCACTGGCTGGAAGGCTGAGGTGATCGAGGACCATTTCGGGGACGGCTCGCGCTTTGGCGCACGGATCTCCTACGCCCGGCAGGTCGTCCAGGATGGCACTGGCAAGGCGCCCGAGTACGCGAAGGACTTCGTCGGCGACTCGGATTTCCTCCTGACGTACGGGGACATCCTGGTCCGCCCCGACACCTACCAGGGTATGGT
Organism: Verrucomicrobiota bacterium; assembly: GCA_039800465.1. Classification (GTDB taxonomy): domain Bacteria; phylum Verrucomicrobiota; class Verrucomicrobiia; order Limisphaerales; family UBA9464; genus UBA9464. The sequence goes on from JBDLQQ010000064.1 coordinate 3,858, forward strand.
CCGTCGCTGGTCCGAGGGGAAGTTCAGCGGCTTGCTCACCGTGACGGAGGGCGAGGATGTCACCAAGGGCGGCATCAATTTCTTTGACGAGCGGTTCTGTCTGACTCGGCTGGTGGAGAAGCCGACCGCTGCGCAGCTCGACGAGTTGAGGTCCAGTGGCTGGCTCAAGTCGGGCAGCCCGGTCTGGTACAACGCCGGGATCTACCTGTTCAGCCCGGTGCTCTTTGAGTTCACCGCGCGCCTCCAGAAATCCCCGCGCAACGAGTATGAGCTGACCGATGCCCTGTCGGCGATGGTCGCCGCCGGACATTCCATCGCCGGCCTCAAGATCGAAGGGCGCTGGGTGGACGTCCGGGACCCGGAGGTCTTGGCGTCCCTGCAGTCCTGAGCTCCGCGGATTTCTTGGCGGCGCCCGACGTCGTCAGAGACCGCTGGGGTGGTCCAGGAAGGTCCACTCGATCCCGAAGGTCTTGGCGAGTTCCGCGGCGAGGGCTCGGACCCCGAAGGTCTCGGTCGCGTAGTGCCCTCCGAGGAAGACGTTCAGTCCCAGATCCTCGGCCAATCCATGGCTCCAGTGGGGACCTTCGCCGGAGATGAAGGTGTCGACCCCTTCCCGGGCCGCCTGGGCCAGCTCGCTCCCGGCGCCGCCGGTGCAGATGCCAATGTGCCGACAGGTGGACGCACCGCCGCGAAGGACGACGGGCGGTGCGCCGAGGACCTTGGACAGCCGCAGGCCCAGCTCATCCCGATCCATGGGGCGGGGCAGTCGGATGGAGACCCCAAGGTGCTGTCCGTGGTGTTCGAAGAAAGGCTTGGTTGTCCGGAAACCGAGCGCCTGGGCCAGTTGGGCTGCGTTGCCCAGCTTCGGATGACCGTCGAGTGGCAGGTGCTGGGAATACACCGCGAGGTTGCCCTCGATCAGGCGACGCAGGAGTTGGTAACGGCGTCCGATCCACGGAACGGTGCCGTTCCAGAAGAGCCCATGATGGACCAGCAACAGGTCGGCCTTGGCGGCGAGGGCCAGGTCCACGGTGGCCGTGGAGGCATCGACCGCGGCGGCGATACGACGGACGGTCCCGTCGTTCTCCACTTGGAGCCCGTTCCATGCACGGTCGTAATCCTTGTAGGTCCCGGGTCGGAGCCGACGTTCACAATGCTCGAGGATCCGCTTCAGGGGCACAGGCTTCATGAAGCCAGCCTTTGGGTTGGAGATCGGATGTCAACCCGACAGGTCCGAAGCGGGTCGGGTGGAATCCGGTCCACGTGCTTCGGACGTCGCTTGTCTCCCTGGGCTTCCCCGTGCCCGGGTGGGCCTATGGGTTTGATTCGGGCTCGAGGGTAATCGTGTCCCAGACCCCGCCGATGGCATCGTGGAGGATCAGGTCGACCCCGTTGGAGCGTCCGCGAAGGGAGTAGTTCCAGGGGGAATCCTCCTCTCGGATTTGGGGCTTGTAGCCGGTTGTCGATGACCTTGCAGACCTCGTGATGGCGAACATCTTCGGGAGTTCCCGGGCGATGGTCTGACGGACCTTTTCCACAGTGATGGGGGCGTTGGTGTCGATGGCTTCAGCTGCCGCCATTTGGAGCTCCAGTTGCTCGTGTCGGGCCTGACTGTTCTGCACCCGCATGTTGCTCTTAAGGCGGACTGGAACCACGGGAAGGACCAGACGGATGATCACGGTGGCGAGGAGGAGGATTCCAGCTCCGGATAGCAGCGTCTTGAGACGGAATGGGGACGCTCCGGGACGGACTCGTGCGTGGAAGGCGAGGCCGATCAGGAGGAGGTTGAAACCGTTGACCGTCCAGTTGAGAGCCGTCCTCCAGGCGCCCTCGCTGCTGTACAGGACTTCCCTTCGCGATTTCTGGCCACTCCAACGCAGGACGGCATCCTGTCGCAGGGTCTCAGGCGTCAGACGTCCCTGGAGACGCGTCACCCAAGGCGCACCGGACGCCACGGCGATCAGGCCCTCGTGGGCCAAGGGCAATTCCTGAAGGGAAAAGTAAATATCGGCTCGGTCCGTTGTCAGGCGGATGGGGTGGGATTCGATCACGTCGAAGTGATCCGCCACGGCGCGTTCCTCCCCGAAGACGAAGAGATCGACCTCCAGATCCCCATTGCCGACCCCGGTCAGGCGCAGCGGATAGACCGGGTTCTGGGTGGGGAATGTGAATTGAAGGGGGTGGAGGGCGCTCGGACCGTTGGTTTCCAGGGACCGGTGGACTCGGCTGGCGACGAAGACCCAACCCTCGGACAGGTAGTCACGGATCACCGGTTCGACCCCGGGTGGCGTCTGGTACCCGTTCTGGGTGAGCCACTGACGCACAGCTGCGGGGTCCCGTCCGGTGAGTGTTGTGGACTCGAAAACCCCGGCCCGTTGGTGGTCGAGGATCTCCACCAGTCCAGCCCCAGCCCCAGCCACGCCACTGGCCTTGGCGGTGGCGAGGGATGGCAGGAGCATCGAGGCCAACACCAGCAGGATGGCCACAACGATGGCCAGGTCGCGAAGTCGGCAGCGTCCGGACAGACCCGCGGCGACGATGGGGGTCACGAGGACTCCGAACAGCCAGTAGTGGGTGGGTGCGTGGACCACCTTGGGTTGCATCAGCTGGGTCAGCGTGGTGAAGAGACCGGTGCTGGCGGCTTCCACCACGGGAGGGGAGGGCAGGGGAACGACCCAGGCGAAGTTGCTCCCACGGCCCGAGAACCGGGTCTCAATAACCAGGCGCTCGACGCCCTTCGACCACGAGAGGATCGCCCGCTGGTCCGGAATCCGGACCGATTCCGGCACGGCGACGCTGGGAAACACCTTCCCGTCCGCCCGGGAGGCCATCGGTGCCAGGAATCCAGCCGCCACGAGCAGGACCAGGAGCAGGGTTCTCATCGCAGACATCCAGGAGGGGGACTGGGAGAGAAGACCCCGAACTAGGGGACCGGACCAGCTATTCCTCCGCGGTGGCCTTGGGTCGAGGCACGGGCATCAGCGCAAACCGGTTCTTCCAGGCGAGGAAGAGCTCGAGGGTCGTGGGGTTGGCTCCGGACTGTCGGAGGTGATCGCCAAGGTCCTGAAGGACATGGCTGGCCTCGCGACGGGCCGGGTCGTCGGCCGTCGGCAGCGTGCCGGCCAAGGTCTTGTGGATCTCTGCGAAGTTGCGATAGGCCGCCAGACGACACATCAGGAGGTACAGGCGCATCGATCCCTCCGTTCCCGTCCGACCCAGGACCCGGTTGAGTCGGTCGTCAGCGGATCTTGGATCCAGACCGGGGCTGACGAGGCGTCGTCTCCAGATCTCCAGCCCCCCGTTGCTGCGGTTGGGTTCCCATGCAGGAGTCCTCACCCATGCCGCCGCGTGGTCAATCGCCACGAGAGCCGGCAGGATTTCCAACACCGTCCGGTCTCTGGGATGGAGTTGTTCTCCGGGGAGCGCCTCGGCCGTGTGGACGGTCCGGAGCGCCTCCTCGAACTGGCCCAGACGCCACTGGGCGAGGGCGCGGAGGGTCAGGGTGGTTCCCCAGAGCCGATCCGACTTCAGCTGCGCCGTCTCCCGAGGGGTCAATTGCCGCAGGCTCAACAATGCGGCGGCGTAGCCGGCACGGGAGGCGCTGGCGGATAGCAGATCCTGGTCTCCGGCCGATCCCGGGAGCGGCTGCCCGGACCCGGGCTGGACCGGAGATCCCGGGCGATCGAGGAGAGCGGCCAGCAGGACGTGGTTGTCGGTCCGAGCCGCCTCGCTGAAGGCCGACTGGGCTTCCCGAAGTCGGTTTGTGGACTGGCATCCCGTCAGCAGCAGTGCGCCGATGGCGATGGCGATGGCGAGAAGGTGAGGTTGGAGCAGCGCCATGGACGGGTGCAGCGCGGAGAATGGGGACCCAGGAGACTTCATGAGGCGGCCTTGCTCGTCTGAGGTGAGCGGCGGGTCCGTTTCGGTCTACTCGTTTTGGCAGGACGGGAGGGGCTTGTTTTTGGCTTCGGGTTGCCCTCGACGGCATCGAGCACGTCTTCCAGTGCCCGACGGGCCTGCGCGGGTGAGGCTCGTCCCGGTTGGCGATCGGTGAGAAGGGCGAGCCAACGGCGAATCCCCAGCTGCAGCGCCTCGGCGGGTTTACCGTCGGGCTGAAGCCACACCTCCGGAGAGTCCACGCACCGGTTGAGGACCTGATCCACGATCGCCACCACGTCGGAGGGACGGAACCCGGGTCTTGAGGACGCCTCGGTCGTGTCTTGGAATGCCAGCGTGAGGATCTGTTCCGTGATCGCGACCAGGGGCGAAGCAGATGGGGCTCTGGTCTGGATGGGCCAGAAGCGGATGGGATCCTCACCCGCGTGTCGGAGGATGCGTTCGGCCAGCTCCGGGAGGAGCTGTGAAAATCGACGCTGGGGATGGGCTTCCAGCAGGTCCGCGAGGTGCTTGAGGAGTTCGGGAATCCCGGTCGAGCCCTCCTCGGAGAAAGAGGGATGTTCCCCGATCAGTCGAATCCCGGCCGAAAGCAGGGGAGAGAGGGAGACTGAGCCGAGGGCATGATCGAGCCGGGCCGGGTCCGATGCCACGGCGTCGAGAAGGTCCAGGGCCACCCGGGGCAATTCCTTGGAATCGAAGGAGTGGAATCGGAGGGGGAATGGGGACGGTTCGGTGGAGTTGTCGCCGGTGATCCCGCGAAGGACCGTCCGCATGAGATGCTCCCCCCAGTCGGCAATCCGATCCCGGGTAGCAAGGTCTTCGACTGGATTCGAACCGTCCGCTCCGGTTGGGGGCACGTGGCGGGCGACCACCCGGAGGATGCCGGAGGTCAGTTGGTGGAGCGTCTTGGGTCCCCTCGGACCCCAGATGTCGCCTGGGGGAGTCGAAGTGTGTTCGGCGAGGGCCTGGAAGAGGCGGGGCACCAGTTCTGAAAGCCAGGGATCGGGCAGGTCGCTGGACACATCCAGTCCTCGGAAGAAGGCCTGCAGGGTGCGGGGCAGGGGGCCGTGGAGTTGAAACCGGTCGGGTTGATGGCTGGCGTAGTCGACCCCCATCTCCCAGAGGACCCCAGCCAGTCGCTGCAGCACCGTCGGTGAGGGGTCGAGTGAACGGCGTTGCCACTGTCGGACGGCGAACAGGGCGGCGAGTTCCTCGGGATCCACCCGGGTTCCGTCCGCCCAGTCCTGACCGAGTTCCTCGGTCGTCTTCAGGGCGGCGTACTCGGCGTGCAGGTGGCTGAGTTCCACCTGTTCCTCCCGGGTCAGGGAACTATTGCGGGCCTTGTCCAACAGGGACTGCAGGTAGGGATCGCGGCTGGCGTAGCCGGTGCCCAGGCCTGGGGTGGTGAAGAACTCCGCCGCCTCGCGCCAGTCGGTGCGGGTCTCGAAACGGGGCAGCGGGAGGACGAGTTCGCGTCGGCGCGTGGCATCGACGTGTGCGAGACGGATCTGGCCGGACAGCTGGACGCCGCTGCGGATTGCCACAAGAAGGAGTGTTGCCGAATCGCTGACCATCATGCCCCAGGGCCACAGGGCTTGAGGGGATTGGCCTACCTACAGACGGGTGGCGGGAAATCCAGTGCCAGCTGAGGGAATCCGGTGCTGGAACGGAGGGGGAGAAACGGAAGAAGAAGAGGGAGATGGCTCCAGAGGTAGGACTCGAACCTACAACCGATCGGTTAACAGCCGATAGCTCTACCATTGAGCTACTCTGGAACGCTCTCGAAGGCGGGAAGCTACCGATGCGTTTTCCGGGCCGTCAAAACGTTTTTTGGATTCCAGGCGATGGCTTGCTGGGAGGTGGGTCCTGGGTTTGGTGCTCCCGAGGCGGTCATGCCGGCGCCGCCAGAGATCGAGCTTCCAACGTACGGTGCTTCTGGGAGGTCTTGTTTTCCAGGTGTGGTGCCGGGAGTCCCAACGGATTCCTGTCGACCCGACTGGTCCCTTTCGGGTCCTGTTCCGTGCGGTGTCCTCCGACCACGACCATTGGAATGAACTGCTCCGGGCGGCCCGGGATGAGGTGGCCCGGGTGGTCGAGGCCCTGCCGGATGATCTGCGACGGCATGCCCAGGAGGTGCCTGTGACCTATGAGTCCTATCCGAGCGAGGCGCTCCTCGGGGATGGATGGGATCCGGATCTGCTGGGGATGTTCGTGGGAGATCCCATCGGGGAACCCGCCACCTCCGGGGTCCCGCTCCAGATCCTCCTCTTTCTGGAAAATCTGTGGGATTTTGCGGACGAAGCCCCCGATGTGTTCCTCGAGGAGGTCCGGGTGACCTACATCCATGAGTTCGGTCACTACCTCGGTCTGGATGAGGAGCAGCTCCAAGAGCGGGGATTGCTCTGAGGGGTCTGGACCACAGAGACGGCCTTTGAAATCCGGCCCTGAAGCTGCTAGGAGAAAGAAGACCTTGGAGAAGATGAAAACGCACCTGCATCCGTCCTGGAGCCTGTTCGGGTTGTTCATGGCGTTGGCATCGAGCGTCGGTCTGTCTGCGGATCCAGTCGCCCTCCACACCCTTCAGGGTTCTCTCCAGACGGTGAATGGCGTTGAGAGGCTGGGACTTCGATTCGAGCCGCAGCCGGCCACCGAGACCTATGAGCTCCAGCGGAGTCCCGGGGTTGGACTGCCGTTCGAGCCGATCCCGTTGGCTCCTTCGGATTTCCAATGGACGGTCTCCCTCGGGTCCGAGCCCTCGGCGTTCTATCGACTCCAGACGCGTGGCCTCGACGCAGACGTCCTCTGGGGCACGACCCTGCTCCAGCGGATCGCCTATGGGCCGACCCCGGATGAGCTGGATCGGATCCGTCGGATCGGTCCCGAGGCCTACATCCAGGAGCAGATTGCGCCGGATGGGGTTCCAGAGACCCTGGACGTGGTCGATTCCGCACCGCGATGGCAGAAGGTCGTGGTCACGGGAACGGGGAGCTCCTCGAAGCTGTACATCTACATGGATGGCGCCGGGGATGCCTACCTCGACGACATCCGCCTGGTGGCTGGTGTGGGTGACGATGGGTCCAAGCCGAACCTCCTCCGGAACGGTGACTTCGAGTCGTCGCTCGACCCGGCGTGGGGCCTCTCCCCGAATCTTGTGAGTTCCGCGCGGAGCGCCTCGATCGTCCATTCCGGGGATGCCTCGTTGCACCTGGTGTCCACGGAGGAAGGGGAGACGCAGTCGTCCTCGATCTTCCAGACCGTCACACCTTCCCTCAGCGCCTCCCAGACCTATACCCTGAGCTACTGGTATTGGACCTCGGACCAGGGGGCGCGTCTCACGATCCGTCTCTCCGGGAGCGGGATCGCGAGCACCCATGACCTGAGTGGAAGTCGGAACAACCCGGCACCCTTGTTCGGGAAGCTGAAGGCGGGACAGGCGACACTGGCGGACCTTCGCGCGTGGCATGTCCTCCGGGCCGTGCAGTCTCCTCGGCAGCTCCATGAGGTGCTCCGACAATTCCTCGAGAACCACTTCGTCACGGAGTTCACCAAGGCGCGGGATTATTTCGATGGACGCGGGTATGACTCGCCGCTTCCGGAGCGTCTCGCGGTCCGGACGGAATTCGTCGAGAACCAGCGGTGGCGGGAGGCCTTGCTCAAGCCGGGTGTCACGTTCCATGAACTGCTGAAGATCAGCGCTGAGAGTCCGGCCATGATCCTCTACCTCGATACGGTCACCTCGCGGGGAAATGGAACCTACGTGGCCAATGAGAACTACGCCCGGGAGCTCTGCGAACTGTTCTGTTTCGGTGTCGATAACGGATATGACCAGCAGGACATCGTGCAGATCTCGCGGGTCTGGACGGGTTGGCGTCTCGAACTCCTGGACGCTGCGAATGAGTTCAACCCC
>JBDLQQ010000065.1:0-3379 GCA_039800465.1 Verrucomicrobiota bacterium
GAAGGCTCGTAGGGCCACTCCGGCCCGCGATGGAACGGCGGATTCCGATACGATCCAACGAGGGGCAGGCGTTGCGTCCCCGGGAGGGACACGGGCTCGCGGACGGGAGTGGTGGGCCTGAACCTGTAAAGAAGCACCCCATGCCCATCTCCATCCCATCTGCCTCCTCGATCCAGCCGACCGCGTCGACCAACGCTGCGGTCTCGAGGGTGATGAAGCAGTCCCTCGAGCAGGCGGACTTTCTGAAGATGCTGACGTTGCAGCTCCAGAACCAAGACCCTCTGAATCCGCAGACCAACACGGACTTCGCAGCTCAGATGGCCCAGTTCACCGCGCTGGAGCAGTCCCGCGATATGAGCAGCAACATGACCTTGATGCTTCAGCAGCAAGAGGTTCAGAACGCGACGTTGTTGCTGGGAACTCAGGTCCTCCTCGATGATGGCAAGTCCGGCATCGTGGATAGAGTTTCCATCAACAAGGATGGCTCACCGCGACTGATGGTGGGCGGCAAGGAGTACGCCCTTGCGCAAGTGATCAACTACCAGGTGCCCGTCCCGGTCGAACCCCAGGGGCCGACCCTAGGCAACCCGTAGGAGCGACTTCATTTTTTCCCAAAAAACTAAATCCCGTCTCACATGCTTCAATCCCTCAACACCGCGACCATGGGCATTCGCCAGTTCCAGTACTCGCTGGATGTGCTTTCGAACAATCTCGCCAACATCAACACGGTTTCCTACAAGGGCAGCCGAACTGATTTCGCCGAGTCGCTCGCCTCGGTCCTTCGGGCTCCCACCCCGGACACGGGTGCTGGTAGTGGCACTTCCGGTGTGACCTTGGGCAACGGCGTGACCACCGCGGCCATCCGGTCCAATTTCTCCCAGGGAGCGGTGAATCAGACGGGGCAGGCGACGGATTTCTGCCTTCAAGGCGAAGGGTACTTCCTGGTCCGCAACACCAACTCGGGCGAGGTCTTCGCCACCCGGGCGGGCAACTTCAGGTTGGATTCCCAAGGATACCTCTGTACGGACGCGGGCTACAGGGTCCAGGGCATCAAGGACTACCAGTCCTCGAAGACCGAGTTGGGTGACATCCAGTTCAACAAGGGAACGGTCCCCACTGGGGCGCCGGATACGGCAAAGGATGCCCCGATCACCAGCATCAGTGTCGATGCTTCGGGTCGGATGAACATCCTGCTCCAGGATGGAACCCAGTACGTTCGGTCTCAGATGGTGATTCAGCGCTTCTCTAACGAGCAGGGCCTCGTCCGGGTGGGCAACAACTGCTTCTCCAACCTGGATGCCGCCGGGCCACTCAGTGCGGGCGGTTTCAGTTCCAGCGGAAACAATGCGATCCTGAACAGCGCCTCCGTTCCCAATGGGAATGGACTTGCGAAGATCGAGCAGGGTGCCCTCGAAATGTCCAACGTGGATGTCTCCCGCGAATTCTCCAACATGATCACCACCCAGCGTGCGTTCCAGGCGAACGCTCGGATGGTGACCACGAGCGATCAGATCCTCGAAGAGATCCTGAACGTGAAGCGCTAATCCTGAGGGAATCCGGAGGACACCATGTCGGAAGATCCGAACAAAGCCCCGGCGGCGCCGGAGGGCGAGGCCAAGGCCGCGCCAGGCGGCAAGATGGCTGGCATGATCCCGCTCATCGCGGCAGCTGTCATCTCCATCGGGGGAAGCTTCGGGGCCGGATTCTACCTCAACAAGCAGTTGTTGACTGGCATCAACGGCGAGCTGCAGAAGGCCCTGACCACCGCACAATCCCACGCGGGGGGTGGTTCCCACGGTGCAAACGCCAAATCAGGCGGGCATGGTGATGACCACGGCAAGCCGGCGACCACCGCCGGCAAGGCCGCGGTCGCCCATGACAGTCACGGTGCAGCCCCGGCCAAGAAGGACGATGGACATGGAGCACCTGCCAAGGAGGAGAAGAAGGACGATGGGCATGGGGGTGGCCACGGCGGTGGACATGGTGAGCCGGCCAAGCCGAAAGAATCTCCAGAGGCCCTCGCCAAGGCGGCCCAGGCCAAGGCTGGACTCTTCAGCCTCGGCGATGAACCCATCGTCGCCAACCCGTCCGGTGAGACCCGTTTCGTCGTCGTCAAGGTCACCATCGTCAGCGTCGGCCAGGCCGACCTTTCCGAGGCCATCTCCACCAATACCGACCGGCTACGCGACGCCGTGACGGGGTACTTGGCGGATCAGAGCATGGATACCATCCAGAAGCGTGGATTCCGGAGTCAGATGGGGGCCCAGCTCGCTTTGGCGTTCAACCGGATCCTCGGCCCTGGAACGGTTCGCGAGGTCATCTTCCCACAATTCGTCGTCCAGTGAGTGAGGTTCCACCCAGCGAAGAACGCCGGGGGCCCTCCGAGACGATCCCGGCTCCAGTTGACGTCAAGCCGTTCGTCATCGGCCAGTCCAGTTCTTCATCCGATCTGGAGACCAGCCGCTTCCGACTTCTCAACGAGGGGGTCGTCCGTTCCGTCGGAGCCAAGCTTTCGCTGTTCCTCCGGGCGGAGTTTGGTTTCGACCTCGACCAGCTGGAGGCCATCGAGCTCGGCAAATACGCCAGCAAGGCCGAGAACCCCGGCAACTACCTAATTTTCCAGATCGATCGCTTTGACGGCATCGGAATGGTCCGATTTCCGAGGCCTCTCGCCCTGGCGGTCGGTGATCGGATGCTGGGCGGACGGGGTTTCGGGGTGAACCCCGATCGGGAACTGCGCGAGGTGGAGCTTGCCTTGCTGAACCAGTCCGTGCTCCTCGCCCTGAAGGAATATTTTTCCCACTGGACCGAGGATGCCCAGGAGCCCCGGCCCCGGATCGTCGGCCGCGAGACCAATCCGAGGCTTCTCTCCGAGGGGCGTCCTGAAGCGCTCTTCTATGTCCTGAACATCCAGGCATCCATCGGCGACTGCTTCTCCTCGGTGGATCTCCTGCTGCCGGTCGACATGATGGCACCCAGCATCCAGAGGGCATTGGTCACGATGTCCGAGGGGGCACCCGTCGAGGTGGAGGCGGTTCCTGAAAAGGTTCGCTGGAATGCTGCCTTCGACGACCTCCGGCTGCGGGTCACCGCGACCTGGTCGGGACTGGAGATCACCCCACGACAGATCCTCCAGCTCAAGGCAGGGGATGTCCTTCCCCTCGACTCGGCCCGCCTCGATCAGGTTGAGCTCCGGATCCAGGATTTGCCCCGATTCCGGGGTAAGTTTGGAAGCGCTAACAAGAAGGCTGCCGTCGAGATCACCTCCCGAGTGTCCTGACCTCACCTCATCTCATGTCCACAGAATCCCACGAAACCCCCTCCATCGAGTTCCTCTTGGATGTCCCCATCCAGCTCAATGCCGAGTTGGGCACCTGCG
>JBDLQQ010000066.1:0-8417 GCA_039800465.1 Verrucomicrobiota bacterium
TTCTGGAATGGGATCGTCAGCGATCCGAGCGGGGTCTCGCTGGTCCATTCGGCCAACCGCCGCAGTCGTGGCGGTGGGCCATCGGCCGCGAGCAGGAGGACAACCCGCTGGGCCTGGCTCAGGCCTGCGAGGACTTTCGCGTAGCGGGGCCAGAACTCGGTCGGAGTGCCCTCGAAACGGCGCAGGGCGCTCAGTTCGGCAAGGATCGGATCCGGTATACGGGAGGCATCCATGGAAGACGGCAGCCGCGGGGTTCAAGGGGGCAGCAGACGGGCACCCACACCGGGACGGAGCCGTCCCTCGGGGTTGTCGAACTCCGCCTTGATGCGGAGGAGTCCGCTGGCGGCGTCGACCACAGGGGATAGGTACACGAGGGTCCCGGCGAGGGTGGATCCCGACTCGTTCCCGTCGACCTGGAGCCTCACCGGCTGGCCGATCTTCAGGGTGCTGGCCTTCTGGGGTTCGACATGACCGACGAAGACGATCCGGCGGGTATCGACCAGGCGCAGCACGGGCTGCTCGTCCTCGCAACGTTCTCCGAGATCCTTGAACACCTGGACGACCCGCCCTTCGAGCGGGGAGCGGAGTTGTCGGCGTCGGACGACGCCGAGTGCGAGTTCATGTTCCACTCGGGCGATCTCGGACTCATTGCGTTTCTTCTCCAGCTCCTCGCGGCTGACCGAGATGGCCTTTCGCTCGGCGAGGGTGGAGAGACGCTGGAACTCGCTGGTGGCCTGGTCGCGGAGGAGTCTCCGACGCTCGACCTCGAGTTCCTCCAGGGTGTTCTCGAGCTCGAGGAGGACCTGGTCGCTCCGGACGGCATCCCCCTCCTGGACGGAACGTCTGCCCACGACGCCCACGACGGGGAAGGCGAGGGTGAGGTCGCGGATGGGCTCGGTGATCCCGGGGATGCCTGTCGGCTCGTCGGCGATGGCCGGGAGCCCGGCAGGGGTGGCCAGGGCGATGAGGACCGCCGGCAGGACCCTCAGGCATCGGGGGGTCAGGATGGGGAATTCCATGGAGGATCAGGGTGTCGGTGTGGCGGTCTTCAACAGCGATTCGAGGGCCTTCTCGCGCAGCCTGGGATCGGTCATCTGAGCGGGTGGGAGGCCTTTGAGGACCTGGGACTCCGTCTTCTGGCGGACCGAGGCGGCGGTGGTCTCGGCACCGCGGGATTCGAGGAGCGTGCCCCGCACGACCTCGAGCTCCACCCAGGCCTTCCGCTCCATCACGCGGTTCTCCACCAGGGCGATCTCGGCCTGGAAGAGCCGCTCCTCGGTCTCGAGGATCGTCCGGGCGTCCACCCCGCCGACGTCGAGGCGCTCCATCTCCGCGTCGAGGAGGGTCTTCTGGTACGTGATGACGGAGGACGCGTTGGTAAGGCCGGCCCGGTGGAGCTGGATCTTCCGGAGGGCGCCCTGGATGCCATTGTAGACCTGGGTCTCGGATTCCTTGAGTCCTGTGATGGCCCTGATCTTGGACAGGCGGGCTGCGGCGAGGTCGTTGCGCTCCTTGGTGTTGCCCAGGGGCATCCGGAGTTCGAGTCCGACCGACCAGGCTGGGTATTCCCCGTTGGCGGACTGGGTCAGGGAATCCCCGGGGCCGCCGGCGAGGCCGTTGAGTCCGAAGCTGCCCTTCAGATCCAGCTGCGGCAGCCGCTGGTTCCGGGTGTAGGCGACCCGCAGCCCCTCCTGTTCGACCCGCTGCTGGCTGATGAGGTAGTCGGGGTTCTTGGCGAAGGCATCCGCGTAGTTGTCGAGGACGCTGCGGGGATCCTCGACGAGGTCCGGGGAGTCGACAGCCCTGGGCAGCGGTTGGCTCGGGTCGAGCGCCTGGGAGAAGAGACCGCTGAGGCGGCTGGCGTAGTCGAAGGCTCCCTGGGTGGACTGGTCGAGGCGCGAGCTCCGGAATGCCAGGCCGGCCCTGGCCTCGAGGACCTCCAGTTGAGGGACCTTGCCGACCGAGAACCGCTCCTCCTTGTCCGCGAGGATGCGCTCGGCGATCGCCACGGACTTCGCCCCGAGCCGCACCTGCTCCTGGGAGAGATAGAGATCCCAATACGCCGCCTCGGCCGTGGCGAGCACCAGGAGGGCCTGCCGGCGGTACTGCTGGAATGCGATCTGCGAGGCCATCGCGGCGAGTCGGATCTTCGCCAGGGTCGCCGTCGGACCGAAGTTCTTCAGCAGGGGTTGGGTCAGGTTGACGCCCAGGAAGGTCGAGTACTGATCACCGACGAGGGCGTCCCGGTTGTTCTGCGGCGCGCCGATGTTGTTGTTCAGCTGGCGCAGGACGTAGCCGGTCCGGACCTTGGTGCCGGTGCCGAGGAGGTTCTCGATGCCGGCGTTGTAGAGCGTGTTCTGCTCCAGGAAGACCGAGCTGGCGTAGAATCCCAGCTGGGCGGCGTCGAGACGGGTATTGGGACGCTGGTTGTCGATGTAGTCGATTCCGCCCACCGCCACGGGGTCGAAGATGCCCTTCTCGGCCTTCGCCAGCCGCTGGGCGACCTCGGATTCGAGCAACTGCATCTGCAGTGTCTCGTTCCGCTCCAGGACCAGGCGACGGAAGTCCGCCAGGCGAAGATCCGCCCGAGGGGTGTTGGTGATGGCGCTGAAGGCGGGTCCCGGAGACTGGCCGTGGACCATCGTCAGCCAGAGGAAGCCGACGCAGGCCAGGAGACGTCGGATCACTCCGGGTCGGGGATGTGGCGTGTGGTGCTGGGCGTCGACGTGCATCAGAGAGACCAAGGCTTCCAACGTCGGAACCTCAGATCAACCTGAACGTGAGATCGAACGATGCCCTGCGGGACTGGGATCAGAAGGTCACCACGACCTTGCCGAACTGGCTTCCAGCCTCGAGGAGGTCGAAGGCCGCACCCACCTGGTCGAGCGGGAAGGTGTGGCTGACCGTCGGGTGGATCGCCTTGGTATTGACGAAGTCGAGCATCGCGGCGAAGTCGGCCGGGCTGCCCATGGTGGTCCCGAGGAGGCTCAACTGCTTCCAGAAGACCTTCCGCATCGGGATCTCATGCGGGTTCCCGCGGGTGGCGCCGAAGAAGACGATCCGGCCGCCCGGGGCTGCGATGTCCACGAGGTCGCCAAACCCCGGGCCGCCGGCGCTGTCGATGATGACGTCGAAGGGACCGTAGTGGTCGCCGAACTCCTTCGCCCAGCTGGAGACGTTGTACAGGGCGCCATGCCGGGCCCCCATCAGCTTGGCGCGATCGAGCTTGGCCACGCTGCCCGAGGTGACGAACGGGACGGCGCCGATCGCGAGGGCGAACTGGAGCGCGAAGACGCCGGTTCCGGCGCCGACCCCTGTGATCAGCACCTTCTCGTGTGCCTGGAGCCGGGCGCGGACGCAGACGGCACGGTAGGCGGTGAGTCCGGCCAGGGGCAGGGCGGCGGCCTCCTGCCAGCTCAGATGCGCCGGCTTCGGGGCCAGCTGCGTCGCCGGCACGGCCACATACTCGGCCAGCGTCCCATCCTTCGGCATGCCGAGGATCGTGAACCGCGGCTCCTGGGCCGACTCGTGGTGCCCCCAGTCGCACGACGGGTTGATGAGGACCTCGCGGTCGATCCACGACGCATCCACCCCGGGGCCGACCTCCGCGACATAGCCGGCGCCGTCGGACCCGGGAATCACCGGCAAATGGAGTCCCGGATACTGTCCGGACCGGATCCAGAGATCCCGGTGGTTGAGGGCCGCTGCCTGGACCCGGACCAGGACTTCGCCGGCGTGGAGTGTGGGTTTGGGGACGCCATCCACCTCGACGGAGCCCTGGGCGCGGAACACGGCAGCCTTCATGCCCCAATGAGACGGGCCAGGGACCGATCAGGCAAGGGAAGTTGAGGGTTGGGAGTTGGGGCAGAGCTACCAGGCCAGGGGGACGAAGGCCGTCCGGCGGAACTCCCGGTGCCACTTCAGATCCCACACGGCGTTGAGCTTCACCGGCCGGGCGGAGCCGTCGACGAATGCCGCGTTCATGTTCCGGTTGTGCCGGTCCATGACGAACCGGGCCATGTCCCAATCCCACTGCTTGGCCTGGGTCTTGTTCCAGTCCCGGGTCTTCGGTGGCTTGCCGCCGTTCCCGGGATATTGGAGGTCGAAGGGGTTCCCGCCATACCAGGCGCAGTCGGCGAAGACCGGGACGATCGACGGCTCGGTCACCGCGGCTGCGGTGGACCAGTGCCATCCGGGCTGCCCGCGCCAGCCGTCCTTGAAGCTCGGCGGCAGGGAGTTGATCCAGTGGTTGATGCCGTAGCTGCCGTAGTCGCCCTTCCGGAAATACCCTTCCGACTTGTTCGCCTGGCTCCAGCCCCAGAACTCGCGGGTGTTCCCGTAGCCGTCCTTGGACGGCAGTTTGGCGGTGGGACACAGCCGGAACTGGCCGATGTTGCTGTAGAGGTTGCTGAGGGAGGCCATCCAGGTCCCGTCGATGGAGGGGCCGTAGTCGGCCATGAAGCGGTCGTTGTTGTCGGTCGTGTACAGGGTGCTGATGAGCCCCCACTGGCGGAGGTTCGAGACGCACTGGACCGCATGGGCCTTCGCCTTCGACTTGGCGAGGGCGGGCAGGAGCATCCCGGCGAGGATCGCGATGATGGCGATGACCACCAGGAGTTCGATCAGGGTGAAGGCCTTCCGGGGCATTGGTTTTGGGGTTAGGCGTCGCATGCCGCATCCATTTGGGAGAACGGAGTCATAGAGGCACCAAGGGACCCAGGTCTGGCAAGTCCCGGATGGATGTTTTGGGCTCCGACCCGCGATCTGCGCGCTTGGGACTGAATGAGGGCTGAGGCATAGTCGTCGGCATCCACCCATGCGCATGGTCGTCCCAGAATTGAGGTTTCTCCGGAGGCGTTCGCTGGGCTGCTGGCTTCTCCTGGGACTCCTGATGGGCACGGTCCAGGCCGCGGAACCCGTGGCGAATCCGGAATCCCACTGGTCCCTGCAGCCCCTCCAACGTTCCGCGGTCCCCGCCGGGGACCATCCGGTCGACGCCTTCGTCGACGCCGCACTCCGGACTCAGGGGCTGGCCGCCAATCCACCCGCCTCGCCCCGGGAATTCCTGCGGCGCCTGTATTTAGACCTCCTCGGCCTCCCGCCGTCGCCAGAGGAGGTCGACGCCTATCTCAGCGACACCCGACCCGACCGCGATGTGCGTTGGATCGATCGGTTGCTCGCCTCGCCCCGCTACGGGGAACGCTGGGGACGCCACTGGCTGGATGTCGTCCGCTACACCGAAAGCCAGGGGTTCGAGTACGACCGGCTGCGGGACAACGCCTGGCCATACCGCGACTACGTCATCCGCAGCTTCAACGCGGACCTGCCCTACAACCGGTTCATGCAGGAGCAGATCGCCGGGGATGTGATGGAACCGGTGACGACGGATGGCGTGATTGCCGCAGGGCTGCTGGTGGCGGGTCCCTGGGACCAGGCCGGCAATGCCCAGGCCAACGCCACCCAGCGGGCCATCACCCGGGAGGAGGAGATGGAGGATCTCGTCAGCGTCGTGGGGCAGACGTTCCTGGGTCTTACGGTGAACTGCGCCCGGTGCCACGATCACAAGTTCGATCCGATCTCCCTCGCCGACTACTACCAGGTCCGGTCGGTCTTCGATGGCGTGCGTCACGGAGAGCGATCGGTCGAGGGCGTTGCCGAGCGGCAGGCCCGGGAGACTCAGCGGACCGCGGCCCAGCAGGCGCTCGCCGCGGCATCCCAGGTGGTGGCGTCGGTCGAGCGCGAGGCGGTGCAGAGGGTGATGGCATCCCGATCCGAGGCGCCCAGGGAGCCAGGGCCGACCCCATGGTTGGCGTGGGATTTCCGCTCCGCCGACCGCAGCACGTGGTCGGGTGGACTCCGTGGGGGTGCCCGCTGGAGTGATCAGGGGCTGGAGTTGTCCAAGCCGGGCGACTTCTTCGAGGCGCCGATGATCGACCGGGACGTCCGGGAGAAGACACTGGAGGCCTGGGTGGCGCTGTCGGATCTCGATCAGGGTGGCGGTGCCGCGGTGGCGCTCGAGGCCGTGGGAGGGACTCCGTTCGACGCCCTCGTGTTCGCGGAGCGCCAGCCGCGGAAGTGGATGGTGGGCAGCGAGGGATTCTCCCGGACCCGGGACCTCGCCGGACCGGTCGAGGACGCGCCGGCCGGGGCCTGGGTGCATCTGGCGGCGGTATTTTCGGCAGATCAGCGGATCCAGGTATTCCGAAACGGGGAACCTTACGGGGAGGCCTACTCCGCGGGGGTCGCCCCCCCGGTGTTCGCTGCGGGCAAGGCGCGGATCGTCGTGGGGCGACGTCACGAGGGCGGGGGCCGTCCGTGGTTGACCGGGACGGTCCGCAGCGTGGCCCTGCATGATCGTGCGCTCAAACCCGATGAGGTGGGCGCCGCGTTCCGGTCGGGCGGATCGACCGTGACCCGGGCGGACCTCGCCCGGGGGCTCGAGGCGCTCCCGAAGGCTCGTCGACAGGCCCGGGACGAGGCGCTGCAGCGGGTGAAGACGGCCCGGGCCGCCCTGGAGCAGGCGGAGAAGCCGGGTGCCGTGGTGTATGTCGGCACCCGAAGCCAGCCCGGTCCGGCGCGGATCCTGAAGCGCGGCGATGTGAAGAGTCCCGGGGACGTGATCACCCCGGCAGGCCTCTCGGCGGTGAAGGGCGTGAAGGGGGACTTCGGACTGGGGGCGGAGAGTCCGGAGGCGGACCGGCGCAAGGCGTTTGCACAGTGGCTCGCCGACCCAGCGAATCCCCTGCCGGCCCGGGTGATGGTCAACCGGGTGTGGCACTTCCATTTCGGACAGGGCTTCGTGCCGACTCCGAGCGACCTCGGGCGGAATGGGGGCACCCCCAGCCATCCGGAACTGCTCGACTGGCTCGCGTCCGACTTCATCGACTCGGGATGGAGTCTCAAGGCCCTGCATCGTCGCATCATGACCTCCGAGGCGTATCGCCGGTCGGCGGTCCACCAGAAGGCGGCGGCCGAGGTCGATGCCGACAACCGCTGGTTGTGGCGCATGGCCCCCCGGCGCCTCGAGGCCGAGGCGGTCCGGGATGCGCTCCTGTCGGTGAGCGGGGAACTGAACCTCCAGTACGGCGGACCGAGTTTCCGTCCCTTCACGACGTCCGAGTACGGCGCGACGTTCTACCATCTCTTCGACAAGGGGGATCCGGAGTTCAACCGGCGGACCGTCTACCGGATGAACATCAATTCCGGGAAGGAGCCGCTGCTGGATGCGTTCGACTGCCCGGATCCCTCCGTGAAGACGCCCCGGCGTGGGGTGACCACGACGCCGTTGCAGGCCCTGGGGTTGATGAACGGCACCTTCGCCCAGCGCCAGGCCGACCGTCTCGCGGCACGGATCCGTCGCGAGGTCGGAGAGGATTCTGGCCGGGAGGTCGACCGGGTGTACCCGATCGTCTTTGGACGTGTTCCTTCTCCAGCGGAGCGCGACCGGGCGGTGGCTGCGATCCGGGACCGTGGACTCGAGAACCTCTGCTGGACGCTTTTGAATGCGACTGAGTTCGTCTATGTCCGCTGACCCGTCCATGAACCCTGATCCTGGCCTGATCCGATCCGCGCTGCTGCCGCGGCGGCATTTCCTGTCGAGCAGTCTGGGGGGGCTGGGTGGGGTGGCGCTCTCGTGGATGATGAGCCGGGAATCGGCGCGCGCCGCGGGGGTCTCGGGCGTCCTCGGCACGCCGCAGTTCACGCCGAGGGCGAAGCGGGTGGTGCAGGTGTTCTGCTGCGGTGGGGTGAGTCATCTCGACACCTTCGACTACAAGCCGGAGCTGGAGCGGATGGACGGCAAGGCGCTCGAGGGGAAGGGGGAGAACCTCGGGTTCTTCGGGCAGCCCGGGAAGCTGATGAAGAGCGTCTACCCGTTCCGCCAGCATGGTCGGAGCGGGGCATGGGTGAGTGACCTGCTGCCGAACATCGCCGGGTGCGCGGATGACCTGTGCTTCATCCATTCGATGTTCGCCAAGAGCAACAACCACACGCCGGCGACCTTCCAGATGAACACCGGGTTCACGCTGAACGGGTTCCCCTGCATGGGGGCGTGGATCAGCTATGGCCTGGGCACGGAGAACGAGAACCTGCCGGCCTTCGTGGTGCTGCCCGATCCCCGGGGACTGCCGGCGGGGGGATCGATCAATTGGACCTCGGGTTTCCTCCCGGCCAACCACCAGGGTGTGCCGTTCAGGACCCGGTCGGGCGACCCGATCTCGGACCTCCGTCCGCCCGCCTCCATCGATCCGGCCCACCGTGAGGCGGATCTCCGGATGCTGGCCGGGATGAACCGGGAATTCTCCGAGGCCCATGCGGGCGACCAGGTCTTCGCCGCGCGGCTGCGTTCCTATGAGCTGGCCGCGCGCATGCAGCTCAGCATCCCGGAGGCGACGGACATCGAGAAGGAACCCGCCTGG
>JBDLQQ010000067.1:0-3554 GCA_039800465.1 Verrucomicrobiota bacterium
GCTTCTCAACCCATGATCCATGCCGCGTGGAAGCCGTAGATATCCCCTCCTCGAACAACCCTGCCGAACTGCTGGCCTGGGACGATGCGTTCCTGGAGGAGACCGAAGCCACCGGCCGCCAGTTCCTCTGGTTCTGGGAATCCCCCGTTCCATTTGTCGTGGTCGGGTACGGCCAGAGCATCCCCGACACCGTTCACGTTGAGGCATGCCGCCATGCCAACGTCCCAATCCTCCGTCGGAGATCGGGTGGCGGCACCGTGCTCCAGGGCCCTGGATGCCTCTGCTACGGCATCACCCTGGATCCAGGGTCTGCTCCGGCATTGGAGTCGATCGACTCGACGAACCGATGGATCCTGGAGAGTCAGGTCTCTGCCCTCCAACCGTTGATGGAAACGCGGATCAGCATCGAAGGACATACGGACCTGGCCCTGACCCTTCCCAAGGGGAAGCGGAAGTTCTCGGGAAACGCCCAGCGGAGAACCCGCGGAGCCATCCTCTTCCACGGGACGTTTCTGTACGGTCTCGACATCCGGCGCATGTCGGACCTCCTCAAACTGCCCGTCGATCGACCGGCGTACCGGGATTCCCGGGACCACCATGATTTCCTAACCCGGATTCCGATGCCGCCTGATCGGATCCGAATGGCCATCCGGAAGGTCTGGGGAGCGATCGTCTCAGACCGGCAACTACCCGACGCGCGTCATCAACAGGCCATGGCCCTGAGGTACGGACATGCCGCATGGCATTGGAGCCGTTCAGAGGTCCGAGATTCGGCACCTGTGGGGGCCGCTACCCGATCACATGCATTTTGATGGACTCGACCTCGTGGTCAAAGCTGCTCGGATGGGGAAGCACCACAACCACCGAATCACCCCGCTTGACTCTACCTGACTCAACAAGCCGATGGAGGGCCCCCTCCACCGACCCCGCTGGATCATCCTGACAGGCTGGCATGACCATCGGTTCAACACCCCGGAGCAGCGAGAGTTGCCTGGCGAGCGTTTCGCGGTCGCTGAAAGCGTAGATGGGGCTCGACCGGGGACGAAGCCAAGAGGCGATCCTTGCCAGAAGCCCAGTCCTTGTGAACACGACGAGTGCCGCCGCTTCAAGCTGGTCGGCAAGCCCCACCGCGCTGCGCATGAGCATCTCACGCGGTTCCTCAAGATGAGCATTTAAGTGGTAGTTGGCACCGCCACTGCGCTCAATGCGGCGGGCGATGGTGTCCATGACCTCGACGCATTCCACCGGATGCTTGCCGGCCGCCGTCTCACCACTGAGCATGATGGCATCCGCCTGCTCGAAGACGGCGTTGGCGATGTCGGTGATCTCCGCCCGGGTCGGGACCGGGTTCTCGATCATGCTCTCTAGCATCTGGGTCGCAACGATGACGGGGCGTCCATGATGGATGCAGTGCTTGACGATCCGACGCTGGATGATGGGGAGTTCCTCATACGGGCACTCAACCCCCAGATCACCCCGAGCCACCATGATGGCATCGGATTCCTGGGCGATGGCCGCGAAGTGGTCGACGGCGAATTGATGCTCGATTTTGGCCACGACCTGCGGTGGAACCTGAGCCCCCTTGAGCAGGGATTTCAGCTCCCGGACATCCTCCGGTTCCCGGACGAAGCTCTGTGCCAGAAAATCCACACCCAGCTCGATACCAAGGGCCACATCCGCCCGATCCTTGTCCGTCAACGCGGGTAGGGAAACCCGCACCCCGGGCAGGTTGATGTGGCGCCGACTTCCCATGGCTCCCTCGTTGAGAACCTCGCATTCCACCTGGGTTGATGTCTTCCCCAGGATCCGCATTTGGATTTCTCCACTGTCGACAAGCAACACCCGTCCCACCTCCACATCCTGGGCAAACTGGGGATGGTTCACCGTGAAAGAGATGGGCGACGCACACGTTTCCCCGGGCTGGATGAACGCCACCTTGTCACCAGGATGGAGGCGGACCGGAGTCGCCACATCCCCAGTTCGAATGGCTGGCCCTTGCAGATCCATCAAGACGCTGGTCGACACTCCACGGGCACGCGCGGCAGCTCGGACTGCCGCAACCGATGAGCGAATCTGGTCTGGCTTGGCGTGGGAACAATTGATGCGAAAGACGTTGGCTCCTTTCAGCATCAGGGCGTCCACCTTCTCGGGCGCGAACGACGCCGGTCCCAGTGTAGCGACAATCTTGGTCTTACGCAGGCTCATCAGAGCATCCTTGAGGATTCCATCGCAGCATGGGAAGCGATTCCGCGCGAAAGACCCTGGTGCCATCACCCCACTGAACACGCTTGCGCGGAAGCACTTAAGCCACAATCGTTTCCGCCCCGCAGATGCGGGAGATTCCGACATGACGAAGCTGAAGACACTGCGTGCGGTCAACTTCCTGCTCCAAGCCCCCACAGCCCGATCCGTGAGTCTGGTCGGCGATTTCAATGGGTGGGATCCGACGAAGCATCCCATGACTCAGGGCTTCGACAAGTCGTGGTCCATCACCCTCGAATTGAAACATGGCCACCACCGGTATGCATTTCTCGTCGATGGAGTCCTCAGCCTCGACCCACGGGCTCAGGGCGTGACTCGGAACGACCGGAACGAGCGGGTGTCCCTGCTCCCCGTCAGCTGAACCGGCTCCAGATGCCTGGATTGCGTTTCAGTCGCGCTGCTGGGCCAGCAAGGCTCTCAGGAGCGGGAGGTCAGCCGGAGTCGTGATCTTGGGGTTCGGATCCGTGCTTTCAACCAGCTGCACGGGTTGACCGATGAGTTCGCAAGCGGCGGTATCGTCCGTGAGCACCCTCCCAGAGGCGCGAACGGTCTCCAACGCCCTGCGGATGACCGGCAGTTGAAAGCATTGAGGGGTTTGGACACTCCAGAGCCGGGAGCGGTCCAGATGTTTTGCGATGACCATGCCCCCGTCGGATTCCTTGATGGTGTCCGTGGCCCGCTGTGCAGCGACCGCAGCACCTGATGCCTGCGCGATCTGGAGGCACCGGGTGATCAAGTCCACCGAGGTACAGGGACGAGCTGCATCTTGGATTGCGACCAGGTCGACGCCCGGTGACAGGGCGCCAAGCCCATTCCAAACCGAGTCCTGCCGCTCGGCGCCACCCGCCACAAACCGATGGGGCTTTCTGAACCCCATCTTCGCCCCCAAGGCACCGAAGGAATCCTGCATCCCATCGCGAACGACGAGGATGATCTCCGATATGGCTTCACATTCCTCGAAGCGCCGCCACGTGTGCCCCACAACCGGGACCCCTTCGAATTCGAGCAGGACCTTATCCACGTGGCCCCCCATTCGGGTGCCACGTCCAGCAGCGACGATCAGTGCGGCATTCATGGTGAGCGGAAGCAATGAGATCGGAGGATGGGGATGCCGCTGTAAATTCGAACGTATGGCAGGTGTGATTCCGTGGTCGCCAGCCCAGAGAGTAGGCAAAAAAAAGACCGCCCTGTTTCCAGGGCGGTCTTGAAGAAGCTTTCGAATCAGCTCTTACGACGAGCCATCACGAAGAGGCCAGCAACACCGAGAGCCGCGAGGGCGACGGTGGAGGGCT
>JBDLQQ010000068.1:0-5911 GCA_039800465.1 Verrucomicrobiota bacterium
TGTCGGGATCCAATGCCCAAGGGCCAGGCAACACCCGATCCGCGCGCGCCGAACCGGGGCGTGGATCGGCCGTCGCCCGACGCGGAATCCCCGGTGGCCCGCTGGTTCCGGGAGACCTTCCAGACGCCCTCGCCGCCCCAGGCAGCAGCCTGGCCCCTCATCGAGGCGGGTGAATCCGTCCTGATCGTCTCCCCCACCGGCACCGGCAAGACCTTCGCGGCGTTCTTCCCGATCCTGGACCGGCTCGCCCGCGAACTGGCCTCGGGCACGCCACCCGCCGGCATCCAGGCCCTGTACCTCTCCCCGCTCCGGGCGCTGGGATACGATCTGGAGAAGAACCTCAGCGGACCCCTCCGGGCCAGCTATGGAGGCGAGGCCCCGATCCGGGTCGGGCTCCGCACCGGGGACACCGATCCCGCAGAACGCCGTCGGCAGTTCGAGAATCCCCCGCATCTGTTGCTCACGACGCCGGAGAGCCTCGCCCTGATGCTGAGCCAGGACCGCTGGCTCCCGCACCTCGCGGGGATCCGCTGGGTGATTGTCGACGAAGTCCATGCCCTCGCAGAGTCCAAACGGGGCTCCCACCTGAGCCTGAGCCTCGAGCGGCTCGAGGCTCTCATCCGCAAAGCCCAACCGGATCGACGCCCCCTGCAGCGCATCGGGCTCTCCGCGACGGTCCACCCGCTCGACCGCATCGCCGCCTTCCTGTCCGGCGGGGGACGCCCGTGTCGTGTGGTGGATGTCTCCGCCATCAAGCGCCTCGACCTCCGGGTCTACACGCCGCTCCAGAAGAGTCCCTACCCCCTCGCGGGGTTCAGCGGTGCCCGGATGATCCGGAACCTCGCCCAGCTCATCCGGAAACACCGCACCACCCTCGTCTTCACCAACACCCGGAGCGGTGCCGAATCCGCCACCTACTGGCTCAAGGAGACGCTTCCGGAACTCGCCGACCGGATCGAATGCCATCACGCCAGCCTCGACCGGGATGTCCGACTCCAGGTCGAGGACCAGCTGAAGCGCGGCGAACTGCGCTGCGTGGTCTGCTCCACGTCACTCGAGCTCGGGATCGACATCGGGAGCATCGACCTCGTGGTCATGCTCTCGACCCCGAAGGGCGTCAGCAAGGCCCTGCAGCGGACCGGCCGCGCGGGACACACGCTGAAGGAGGTCAGTCGAGGCCTGCTGATGGCCACCAACGTCAACGACCTGGTCGAGTGCGCCGCCACCGCACTCCTGGCCCGACGCGGACATCTGGACGAGATCCGCATCCCGGAAGCGCCGCTCGACGTGCTCGCACAACATGTCATGAGCCTCGGTTGTCTGGGGGAGACCCCGATCGAAGAGGCGTTCGACCTCGTCCGGAGAGCCTGGCCCTACCGGAACCTGTCCCGGACGGATCTCGACGCCGTGCTCGAGTTCCTGGCCGGGGGCGGACGGGCCTTGCGACAGCAGTACACGGAGGTGTTTGGGAAGATCGTCCTTGACGAGACACGGGGGACCTTCGAGGCCCGGGCGGGATCGGTCCGACGCGATTTCCTCCAGAACATCGGGACGATTCCGAACGACGGGGTCGTGCGGATCCTGCTCCGGAACTCGCAGCTCGGCACCGTGGAGGAATCGTTCCTGCGACAGCTGCGCGTCGGCGACGTGTTTGCACTCGGAGGCCGTGCACTGCGTCTGGATCGCATCGGCACGATGGAGGCGTGGGTCAGCCGGGCCGACGGCACCGTGCCGACGGTACCCCGCTGGGGGGCCAACAAGATGCCGCTCTCCAATCGAGTGGGACTCGAGATCTCCCGGTTCCGATCGGAACTGCGGGCACGTCTGGAATCCATCCCATTCGAACAGAGCCCGGGACTGGCACCGTGGGTGGCCCGGCGCCTGGAGTGCGAGGAACCCAACGCCGCCATCCTCCTGAGGATCCATGCGGCGCAGCACCAGATCAGCGAGATCCCGACCCGCGAGTTCCTGCTGGTCGAGGAGTTCGCGGAACCTTCACCCCTGCCGGAGACGCCACCGTCGCAGCCCGTGCGTCGTCGATCGGGGCCCCGTCAGCAGGAGCTGCGTCTGGGCCCCGTGGCACGCATCCTCCCGGAGGCACCGTCACCCGGCCCCGTGGCCCTCCACTACTTCTTCCACTCGCTGATCGGACGCGCTGCCAACGACGCCCTGAGCCGGGTCCTGGCCCTCCGACTGTCCCGTCTGCGCGGTGGCAACGCGCTGGCTTCCACCGACGACTACGGCTTCGTTTTGACGGTGTCGCCGCGACAGCGCCTGCAGCCCGCGGATTTCCCCGCGCTCCTGGATCCGTCGGGATTCGCGAAGGAACTGGAGGCCTCCCTCTCGCGTTCGGACCTCCTCAAATACCACTTCCGCAACGCCGCCCAGACGGGGCTCATGGTCTACCGGAACTTCTTCGGGGAACAGAAGTCCGTCCGGAAGCTTCAGTGGTCCTCCGAGGTGCTGTTCAACGTGCTGTCCGAGCACGAGCCCGACCACGTGCTCTTGCGCGAGGCACGACGGGACGCGGTGCAGACATTCCTAGATGTGGAGGGGGCCCAGCGATTCCTCGGGGAGTTCCGGCAGGAGGGACGCGAGGTCCGGATGCGCCCCGTGCCGCACGTGCCGCCCCTTTCCTTCGGCATGTATGCGACGAAGATCCGCGAGGCGCTCCTCGTGGAGGATCCAGCGGAGACGCTTGAGCGCCTGTACCACCACTGGTGGACCCAGCTCGGCGGAGAGGCGGAGGAGTCCGCCAAGCCCGGAGGGGCCGGATCTCCTGATGCGGATCGAGACGGAGCCTGAAGCCCCTCACTCTGCATTACGGATCGGTACCGAACCCAAGGATGATCGGTCGGCAGGTCTCGAAAGATTGGAGGATCTCCGGTATCGGCGGAACCACAGCGCCCCTGAAAGCAGCCTCGAGTTCGTAACGGGACAACTTCCCCTCCCGGCAGAGAAAGGCAGCGTCCTCGAGGTCCGAAGGATCCAGACCTCGCATCATCTTCGTCAGCACCAGGTCTACAGTATCGGGGCGGAACAATCGGAGGTGACGGGGGGTTGGCCTATCCAAGGCAACCAGATGATCCAGCCAGTCGCCGCGAAGGATGACCATCTCGGATGGGAAAAGGTGCGTGATGTAGAGCCCGTCAGACTCCAATTCCAGATTCGCGGCTTGCTGCGCATCCCAGAACCCATGGTCTGCCGCCAGCGCATCCACACGGCTGGAGGGGATGATCGCATCGACATCCAGAGATCTCGCCACCGCTTCCGGCGCGTTGGGAAAACCGAGTTGGATGGCCGCACGACCATAGAGGATCAGCTGGACCTCATGGTCGAGATGCCGGTCGAGGCACAGGAGGATCCTGGAGGCGTTATCCATGGCTCCCGTTGGGACGGATCCACTGCCTGCGGATTCCACGCCCCTCGCGGGTGATCGCGGTCATGGCAAAGAAACGAGTCGGGTGGGGCAGCACTCCCGCAGGGATGGCGCCACGCTCGGGAAGGTGTTCCAGCAGGTACGACCAGAGCCGATTGTCCGGTTCGACATCATTCCCAACCTTGGCCAACTCCCGGACAACCGCCTCGGAACGTTCCATCCGAGCCAATCGGACGATCTGGTCGGGTCTGTTCCCATGGGCCCCCAGCATGGCGGCGCCCATTCGAATCAGGGCTGGAGACCAATCCTGGCTGCCATGGAGCAGGCCAATGCACAATTCCTCGTTTGAAATCCGGTCCGTGCCCGGCTCCAAAACCGTTCCCGTCACTGAATCCTGATAGTACCGACACCCGCGCTGCACGGCGAGACGCATCAGGGATTGCCCGTCACCGAGGCCCGCCGCCTTGAGACGGCGCGTCAGCGGTGAACAGTGGCTCGTGGTTCCCAGCCGGCGGAAAAGTGTCGGCATGCACGGAAGCTATCCCAACTCGGGATGGCCTTCAATGCACGCGGGGTCTGGCGTCACCCCGATTGAACCCTCTCCGGAACTGGCAGGGGCGGCGCGAGCGTGCCACGAGGTGCTCCTAGAGAACTTGCCCGTTGAGTCGGGTTCCTCCGAATGCGATACACAGGGTTCCGAAACCATGATCGCCCGCTCCCTCCCGTTGATCCTCCTCTTGATCCTCACCAGCACCTGGTCCGAGGTGTCACAGGCCTCGGCGATCGCGATCAAGACGCTCCCGGCAGGGGGAACCGCCCGGCTGGAAGCGGTCGTCGGATCCGATGCCCGCCGAATCCTCTGGCAGGGATGCCAGAACCTCGTAAAGCCCGTCTGGACGGACCTGGCCGTCCACACGGTTGCCGGAACGGTCGATAGCCTCGAGGTCCCGATCGGCGGGGAATCCCGGTTCTTCCGGGTCCGGGTGGAGACGGAAGAACTGGCCGACCCGGTGGAACTCCGGAGCGTCGATGGGCTGCTGGACATCACGCTGGAGGCCCATCCGAGCTCCCAGGTCATTGAACTCGCCAATCCCGCATCGCCGCTGGCTCCCGGCATTCCGACCCTCGTGGATGGGTTCTACACCTACGCCTGGACCATCCACACCGGTGCGTCGTCCACGGGAGCCTCGTCTGGGGACGGACCCCAGGGACCCACCCTCGCCGTCCAGCCCGGTGACCGGCTCCGCATCCGGCTCAAGAACAGCTTGCCCGGCCAACCTACCAATCTCCACACCCACGGACTGGTCATCTCCCCCTCGGGCAATGCCGACAACGTCCTGCTCTCCATCCCTCCCGGGATGTCAAACCTCCACGAGTACGAGATACCCTCGGACACGGAGCCCGGGATCTCCTGGTATCATCCCCACCGGCATGGGTACACGGCGGACCAGGTCTACCGCGGACTGGCTGGTTTCCTGGTTGTCGGCGATCGGCGGAACAACATCGACCAGATCGAATCGCTTCCGACGCGCCTCATGATGGTGCAGGCGCAGTCGGTGCAACCGGATCCCACTACCGGGCGGCCTACCCTCGTCCCCCTCACCTCCGTCGACAGCGGCCACTTCCAACTGACGATCAACGGCCGATACATGCCGGACATCCGGATGCGGAGCCCCTATGAACTCTGGATCGGGCTGCAGCTCGATGTGCGGGATCTGATCCGGACCTTCCAGCCGGTCTCCCTCATTCCGGCGGAGTGGGATTGGAACGGGATTCAATCCCCAAACACGGAGACCTTTTACTCGGCGCAGGATGGCGAAGCCTTTCCCCAGACGGTCCCGAAAGCCCGTGTGGCCTTGGCACCGGGCAAGCGGGTTTCCGAGATCATCTCCGCGCCCAGGGAGGGGCAGATCCAATATTTCGTGGCCACGGCGATCCAACCCACTGACCTCACCACGGAATACACCCAACCCATCGCCCGGATCCATGGCAGCGGCCGGGGAGGAGATCCAGCGGACTGGAAGGACAGAATCCTGACGAGCCCCACCTCGCAGTACAAGACCCTGGCGTTGGAGATGGTCGACGTCTCCCGATCGGTGACCTTCCAATCCCCGGTGATCGGGCAGGAGAGGCAATTCCAGATCAACGGGCAGGTCTTCCCGAACGCGCCCGTTTTCCAGCCCAGGGCCAACCGCGTGGAGGAATGGACCGTGACCAACCTCGATCCGATCCCCCATCCGATCCACCTCCACATGCAGAGTTTCCAGGCCCAGGCCTACCGGCTGGGGGAACCCGGATACACCCTGCCACCCCATTTCTTCGACCAGGACGTCTGGTACATGGATCCCCATACCATCAGCGTGTTCCGCATCCGATGGAAACCGACCTTGGGAGAGGGCGTGTACCACTGCCACAACCTATTCCACGAGGATGGCGGCATGATGGCCCTCCTGAATGTCATCCCCGAATACCCATTCTTCCTCAGCTGCGATGCGACGGGAGGCGGTGAGATGCGGATCTTCCCACAAGCCG
>JBDLQQ010000069.1:0-18686 GCA_039800465.1 Verrucomicrobiota bacterium
TCGGCCATCGCGTCCTGCTGGTCTATGGCACCCGCGGGACTCCCGAGGAGAACGCCTGGGCAATCGCCAAGGCGCGGTTCGACTCCGAGAGCTTCTGGTATCGGGGGAACGCCAGCCTCGAGATGATTCCGGACACCGCCTTCGAGGCGCGACGATATCGGGATCGCGGCGTCATCCTGTACGGCAATGCGGACAGCAACGGCGCATGGAAGGAGCTGCTCGGGGATAGCCCGGTGCAGGTCCGGCGTGGTTCAGTCCGCGTGGGGGACCGGGAGACGACCGGTACGGATCTCTGCTGTCTGTTCCTCCAGCCGCGGCGGGATAGCGATGTGGCGTCGGTCGGAGTGGTGTCCGGTTCCGGTGTGGTGGGGATGCGGCTGGCGGACCGGCTCCCGTATTTCCTGGCTGGGGTCGCCTTGCCGGACCTGACGGTATTCGGCCCAGCGACGCTGGAGCAGGGCTGGGGAGCGGTCCTCGGTGCGGGTTATTTCGGCAATGACTGGTCTGTCCAGAACGGTGAGTTCGCGTGGCGGGATTGAGATGGGGACGGGCATGACCCCGCCTCGGTAGGGATCCACTCCGTTGGGTCCCCATCTCGCCCGCAAGGATCAAGCGGACCAGAAGGGCAGGACGGGATCGTCTGGGGCATCAAAGGAACCCGTCTGCCTTCACGGGTTGGTGACGCGTGGCGGGTCGAGATGGTGACGGGTGGGCTCCCTCTGGCTCTTTCCCCTTGTTGGTGGGGAATCCCGTTCTAGCCTCGGGCGTCATGGAGCCCATCGTCTTTCTCCTGGTGGCAGGTGCCGTCCTCCTGATGGTGGAGCCCATCCTCCCCCATCTGGTCTCCGGTTCGGTCGGTCTCGTCTTCTGGGCCATCGCGGTTGTCCTCATCTATGGCCGATACGGGGCAAGCATCGGGCATGGGAGCCTCGCTGCCCTCCTGTCGATCGCATTGCTCGGATCATGGTGGTACCTGAAACGACTCCCGGAGACCCGCTTCGGACGGAGTGTCCGATCGGATCGCGTGATCCCTGCAGAGACGGCCGCCAAGACCCATCTGGTCGGGGTGGATGGAGTCGCGCTGACCCCGCTGCGTCCCGGTGGCCTGGCCCAATTCGGAGCCGAACGGGTCGACGTCGTGACCTCGGGTGAGCCCCTCGACAAGGGCGACCGGATCCGGGTGTTGAGCGTCGATGGGCCGCGGGTCCTTGTCCGTGCCGCCTGATCCGGCCCCAAGATTTCCAAGAACTCCAACCACCTCCTCATGCAAAGCCTTCTCGCTGCCCAGCTCGACATCGGTTCCGTCATCGTCGTCGCGATCCTCGGTGTCTCCGGCCTCTCGTTCCTGTTCCTCATGGCCAGCTTCGGATCCATCTGGCTCCGGGCGATGGCCTCCGGGGCACCGGTCGGCCTCGTTGAACTCATCGCCCTCCGGCTCCGCGGCATCCCGGTGGGGTACATCGTCGACAACCGCATCACGGCCGTGAAATCGGGCCTGCCTCTCACCATCGATGACCTGTCCACCCACTACCTCGCGGGCGGCAATGTCGACATGATCGTCCAGGCGCTCATCGCAGCGCAGCGGGCGGGCATCCATCTCGACTTCAACCGGGCGTGTGCGATCGACCTCGCCACCAAGGGAACGGGCAAGAACGTCGTCGACGCCGTGAAGACATCCGTCAACCCGCGCGTGATCGACTGCCCGAATCCGGTCTCCGGGAAGACCACCATCGATGCGGTGGCGAAGGACGGCATCGTCATCAAGGCCCGTGCCCGGGTCACGGTGCGCACGAACCTCGACCGCTTCGTCGGCGGCGCCACGGAGGAGACCATCATCGCCCGCGTCGGCGAGGGCATCGTCTCGACCATCGGATCGGTCGAGACCTACAAACTGGTGCTTGAGAATCCGGATCGCATCTCGAAGACCGTCCTTGAGAAGGGCCTCGATGCGAACACCGCGTTCGAGATCCTTTCGATCGACATCGCCGACGTGGACATCGGCGAGAACGTGGGTGCGAAGCTCCAGGCGGAGCAGGCCGAGGCGAACAAGCTGAAGGCCCAGGCCGAGGCGGAGGTCCGACGAGCGAACGCCGTGGCCCTGGAGCAGGAGATGATCGCCAAGGTGGCCGACATGCGGGCGCGCGTGGTCGAGGCCGAAGCGCAGGTGCCCCTCGCCCTGTCGGAGGCGTTCCGCACCGGGAACCTCGGCGTGATGGACTACTACCGGATGAAGAACCTCCAGGCTGACACCTCGATGCGCGAGAACATCGCCGGGGCCCCTGAGACCAAGTAGGTGAGCCCGGGTCACCCCATGGACCTCTTCCTAGCCGCCTCCTGGGAGCCATTGATCCCGGTCTTTGTCTTCGTCTTCTTCCTGCTGGTCTCCCTGATCCAGCGCGCCCTCCAACGCAGCCAGCGATCCGACCGGTCCGAGCCGGGCGGATGGGACCGGAGTCCGGAGGTCCTCGAGGAGGGGACCGAGGTCGAGTCGGGAGCCCGGGTGCTCCGGCGCTACGTCCGTCCCGGATCCGTGACGACAACGCCTCCTGTCATGCCGAGGCCCTCCAGTCCGTGGGAACAGGAACTCGAGCACGTCCTGCAACGACGGGTCCCGCAGCCGTCCCCCCCCATTCTTCCGCCGGTGCCCTCGCATGAATACATCCCCTCCCCGGAACCGCAGCCGACCTGGGAACCCGTCCGCACCACGGTGGAACATCCCATCGATCACAACGCGTCGGTCGAAGTGCTGTTGATGCGCAACCTGGAATCGGCCTCCACGCCATCGTCCTCGTTGAGCACGGCTGTGGAGTCCGGCGAAAGGTCGATTTCCTCGATCAACCTGGAGGAGCGCGTCCGCAAGATGATGGATCGGGTGGGCGGACAGGTCCGCCATATGGTCCCGGTCACAGCGACGTCGGCCACCTCCTCGAGCGTCCGGTCGCCCGCGGGCCAAGGCGGTTGGGTCCAGGGTCTCCGGAATCCGACGACGGCCCGTCAGGCCATGTTGGCGAGTCTGGTCCTGGGCCGTCCAAGGAGTCTGGAGGCCTGACCCTGTCCGATGGCAGGAAGTCCCGGATTGGGGTCCGAGGAACGGCTCCGAATCACATGCCCATCCGGACGAGTTCCTGCTCGAGGGCCATCTGGAACTCCTGACCGTCCGCAGCACTCGGGCGGTAGCCCTTGGTGTCGGGCATCAGACCGAGCCGACCGGTCGTGTCGAGCAGCCACGTCGCCTTCTGTCCATCGCTGAACGTCACCTTGCCGCTGACCATGGCGCCGGGGCGGGTGACGGCGTCGACCGTCACCTTGACGCCTCCGACGGGCTCAGGCTCAGCGGGAGCGAGCGGGGAGGGATTGGCGGCCTCCGGGACAGGTGCCGTCTTGGGAGGCTCGGGATCCTTCGGCATCACCTGCAGGTCGGTGACCAGCATCCGGACGTCCATGTAGGTCAGGCGCAGGCCGAAGTCCGTCTCCAGGCGGCGCTGGAACTCGGACAACTTCATCCCGTCGGCGAGCCACTGGCGGGCGACCTGCTGCTGTTCGGTGGTCAACTGCATGGGCGGACACTAGGAATCCCGGGCGGCGCGGGCAAGGAGCCCGACGCGTGGGATGAAGGAGGGGTTCCGACGGGAAATGGGGAATGGAGAACGAGTCCACGGTACCCCGGGTGGTCGGAAGGAGCTCAGCCCTCGGGTTCCGGCTCCACATCGCCTCCGGGCTGAGCAGGGTCGAGTGGTTGGAGGGGCAGGCGCTTGGAGGCCCGGAGGCGCTGGAGCTCCGTGAGGAGGGCGAGACGCTCGCTGTCCTCGAGGGCCGGGTCGGCGAGGGTCCGGGTCGTGTTCCCAATCCGTTCGTCGAGCCACTGGTTCCTCAGTCGGACCAGGGTGTCGGCAAGAGCCGTCTCCGGATTCGGCAGGGTCCGACGTTCGCTCGCCGCCTCGGTCACCATCGACCGGGCCAACTCATCGTCCTCCAGGTGGGACAGCATGCCGGCGATGTCCCCCGGAGACTGGAATTGGAGGACCAGGATCCGTCGAACCGTCTCATGGCGGATCCAGCCCGGGTCGAGGTGTACCGCGGTGAAATGGGCGAGGGTGGGAGTCGTCAGGAGATACTTGAGCAGCCAGAGCTCCAGGTCGGAGGGCGGCTGCGCGGGAATGGCTGCCGGGGCCCGGGATGGGGTCGGTTCCTCCGATCGGGGAGTGACGGCCTTGGATTTGCGGAATTCGGCCCGGACGGCGGTGGGGTCCACTCCGAGGCGTTGTGCGACCCTCTGGGCATAGGTGTCGATCAACACGGCGTTGCCGGTCTTCTGGACCGCCTCCCCGACGGAGCGCACCACCACCGCCCGTCCCCGGTCGGTGGTCGCATCATTCTCCTCGAGGAGGTGTCGGAGGTAGAAGTCGAAGTACCCCTCGGCACGGGTCAGGATGCCCTGGAACGCCTCGGCCCCGTGGCTCTTGATGTAGCTGTCGGGATCGTCCGGAGGAGGGATCGACGCGACCCGGACCGAAAGCCCGGAGCCCAGGAGCCCATCGAAGGACCGGACGCTGGCGGTGCGCCCCGCCTTGTCGCCATCGAAGCACAGCACGACCTCCTCGACATACCGGCGGAGGACCCGCGCGTGATCCGGTGTCAGGGCGGTCCCCTGTGGGGCGACGACATTGCGGATCCCGGCCGCATGGCATGCGATGGTATCGAGCTGGCCCTCGCAGACGATCGCGTGACCCGCGTCGAGGATCGCCCGACGCGCCTTGTCGAGGGCGAACAGGGTCTTGCCCTTCGTGAAGATCGGGGTCTCGGGCGAGTTCACATACTTGGCGGTCTTCTCGTCGCCCTGGAGCACCCGGCCGCTGAAGGCGATCACCCGCCCCTGTTCGTCGCAGATCGGGAACATCAGCCGACCCCGGAAACGGTCGTAGACCCTCCCGGTCTCGGCCTTCCGGAGGATGAGGCCGGCCTGCTCGCACAGGGATTCGTCGAAGCCCTTGGACTTCGCCCAGTTCACGGTGTCGTCCCAGGCCTCCGGTGCCGCGCCGAGTCGGAACTCCTTCACGGTCTCGGGCGAGACACCCCGCTTGGTGAGGTAGTTCCGGGCCAGCTCCCCGGCGGCCTCATTGGCGAGACACTGCTGCCAGCGGAGACACACCGCCTCGTGCAGCTTCAACAGCGCGTCCTTGAGACCCCGGTTCTCCGGCGCACCGGTTCCCGCCTCGTATTCGAGGGGGATCCGGGCCCGTTCAGCCAGGCGCTCGATCGCCTCTGGGAACGAGATGTTCTCGTACATCTGGACGAACTTGAAGACGTCCCCCCCCGCCTGGCAGCCGAAGCAGTGGAAGATCTGACGGGCCGGATTGACGTTGAAGCTCGGCGACTTCTCCCGGTGGAACGGACAGAGACACACGAAGTTGGCCCCGTTGCGCTTGAGCGGGATGGAGGCGCCGATGACATCCACGATGTCGCTCGCGGATCGGACCCGTTCTCGGAAGTTGTCGGAAAACCGCGGCATCAGACGACGGCTGGAGTACCTGATCCACGGGGACCTGACGAGCCCGGGGCTCTCAGCCGGGCCACGAAGGCGCCATCCACCCCGTCCCGGACGGGATCGAGGGTGCGCTGGGTCTCGACCGTGAACCCGGGATGCGACGTCAGGAAACGGCGGACCACGTCACCGTTCTCCTCGGGCTCGAGGCTGCAGGTGGAATAGAGGATCCGTCCGCCGGGTCGGATCCGAAGGGCCGCGTCATCGAGAAGGGCGACCTGGACCTCCGCCAATCGTTGGAATTCAGCCGGGTCGAGGCGCCACCGCAGCTCCACCCGTCGGCGCAGCACGCCGGTGTTCGAGCAGGGAGCGTCCACGAGGATGCCGTCGAACTCTGGAAAGGGAGCAGGCAGGGAGGAGACTGCCGAGACGCAGGTGGCTCCGAGGCGGAGTGCGTTCCCGCGGAGGAGGGCGAGTCGACCCTCGGAGGTGTCGTGCGCGACGATCCGCCCCGCATTCCCCAGGCGCTCGGCGGTGTACAGGGTCTTGCCGCCCGGTGCGGCACAGAGGTCGAGGATGGATTCGCCTGGACGGGGATCGAGTTCCCGGACCGCCAGAAGGGTGCTGGGGTCCTGGACGTAGAATCCTCCGTCCAGGAAACTCCCGAGACCGGAGAGGGTGGCGCCCCCCGACAGTTCGTGGACGGAACCGGGTTCGACCCAGTCGAGGCACCGTTCCTCGTGGTGGACCCCTTCGGAATCCCATCGGCTGAGGATCTGCTCGGGGGTGGTCTTCAGCCGGTTGATCCGGGCGAAGAGCGGAGGGGGCGTGTTGACCCGACGGCAGAGCGTCTGGAGTTCGTCTGGGCTGTACCGGCTCGCCCATCGGGCGACGAGCCACGAGGGGAGTGACCATCCTCGTGCCGGCTCCGTGCGCTGCAGGTGCTCGAGCCGCTGCCGGGTGGCTTCCCGATCCCGGATCACGTTCCTCAGGACGGCATTCACGAAGCCCGACTGGGCCGGGAATCCGAGGCGCCGCGAGAGTTCCACGGAGTCATGGACCACGGCATGGTCCGGGATCCGGTCCAGCCAGAGGAGTTGATAGATCCCAAGACGGAGCAGGATCCTCGGAACCAGCGGTGTCGGGCGTCCGTCGGTGCGCTCGGCGATCAGTTCGTCGAGGGTTTCCCGCCAGCGGAGCACGCCGAGGACGAGCTCCTGGGCGAGTCGCCGATCGGTTGGTTTGAGGCCCGTGAACACGCGGTCCTTCTCGAGTCGGCGCTCCGCGAAATCACCCGGCTGCTCCTGTCGGACAAGAAACAGGACGGCAAATTCTCTTGGTGCGGAAACCATCGGGAAGGCATACTGCCCGTCCTCCGTTGAGGAGCCAGTTTTTAGCTCATGAAAGAGGAAATGGACCAGTTGGTTGCCGCCGGAAAGATCCAGTCGAAGCACGTCGCCCCGCTGACGGCGCTGCTGGAGGCCGGGTTCGGACAACACCGCAGCTGGGGTTTCGGGAAGATCCGGACCCTCGACGGCATCGCGGGCCGTCTCGTCATCGATTTTGCCAACAAGCCGGGCCACGCCCTGGACCTGGCCTTCGCCACGGAGTCGCTGAAGCCGATCCCGAAGGACCACATCCTCGCCAAGAAACACTCCGATCTGAAGGGGCTCCAGCAGATGGCGGCGCTGCATCATCTGGATGTGGTCAAGCTGGTCCTCGACAGCTTCGGTGGGAAGGCGACGGTCGACCAGATCCAGGCCGTCCTCGTGCCGGATGTGATCCAGAGCGACTGGAAGAAGTGGTGGGAGGCGGCGAAGACCGAGCTCAAGAAGGACGGGCACTTCCTCGTCCCGATCAAGAAGGCCGAGCCCATCGTCTACCAGGCCGAGGAACAGCACCTCACGGACCGGTTGATCCGGGATTTCCGCGCGGCCAAGGGTTTGAAGGCCCGCGTGGTCGTCGCCAATGAGATCCAGAAGAACCTGGCCGACCTGCCCGACAAGGCGTTCCTGGCGGAGGTCCTCGACCAGCTCAACACGGAGATCGGGACCCATCTGACGACCCGTCCCAGCGAGGCACTCGAGGGCATCTTCATCCGCGACGAGCTCCGTCAGGCGACATCGATTCCCGCGCCGGCCGGCGAGGTTGCCGCCAAGGACATCTGGAACCAGCGCCTCCGCATCCGGGACCTCTTCGAGGAGATCCCCGCGGCCAAGCACCGTCGGGCCCTCGAGTCCTTCCGGGACAACTTCCCGGACTGGGCCGCCCAGATCGTGCTGCTCATCAACGACGTCCCGGCCAAGCTGGCCGGCGAGTGCGCGCGCATCCTGCTCCAGGAGAACCGGGGTCAGCTGCTCAAGGACACCCTCGCGCGGCTGTTCTCGCAGCACGGCGCCAACAGCGAGCTGCTCCTCTGGTTCGGCAAGGACCGGAGCGACTTCTTCGCCGAGCTCCTGAACCCGGAGCTCTTCCGCGCCATGCTGTCCGCCATCGAGCGCGACCAGTTCCTCGAGAAGAAGGGCAACCGCCTCCGCGACTACGTCCTCGAGGACCTGTCCCTCATCCCGGCCCTCATCGAATCGGCCGACATCGAGATCATCCGCGACCTCACCCGGACCCTCCAGCTCAGCCCGAGCTTCGACGACATGGACAAGCGCTCCCTGCTCGCCCGCATCGTCAAGATGTACCCGGCGATCCAGGAGATGATCACCGGCGAGCAGACCAAGGAGGACAAGACCTTCCTGGTGAGCTGGCCGAGCATCGAGCGGCGCAAGGTCGAGTACGAGGACCTCGTCAAGAAGCAGATCCCTGCGAACGTCCGCGACATCGCCCTCGCGAGGAGCTACGGCGATCTCCGGGAAAACGCGGAGTACAAGTTCGCCAAGGAGCAGCAGAAGGTCCTCAACCGCCGCAAGCACGAGCTCGAGGCCCAGATGGCCAAGGCGCGGGGCACGGACTTCTCAAGCGCCCGCACCGACGCGGTCACGCCGGGCACCACCGTCACCCTCACCGATCTCGACTCCGGGAAGTCGGAGGTCATCCACATCCTCGGCGCGTGGGACGGAGACGCCGACCGGAACATCGTCAGCTACCTCACCCCGTTCGCCCAGGCCCTCCTCAACAAGGGCGTCGGCGCGGAGGCAGAGCTTCCGGGCGAATCCGCAAAACGCCGGGTCCGGGTCGACACCATCGCATTGGCGGATGTCGCCAGCCTGCTTCCCGCGGCGCCTCAGGCCGCGGCCTGATCCGCGGGAACCACCCCGTCGCGGGAGGCGCACACCGTGGACACGGATGCGAAACTCGAACGGTTGAGGGATCTCCTGCGTGGGATCGGTTCCTGTCTCGTCGCCTACTCCGGCGGGGTCGACTCCGTGTTCCTCGCCCACGTGGCGCAGGAGGTCCTCGGGGTTCGCGCCCTGGCGGTCATCGCCGATTCGCCGAGCCTGCCTCGACAGGAACTGGCGGAGGCCCGTGACATCGCGGAGCGGTTCGGCTTTCCGCTCCGCGTGGTCCAGACCGCGGAATTCTTGGATTCCCGGTACCTCTCCAATCCCGTCAATCGTTGCTACTTCTGCAAGCACGCCCTTTTCTCCGAGCTGATCCCGATCGCACGGGCCGAGGGATTCCAGGCCGTGGTGTACGGCGAGAACGCCAGTGACGTCGGGGACCATCGACCCGGAGCCCAGGCCGCGGCGGAGTTCCAGGTCCGTGCCCCATTGAAGGAGGCCGGGCTCACCAAGGCCGAGATCCGCGTGCTCAGTGCCCGGTTCGGACTCCCCACGGCCGACAAGCCCCAGATGGCCTGTCTCAGCTCGAGGATCCCGACGGGTGAGTCGGTGACACCGGAGAAGCTGGCCCAGGTCGAAGCCGCTGAACGCCATCTCCGGGACCAGGGATTCTTCGACGTCCGGGTCCGCCACCATGAGCTGAAGCAGGGGGCCTTGGCGCGCATCGAGGTCGGCTCGGATGAGCTGCCGCGTCTCTGCACCCCGGAACGCCTCCGTTCGATCGCCGAGCATCTCCAGGGTCTGGGGTATCTCCACGTGACGGTAGATGCGGCCGGCTATCGGCGTGGCAGCACCAATGGGGTTTCGGCACCGATCACCCTCGGCCGTCCCCAGGCTTCGGCGAGGTGAGGTCTGGCTTGCCGCTCGACACGTCGGATCGACCCGGGTCTATTCGGATCCAGTCTCCCTGCCGAACCCCAAGCCTGCTCCTCCGATGACCCTCCCCATGCCGTCCCGGATCCGACGCCACGCTGCCGCGTTCACCCTGATCGAGCTCCTCGTCGTCATCGCCATCATCGCTATCCTGGCCGGCATGCTCCTTCCGGGCCTGGCCAGTGCGAAGGAGAAGGCCAATCGGACGGCCTGCATGAACAACCTGCGCCAGATCTCCCTGTTCATGCAGTTCTACACGGACGAGTACCGCGACACCTTCGTTGCCCACCGGAACCTCGGCCAGGGGGATGATCCCAACCGTGCCCTGACCAACTGGTGGGGCACTTCGATCGTCGGGTACGGCAACAACAACTCGAACCTGTTCCGATGCCCCAGCATCAAGGGCAAGCGCCTCGACAAGGGCGTCCGATGGGAGTGGAAGTTCGACGCCCACAAGGTGGGCTACGCGTACAACGGATTCTTCCTCGGCCGGCATCCCTATGGGTCGGATTCGCTCACCGTCGGCGGTGTCCGCTTCGATGTCGCACCGTGGTTCAAACGGACCGCCATCGTGAACCCCTCCCAGAACCTGTTGATTGGAGACGCGATGCCGAAGGCTGACGGATACTGGAGCAGCAGCCTCTGGTGGCCGTTCAGCGGCATGGAGAAGGGCCAAGGGCTGGAGGGGGTGGACAACAACCGGCACAAGGATCAAGGAGTCATGGTGTTCAACGATGGGCACTCCGAATCCCGCAAGAGCGCCCGGATCAATCCCCCGATGGATCCCTCCTCCGGCAACGCCAAGGCGCTCCAGAATTCCGAGTACTGGGACCCTCTCAACCGGGCGCAGCGGTAGACCGCATCTCGTCCGCGCATGCGAACGCCCCGGGTGGTCAGCATCGGCGAGGTCCTCTGGGATCTCCTGCCCTCGGGACCACAGCTCGGCGGTGCGCCTGCGAACCTCGCCGGTCACCTCCACGCCCTCCACAACGACGTCACCCTCGTCTCCCGGGTCGGATCCGACTCCCTCGGAGCACAGGCGCGTGAGATCCTCGGAGGGCGTGGACTGGATCTCTCCGGACTCCAGACCGATCCGAACCTTCCGACCGGCACGGTCGGCGTCGAGGTGGATTCCCAGGGGCAGCCGAGCTACTGCATCCATGAGGGCGTCGCCTGGGATGCCCTCGAGTTGGTCCCTGAGGCAAGCTCTCGGGTTCAACGGGCTGATGCGGTGGTTTTCGGGACGCTCGCCCAGCGGGCAAACCCGAGCCGTGACACGATCCGAAGACTCGTCACCGCCGCTCCTCTGTCCTCGATCCGTATCTGTGACCTCAACCTGAGGGACCCATTCCATGGGCCCGATCGGGTCGCGGAATCCTGCCGGATGGCGACGATCGTCAAACTCAACAACACCGAGCTCGATCAGCTCGCGTCTTGGTTTGGGTGGAAGGGATCGGTGGAATCCCAGACCGCGGCACTCGCCGAGGCCTTCCAGCTCGAGGAGGTGATCCTGACGTTGGGGCATCTCGGCAGCTGTGTCTGGTGCTCGGGGGAATGGCTGACTCGTCGCGCTTCGACCGTGACGGTCGTGGACACGGTCGGTGCCGGCGATGCCTTCACGGCCGCCTATCTGTCCAGTCGACTCCGGGGTCGCCCCCTGCCCGAGACCCTGCGTCTTGCCTCGGACATAGCTGCGTACGTCTGCACCCAACCCGGTGGCCTCCCCGTCCTGCCCGACGCCCTCACCCGGTCCTTCCGCGGCACCGGACCCTCCGAGGGAGTCGACCCCGGGTCCACCCGCACCTAGTCTCAGTCAGCCGAAGACCTCCGCGTTGAGGACGAATCCCCAAGAGCCATGACCTCCATCCTGTCCATCCGATCCACCCTGAGGCCACTGAGGAGCCGCAGCATCCAACTGATGGCAGCCCTGCTCCTTTCCGGGACGGGGGAGGACCTCGTTGCGGATCCAACCAAGGCGATCGAGAAGCCGAAGGCAGCAGCCGTTCGCCAGGACGGATGGGTCCCGATGACCAACGGACGCGACCTGTCCGGGTGGCGCAATCCCTTCACCTGGGGTGA
Source organism: Verrucomicrobiota bacterium (assembly GCA_039800465.1). Classification (GTDB taxonomy): domain Bacteria; phylum Verrucomicrobiota; class Verrucomicrobiia; order Limisphaerales; family UBA9464; genus UBA9464. Next base: position 11,725 of record JBDLQQ010000069.1, read on the forward strand.
GGCGAAGGTGTCGGATGGGGAGATCCACCTCCAGGGCGACCGGAAATTCTTCCTCGTGACCGAGAAGACCTATGGCGACTTCATCTTCGAGGGGGAGGTCTTCCTGCCCGCCGGAGACTCGAACAGTGGCATCATGTTCCGGGCCCACGTAGCTCCCAACCGGGTCTGGGGCTACCAGGCCGAGGTGGATGGCGACGAGAAGAGGAAGTGGTCGGGCGGCCTGTATGACGAGGGGCGACGTGGTTGGTTCATCTCCCCCATCGGCGATGATGCCGAAAGCGTTGCCGCGTTCCGCGCCCGTGCGGTCGATTCGTTCAAGCGTCACGACTGGAACCGGTACCGGATCACCTGCATTGGCCGTCGTCTCCGGATCGAGGTCAACGGTGTCGTCACGACCGATGTCGAGGACGGCACCGATGCGAGCGGCGTCATCGCCCTCCAGCACCATGGGGAGAAGGGTCAGGTGTACCGCTTCCGAAACCTGCGCATCCATGATCTGGGGAAACCCCATGGCACCCCCACGAGTCCCAAATAAAAGTCCCCATCTGATTCCTTCAGCCTTCCTCCGCGTCTCCGCGTGACCCCCTTCTTCTCCCATGAATCCGAACTCCAAAGAGGCGCAGCGTCTGATCGCCGACGCCAACGGGCGGGAATCGTGGCGACTCTGGGGTCCCTACCTCGCGGAACGCCAATGGGGGACGGTACGGGAGGATTACTCGGCCAACGGGGACGCCTGGTCCGCGGTACCCCATGACCATTCCCGATCCAAGGCCTACCGGTGGGGGGAGGATGGGTTGGCCGGCATCAGTGACATCCGTTCCCGTCTCTGCCTGGGCGTCGCCCTCTGGAATGGAAAGGACCCGATCCTCAAGGAGCGTCCCTTCGGTGTGACCAACACCGAGGGCAACCACGGGGAGGACGTCAAGGAGCTCTACTACTACCTCGACGCCACCCCGACCCACTCGTACCTCAAGTACCTCTACAAATATCCCCAGCAGGCATTTCCCTATGCCCAGCTCCTCGAGGAGAACCGTCGGCGGGGCAAGGACGCCCCGGAGTACGAACTCCTCGACACCGGGATCTTCGATGACGACCGCTACTTCGATGTGTTCGTCGAGTACGCCAAGGCGTCCGTGGACGACATCGTGATGAAGATCACCGTCCACAACCGGGGGTCGGAGGCGGCAACCTTGCACGTCCTGCCCCATCTCTGGTGTCGGAACATCTGGTCGTGGCGCAAGGGGATCGCCAAACCGGAGCTCCGACAGATTGGACCGGGCCGTGTCCATGCCAGCGGGGTCTACCAGTCCGACTACGAACTGTTCTGCGAGAACGAACCCAGCCTGTTGTTCACCGAGAACGAGACGAATCGGCGACGGCTCTACGGGGAGGCCGTCCCGACGGGTTTCTTCAAGGACGGCATCCACGAGGCGGTCGTGGCCGGACGAGTCGACACGGTCAACCCTGCCCACACGGGGACGAAGGTGGCGGCCCACTATGTCCTGAATATCGCCGCGTCCGGATCAGCCGAGATCCGACTCCGCCTGAGGGCGGTGGCTGAAGTGGCTGGCAGAAAACGCAGCCAGCAGACTTCCAAGGTGAAGAGGTCGACCTCGCCCTTCGCGGATTTCGATGACGTCCTCTCTCGCCGGCGGGCCGAGGCGGACGAGTTCTACGACGGACTCCAGGAGGGCATCACCGATCCCGATGCCCGCCGGATCCAGCGTCAGGCCTTCGCCGGAATGGTCTGGTCCCGACAGTTCTACCGGTATCATGTCCACCGGTGGCTGACGGGTGATCCCGACCAACCCGCTCCGCCCGCATCCCGACGACAGGGACGAAACCGCGACTGGGCCCATCTGAACTCAGGCGAGGTGCTGTCGATGCCCGACAAGTGGGAGTTCCCCTGGTTCGCCTCCTGGGATCTCGCCTTCCACTGCATTCCGCAGGCCCTCATCGATCCGGAGTTCGCGAAGAACCAACTCGTGCTGCTGACCCGCGAGTGGTTCATGCACCCGAATGGGGAGCTGCCGGCCTACGAGTGGAGCTTCAGCGACGCCAACCCTCCGGTCCATGCGTGGGCGACGTGGCGGGTCTTCCAGATGGATCGGAAGGCCCGTCGGCTCCTCGACCCGAAGGATCCCGGCGACCTCGCCTTCCTCGAGCGGGTCTTCCACAAGCTGCTGCTCAACTTCACCTGGTGGGTCAACCGCAAGGACACCCAGGGCAGGAACATCTTCCAGGGAGGGTTCCTCGGCCTCGACAACATCGGCGTCTTCGATCGCAGCGCGAAGCTTCCTCCAGGCGTGCACATCAACCAGGCCGATGCGACGAGCTGGATGGCGATGTACTCGCTCAACCTGATGCGCATCGCCCTGGAGCTGGCGTGTCACAACAGCGCCTACGGCGACATCGCGTCGAAGTTCTTCGAGCACTTCCTCGGCATCGCAGCCGCCATCAACGGCGTGGGGGAGGAGGCCCTGGGACTCTGGGACGAGCAGGACGAGTTCTACTACGACCAGATCCAGCTCCCGGACCGGGCCGCCATCCCACTCAAGGTCCGATCGATGGTGGGGCTGATCCCGCTCTTCGCCGTGGAGACCCTGGGGGAGGAGCTGCTCGAACGACTGCCCCAGTTCAAGGAACGCATGCTCTGGTTCCTCGAGCACCGGCCCGACCTCGCCGCACTCGTCTCGCGTTGGCATGAGACCGGTCGGGGCGATCGGCACCTCCTGTCGCTGCTGCGGGGACACCGCATGAAGTGCCTCCTGCGCCGTGTCCTCGATCCCAATGAGTTCCTGTCGGACTTCGGCATCCGCTCGCTGTCGAAGATCCACGAGAAGTCCCCCTACCGGTTCGAGTCCAACGGCGAGTCGTTCGAGGTCGGCTATGCACCCGGTGAGTCCCGGGGCCACCTGTTCGGGGGCAACTCCAACTGGCGTGGGCCGATCTGGATGCCCATGAACTTCCTCATCATCGAGTCGCTCCAGAAGTTCCACCACTACTACGGCGACGACTTCAAGGTGGAGTATCCGACGGGCAGTGGTCGGCATGCGACGCTCGACGAGATCGCCACGGACCTGGGGCGTCGGCTGTCGCGTCTCTTCCTGCGCGACGGACAGGGGCATCGTCCCGTCCTCGCCGCCCATCCGAAGCTCTCGAGGGATCCCCATTTCTCGGACCACCTGCTGTTCCACGAGTACTTCCACGGCGACACCGGACGGGGTTGCGGTGCGAGTCATCAGACGGGTTGGACCGGACTCATCACCAAGATCCTGATGCCGCGCCGGACACTGGAGTAGGGAGGTCGGGGAGGGGTGCCCCGGTTCCACAGGACTTGGCTCTTGGTTTCACCGGAGCCGTCCCGGAGACTTGGGGGCTCCCATGAGATGTCATGCCGTCCTGCTCGTGGCCCTCCTCTGGGCCGTGGGCCGATTGAGTGCAGCGGATCGACCGCCCAACGTCGTCATCGTCTTCTTCGACGACCTCGGCTGGGGCGATCTGGGGGCGTTCGGGGCGAAGAAGATCCGGACCCCCAACCTCGATCGCCTCGCCTCCGAGGGGACCCGGTTCACGAGCTTCTACGTGTCCCAACCCGTCTGTTCCGCCTCGCGGGCCTCGCTCCTGACCGGGTGCTATGCGAATCGGATCGGGATCCACGGCGCCCTCTTCCCGGGTGCCCCGACGGGAATCCATGCGCGGGAAACCACCCTGGCCGAGGTGCTCAAGGCCCGGGGCTATGCGACTGGCATGGTCGGCAAGTGGCACCTCGGGAGTCAGAGGGAGTTCCTCCCGGTCCGACATGGTTTCGACGACTATCTCGGCCTCCCGTACTCGAACGACATGTGGACGAAGCACCCCACGGCCAAGCCGGGCACCTATCCGCCCCTGCCGATCATCGACGGCGATCAGGTCGTGGAGACCCAGCCCGATCAGCGCTTCCTGACGGAGCGCTACACCCGGCGCGCGGTCGACTTCATCGATCGCCACAGGGACACCCCCTTCTTCCTCTATGTCGCGCACTCGATGCCTCACGTCCCGCTCCACGTGAGTCCACGTCGTCAGAACCTGTCGGCCGGCGGTGTCTATGGCGACGTGATCGAGGAGCTGGACGAATCCGTGGGACTCCTGATGGAGGCCCTCCGGAGGAACGGTCTCGAGGAGGATACCTGGGTGGTGGTCACCTCGGACAACGGTCCTTGGCTGAGCTATGGCGACCACGCGGGCTCGGCAGGACCTTTTCGGGAGGGCAAGGGGACGGTGTATGAGGGCGGGGTCCGCGTGCCGTGCATCATGCGGTGGCCGGGCCGGATCCCCGCCGGGCGTTCGTGCCAGGAACCCCTCATGACCATCGACCTGCTGCCCACCATCGCCCATCGGGTGGGTGCCCCGCTGCCGGAGAACAGGATCGACGGACATGACGTCTGGCCGGTGCTCAACGGAACGGGTCCCGGACCCGACAGGACCTATTGGTTCTACTACCTGCAGAACCAACTCCAGGCCGTGAGACAGGGGAGGTGGAAACTGATCCTGCCCCATGGCGTGGGGGTCCTGCAGGGGCGGCCCGGTGGGAAGGATGGGAAACCCGTCGCCTATACCCAGACGAAGATGGGCCTCGCGCTGTACGACCTCGAGTCGGACCCCGGCGAGACCCGCGACCGGTCGCAGAGGAATCCGCGCGTGGTGCGTCGGATGCTCCGCGAGGTGGAGTTGGCCCGACAGGAACTCGGGGATTCCCTCACGGGCCGATCTGGTTCCGGCACTCGGGAACCGGGGCGGGCCCAGCCCTGATCTCCGTCTGGACGGGCGGGACCCCATCCGGGCAGGCACGTCCCGCTGCCCGATCGGGTGAATGCTCGTGACAGTCGGGGCGCCGCCCATCGACGCTGAGTGAAGGAATCTCACTGACGAGGCCCTCCGTGCAGACGCCGGCTCGATCCGTTCGCCATGCTCCATCACCTATTGAAGCGGTCCCTCGAGACCGTCCCGGACCGCCCCCTCCTGGAATGCAACGGCAGATGGACCACCGCCGCTGAGCTGGAACGCCTCACCTCACGTCTCGCATCGGGTCTGGCAGCCATGGGACTCGAGGAGGGTGACCGGGTGGCGCTGTTCCTGCCGAATGGGTTGGAGATCGTCGTCTGCTACCTGGCCTGCTTCCGGATGCGCCTGGTGGCGGTTCCGCTGGATTACCAGTACCACCCCTTGCAGATCGGCTACGCGCTCAATCACTCCGGCGCCTCGATCCTCATCGCGTACCACGAACGGATCCAGGGTCTCGACGAGGCGGGGGTCCTTGGTTCGACGGTGCGTGTGGTCTCGGTAGGGGATGGGGGCGGATCTTCCACCTTGAGACGGCGTTCCTTCGAATCCCTGCTCGGAGCCGAACGCATCCAGCCCGCCGACGCCCCGTCCGACGACACCCCGGCGGTGATGATCTACACCTCGGGGACGACATCCCGTCCCAAGGGAGTGGTGCTCTCCCACGGAGCCCTGTCCACGAGCGTCCTCAAGTACCTGTCCCGGGTCACCCTGTCGGCGGATGACGTCGCGCTGGTCGCGACGTCCATCTCACGGCCGCTCGCGTTGCGCTGCCAGTTGTTGCCGACGCTCTGGGCCGGAGGGCGAGTGAGCCTGCTGGGGAGATTCAGCGTGGAGAACTACATCGCGGCCCTCCGTCGCCCACCGGCCAAGACATTCCTCACCCTGACCCCCGCAGGCCTGGCCCAGCTCATGGCCTGTCGCGAACTTCAGTCCCGCGACTTCGCTGGCCTTCGTCTCTGCCTGTCGGGGGGCGACCGGGTTTCCACCCGGCTGCTCCAGTCGTTTGAGACCCTGACGGGGGTGCCGGTGACGGAGCAGTGCGGCTCCACGGAGACCGGGCCGTATGCCATGAACCCTCCGTTCGGTCGCAAGAAGCTGGGGTCCGTCGGCACTCCCGTACATGGGATGCAGTTGGCTGTGGTGGATGAAGCCGGGGCTGACGTGCCAGTGGGGACAGTCGGGGATATTCGGGTCAGTGGACCCGGGATCATGGACGGCTACTGGAACGAGTCCGCCATGACCCGGAAAACCCTACGACAAGGTTGGGTCCTGACCGGGGACCTGGGCCGTTTTGACGAGGACGGCTACCTCTGGTTTGTCGGCCGACGAAAGGATGTGATCGTCCGTTCCGCCAACAAGATCGCCCCCATGGAGGTGGAGGCGGCACTGTCAGAGCACCCGTCCGTCCGGGAGGCCTGCGTCATCGGGGTTCCCGACCCCGATTGCGGCGAGGCTCCTCACGCCTACGTCGTCCTGCAGCCCGGCACCGACCTCAGCCCAGAGGATCTGCGAGCCTTCCTTGGCGGCCGGTTGGCGGCATTCATGGTTCCTTCCGAAGTCCGCATCATCGATGAGCTGCCCTACAAGGGCCCGGGCAAGATCGACCGCGGACTGCTCCGGATGAGGGCGATCACGGCCGCCCTCATTGAACAGGTTCCGTTCTTCAAGAATGCCAGTGGCGAGTTCCTGCGGGACATCATCCCGCGTCTCGATGTGCGGCAGTTCACGCCGGGAGAGGTCCTGGTGCACGAGGGGGATGTGGGCGATGAGATGTACTTCCTCACGAAGGGGCAGGCCGAGGTGCTGCGGGGCGGACCACAGCAGCGAATTGCAGTCCTTCCGGCAGGTTCCTTCTTTGGCGAACTGGCCATCCTGCGGGATGTTCCCCGAGCCGCCACAGTCCGGGCCCTGACCGATGTCGAGGTCTACGCGCTCCGCCGGGATGGGGTCTTGCAGCTGGCCCGGGCCCATGCGGGTTTCGACCAGTATCTCCAGGCCGCCGCCCAGGGGTATTCAGCAAGCGGGCAGGGGACGGATGCCTGAGGTCAGCCATCCCGGGGTTGCAGTCCCGCATGTCCCCATCTCGAGCAGGGAGGTTGGGGAGACCTTCCCGACCGGGCCGGATTCCCCCTTCTTGG